>NZ_LQZA01000001.1:0-323824 GCF_001581925.1 Ferrovum sp. PN-J185
CGCCGGTGGCAACAAAGGTGACAACGGCAACGGTGGCCAACAGCAAGCCAATAACCAGAATGGTGGCGGCAATAACAACGCCGGTGGCAACAAAGGTGACAACGGCAACGGTGGCCAACAGCAAGCCAATAACCAGAATGACAATGGCGGTGATGTTAGTGCCAAAGAGTTGGCTTTGAATGATTCAAATAATATTCAATTACCGGTCAACACTGACAACTCTGTGGTTGGCACTGCCCCTGTTTCTTCTGATACGTTAGTATTTAAATCAGGTGATTTTGGTGCTAAATATCGTTTGGTTCGTAAGATTCCTAAAGCTCAATTAATTATCATGAAGCCACGTATTAAACCCTTTGTTGATCATGGCTATAACATTCAAGTGGATAGTTCTGAATTGAAGTTACAGGTTATACAAAACGTTGATAAAGTATTCCATGAACCTGGAAAAGAACTAAAATCTACTGTCTTTAGTTTTGCTCATGACGGTATTAATGATTCTTATCATGTATCGTTACACAAGGGTGGTTTGATGATTACTCCTGATACGAAATCAGCTGCTGATTTTGTCGATAATCATCGTGATGTCGTTGTAGGTGAGAGTATTGCTTATTCAGTCAATAAATTATCTGTTAACGGTGATTCGCTTAAAACGATTTACATTAAGTTTAATAATTAACAAGTAGCTTTTTCAAGTTATTTGGAATAAATGGACTTTTTTTACTTGTTCCTAATTTACTTTTTTATTTGTTAACTTAACGTTTCTTAAATTAATTCTCTTTATTTTTTTGAAATACTGTGATGTCTTCAGACGGCCAGATGTCACGTATTAAATAGATAGGGCGTTGTTTGGTTTCTGCATAAATTCTTCCTAAGTATTCCCCAATAATTCCTAATGCTATCAGTTGCACTCCTGAGAAAAATAAAATGGCGACTATTAATGATGGATAGCCTTTGACGGGATTACCAAACAATAATGTATCTATTACTATTTTTATAGCATAAACAAAGGAAAGTAAGGATATGATAATACCTAGATATGATGCGATCTTTAATGGTGCATCGCTAAAAGAAGTAATTCCTTCTAATGCAAAGTTCCATAATTTCCAATAATTGAACTTTGATGTACCAGAAAAGCGTTCTGGTCTTTCATATTCTATTTCCGCCGTTTTATAGCCCACCCAAGCAAATAAACCTTTCATGAATCGTCTGCGCTCTGGTAGTTGTTTCAAGGCATTGATTACCGGTCGTGAAATCAGTCGATAGTCACCCGTGTCTTGTGGAATATCTACTTCACTTAGTTTATTAATGATTCGATAAAATAAATGGGCAGTGTTGCGTTTAACAAAAGAATCACCAGTACGAGTTTTTCTTTTGGCTAATACTACTTCAAACCCTTTGCGCCATAATTCAATCATTTGTGGAATAATTTCTGGTGGGTCTTGAAGGTCGGCATCAATGGGAATGGCTGCCTCTCCTTTTGCGAAATCAAGACCTGCAGATAAAGCTGCTTCTTTACCAAAATTTCTAGTCAAATCAATAATACAAATCTCTTTGTAAATACGTTGTGCTTTCAATAACTCATTAAGCGTGTCATCGGTGCTGCCGTCATTAATGCAAATCATTTCCCATGAAACAGATAACGGCGATAGAACATTCGCTAATCGTTGGTAAAGCGTGTCAATATTCCCTGCTTCATTATGCATTGGGACTATTAAAGATAATGTAGGGATCATTCCATTCACTTTTGTGGTTATTGTTTAGGTATTATACCTATTAATAAATATAGGTAATTATGGATAAAACGCTAATCAATAAGCCCCACAAACTAAATAAACAGCATTATTTTTCTTTTATTGTGGCAGGTACCTGTGGTTTTATTGTGGACGCAGGTGTGGTGACGATATTGAGTAAATTCTGGGGAATGGGATTAGTATTAGCCAAGGTATTTAGCTTCTTATTAGCAGTAACTGTTACTTGGATAATAAATAGGCGCTATACATTTAAGTATCAATACAATAAAAGTTTAGTTAATGAATGGGTGCATTATTTTTTAGCTAACTCAGTTGGCGCTATTATAAACAATAGCTTATACATCATAATGATAATGAGTGTTACTACAGCCAAAATATATCCGGCACTTGCTGTAGCAATTGGCTCCTTAGGCGGAATGTTTTTTAATTATATCGCCTCAAGATGGTGGGTTTTTAAGCAATAATTCAAAAAAATGAAATATTTCTAAGCGAACTTAATGATTATTTTAGAAATTTTCATAACTTTCATTGACAAGACATCCCTAATTAGTACACAATAATTGGTTCATTTGGAGGGGTTCCCGAGCGGTCAAAGGGATCAGACTGTAAATCTGACGGCTCTGCCTTCGAAGGTTCGAATCCTTCCCCCTCCACCATGCTTTTAGCATGATTGATTTAAGTGTTTTTGCAGGATTTATGCGGGTGTAGCTCAATGGTAGAGCAGAAGCCTTCCAAGCTTACGACGAGGGTTCGATTCCCTTCACCCGCTCCAGGTAGTGTTTTGGGTAAACAGAGCCCATGTAGCTCAGTGGTAGAGCACTCCCTTGGTAAGGGAGAGGTCACCAGTTCAATCCTGGTCATGGGCTCCAAGGCATTGATAACTCTTTTTATTAACTTTTGATCAGCCAAATAAGCTGAGTATTGTTAAGGAAACTGATATGGCGAAGGGTAAGTTTGAACGTACGAAGCCGCACGTAAACGTGGGGACGATTGGTCACGTGGATCATGGTAAGACGACTTTGACAGCGGCGTTAACGATTGTGTTGTCGAAGAAGTATGGTGGTGAGGCGAAGAGTTACGATCAGATTGATTCGGCGCCAGAAGAGAAGGCACGTGGTATTACGATTAATACGGCGCACGTTGAGTATGAGACGGATCACCGTCACTATGCTCACGTTGACTGTCCAGGCCACGCTGACTATGTGAAGAACATGATTACTGGTGCTGCCCAGATGGACGGTGCTATTTTGGTGGTATCTGCAGCTGATGGTCCTATGCCACAAACCCGTGAGCATATTTTGTTAGCCCGTCAGGTAGGCGTGCCATACATTGTTGTATTCATGAACAAAGCCGACATGGTTGACGACAAAGAGTTGTTGGAACTGGTTGAGATGGAAGTTCGTGAGTTGTTATCTAAATATAACTTCCCAGGTGATGACACACCGATCGTTATTGGTAGTGCGTTGAAAGCCTTGGAAGGTGATCAATCTGAGATTGGTGAACCTGCTATCTGGCGTTTAGCTGAAGCATTGGATACCTATATCCCTGATCCTGAGCGTGCTATTGACGGTGCATTCTTGATGCCTGTTGAAGATGTGTTCTCTATTTCTGGTCGCGGTACTGTGGTGACTGGTCGTGTTGAGCGCGGTGTGATCAAGGTTGGTGAAGAGATTGAGATTGTGGGATTGAAGGCAACCCAGAAGACGGTATGTACTGGTGTTGAGATGTTCCGTAAGTTATTGGATCAAGGTCAAGCAGGTGATAACGTTGGTGTGTTATTACGTGGTACCAAGCGTGAAGACGTTGAGCGTGGTCAAGTGTTGGCGAAACCAGGTTCAATTACTCCGCACACTAAATTTACTGCTGAGATTTACGTATTGTCGAAAGAAGAAGGTGGACGTCATACACCATTCTTCCAAGGATATCGTCCACAGTTTTACTTCCGTACTACAGACGTAACGGGTGCGATTGAATTGCCAGAAGGCACCGAGATGGTGATGCCTGGAGACAACGTATCGGTAACGGTAACATTGATTGCACCGATTGCGATGGAAGAAGGATTGCGTTTTGCAATTCGTGAAGGTGGCCGTACGGTAGGTGCCGGTGTGGTCGCTAAAGTTATTGAGTAAAAGTACTTAAGTGAAGAAGCTGTGGGTGTTTGTCGTTTTAAACACTCACCTTAAGTTGTAGTGGTTACAGGCCAGTAGCTCAATTGGCAGAGTGACGGTCTCCAAAACCGTAGGTTGGGGGTTCGAGGCCCTCCTGGCCTGCCAAATGTGCGTGAGCATAAGATAGGATTATTAAAATTAATGGCAGATAAGCTTAAGTTTTCTTTTGCTTTGATATTGGTAGCAGCAGGACTAATTGGATACTATCAGTTGTCAGAACACGCGCTGTTATTTCGCGTGCTGTCTGTGTTGGTGGGGTTAGGTTTAGGTGCTGTGGTAGCTTGGTTCACCGTATCAGGTCAAGAATTTTTTCGTTTCTCACAAGATGCAATTGCAGAAACAAAACGTGTAGTTTGGCCGAGCAAAAAAGAAACTTATCAAACTACGCTGGTTGTATTCGCTCTGGTTGTAGCGATGGGGTTATTCCTATGGCTAGTTGATTGGGGTTTGCTGGCATTGGTTCAACGATTATTAGGGCGGACTGAGTGATGACAATGAGATGGTATGTAGTGCATGCCTATTCAGGATTTGAGAAGAGCGTACAAAAGGCTCTTCTTGAGCGCATTGCTCGATCCGGTATGCAAGACCAGTTTGGGCAAATTTTAGTCCCCGTCGAAGAAGTGGTTGAGATGAAGGGTGGCCAAAAAAGCATTAGTGAGCGTAAGTTTTTCCCTGGTTATATTTTAGTGCAAATGGATATGACAGATGAAACTTGGCATTTGGTTAAAAGTACGCCAAAAGTGACTGGTTTTGTCGGTGGAAGAGCTAATAAGCCATCACCTATTACTGATAAAGAAGTGGATGTGATCATGCATCAGGTCCAAGAGGGTGTGGAGAAGCCACGTCCTAAAATTCTTTTTGAAGTGGGTGAGTCAGTGCGTGTTAAAGACGGTCCTTTCACAGATTTCCACGGCAATGTGGAAGAAGTGAATTACGATAAAAACAAATTACGTGTATCAGTTCTTATTTTTGGGCGTGCAACGCCTGTTGAATTGGAATTTGGTCAGGTAGAAAAGTCCTAATTAAATTAGGGTTAATTAACGGGGAGGGTCATTAAAAGATCCGTTCGAACCCATCTTAAGGAGCTATTATGGCAAAGAAAATTGTAGGCTACATCAAGCTACAAATTCCTGCGGGGAAAGCCAATCCAAGTCCACCCGTAGGTCCAGCGCTAGGTCAGCGCGGTCTCAACATTATGGAATTTTGTAAGGCATTTAATGCGCAGACACAAGGCATGGAGCCAGGTCTTCCTGTTCCGGTAGTGATTACTGCTTATGCAGATAAAAGCTTTACTTTTGTAATGAAAACGCCCCCGGCCACAATCTTGATTAAGAAAGCCGCTGGTGTAACTAAAGGAAGTGCTAAGCCTCATACCGATAAGGTGGGTAAATTAACTCGTGCTCAAGCCGAAGCGATTGCTACAACTAAAATGCCAGATTTAACAGCTGCTGATATGGATGCTGCTGTTAGAACCATTGCAGGTAGCGCTCGCAGTATGGGTATCGAAGTTGAGGGGGTTAAATAATGGCACGTCAATCAAAACGAGTAAAAGCCTTATTGGCTGAAGTGGACCGTACAAAAGTCTATCCCATCAATAACGCCCTAGAATTAGTTAAAAAAACAGCTACTGCTAAATTTGACGAATCAGTGGACGTAGCAATTAACTTGGGTATTGATGCAAAGAAATCTGATCAACAAGTTCGTGGTTCAGTAGTATTACCTAGAGGTACAGGTAAAACTATGCGAGTAGCTGTATTTGCGCAAGGTGAAAATGCTGAGAAAGCAAAAGCAGCTGGTGCTGAGCATGTAGGATTTGATGATTTAGCTGAAAAAATTAAAAACGGTTTTATGGATTTTGATGTGGTTATTGCCACCCCTGATGCCATGAGAATTGTCGGTCCATTGGGTCAAGTATTAGGTCCACGTGGATTAATGCCAAATCCTAAAGTGGGTACAGTATCTGCTGATGTAGCAGGTGCTGTGGCTAACGCTAAAGCAGGTCAAGTTCAATACCGTACAGATAAAGCAGGTTTAGTACATTGCTCAATCGGTCGCGCCTCTTTCAGCGTAGAAGCGCTAGAAGAGAATTTTCAAGCTCTGTTAGGTGCGTTAACACGTGCGCGTCCTAGCACAGCAAAAGGTGTGTATTTAAGAAAGATTTCTGTATCAAGCACTATGGGTGTAGGTGTCCGTGTGGACAACTCATCTGTAGCAGCGAGTTAATACAGTAGAAAGAACTTTGGGCGGCTGAATTAAGACATTAATTCAGCTGGACATCAAAGACCGTAGGGACTCGAAAGAGTTTAATCGTTGTAAAACAGCCTACGCAGATGGCGGTCCCTGATTGAAGGTCTAGTAGTATTGGTGGCTTGTTGAGCACTAGAGCCCTGAAATAAAGGTCGCCGTGGTTGGAATCACAATGGTGTGATTCTGTAATTCTGGTAAGGAGGACGGACCTTGAGTCTTAATCTTGAAGAGAAAAAAGCGGTAGTTGCTGAAGTGGCAGGCCAAGTTGCCAACGCGAAATCTATCATTCTGGCAGAGTATCGCGGAATGGAAGTCAGCGACATGACTGTTTTAAGAGCCAAGGCCAGGGCTTCGGGAGTGTATTTTCGTGTTCTGAAAAATACCTTAGTGCGTCGTGCGGTTACTGATACCCCGTTTGCCATGTTGTCCGAACAAATGATCGGACCATTGGTATACGGTATTTCAGATGACCCTGTTGCGGCCGCGAAAGTATTGCATGATTTTTCCAAGCAAAACGATAAGTTGATTATCAAGGGTGGTGCGATGGCAAATTATGTCATGACACCCAAAGATGTTGCTAATCTTGCTTCGATGCCAAGTCGTGAGGAGCTCATTGCTAAGTTAATGGGTACCATGCAGGCACCGGTGGCGAAATTTGTGCAGACGCTCAACGAAGTTCCGGCCAAGTTTGTACGTGGCGTAGCCGCTGTACGTGATCAAAAACAAGCTACTGTTTAATTAAGGAGTTTTAAAATGGCATTAAGTAAAGCAGATATTTTAGATGCAATTGCTGGCATGACAGTTCTCGAATTGTCTGAATTAATTAAAGACATGGAAGAGAAGTTTGGTGTTTCAGCTGCTGCTGCTGTTGCAGTTGCCGCTGCCCCTGCTGCTGCTGGCGCAGGTGCTGCCGCTGCTGAAGAGAAAACCGAGTTTAACGTTATTCTCGCAAGCGCTGGCGACAACAAAGTTAACGTAATTAAAGTGGTTCGTGCAATCACAGGTCTTGGCTTGAAAGAAGCTAAAGATTTGGTTGATGGTGCACCAAAACCAGTTAAAGAAGGTGTTTCAAAAGCTGACGCTGATGCAATTGGTAAACAATTGGCTGAAGCTGGCGCCACTTTCGAAATTAAGTAATTTGGAAATATGTGGGCAAGATGGATGGGGCGCCATCCATTTAGCTTGAAGTTAAAGCAGCCTGGTTAGCGGCGGTCTCTTTTGAGGGGTCGCCGTACGCATTTGTCACAATGACGTGGAGATAACATGAGTTACTCATTCACCGAGAAAAAACGTATTCGCAAAAGTTTTGCCAAACGTCAAAGCATTCTCGAAGTTCCGTTTTTGCTTGCTACTCAGCTTGATTCATATTCAGAATTTTTGCAAGCGGAAGTTGTCCCGAACAATAGAAAAAGCCAAGGCTTAGAGGCCGCTTTTCGTTCTATTTTCCCAATTATTAGCCATTCTGGTAATGCCAGTTTGGAGTATGTAAGCTATCAGTTAGGCGACCCTGCTTTTGATGTGATTGAATGTCAGCAGCGTGGTATGACTTACGCTTCACCGCTACGTGCACGTGTCCGATTAAAAATCATGGACCGTGAAGCCTCTAAACCTACTGTGAAAGAGGTGAAAGAGCAAGAAGTATATATGGGTGAAATTCCCTTGATGACAAAGAATGGGTCTTTTGTCATTAATGGTACTGAGCGTGTCATCGTTTCTCAGTTACATCGTAGCCCTGGTGTATTCTTTGAACATGATCGTGGTAAGACGCACTCATCAGGCAAGTTATTATTTTCTGCCAGAATTATTCCTTATCGTGGCTCATGGTTGGATTTTGAGTTTGATCCAAAAGATTATTTGTATTTCCGCGTCGATAGACGCAGAAAGATGCCAGTGACTATTCTGCTAAAAGCGTTAGGTTATACGCCTGAACAGATTCTTGAGTCATTCTTTGCGTTTGATAGCTTCCAGATGGATAAGAACACCATTTCCATGGAACTAGTTCCTGAGCGTTTACGTGGTGATGTAGCACGTTTTGATATTAGTGCTAAAGGTAAAGTTATTGTTCCTCGTGATAAACGAATTACAGTTAAGCATATTCGTGAAATGGAACAAGCGGGATTGAAACGTATTGAAGTGCCTGAAGATTTTCTCTTAGGTCGCGCTATTGCTCACAATATTATTGATACTGAAACAGGTGAGTTAATCGCCCAGGCTAACGATGAGATTACTGAAGCTACTCTCACAAAGTTGAATGCAGCCGGAGTAAAAGAGTTTAAGACCATTTACACCAATGATTTGGATCAGGGTCCTTATATCTCTCAAACATTACGTGTTGACGATACAGCTGATCAAATGGCAGCGCGAGTAGCAATTTACCGTATGATGCGCCCAGGTGAACCGCCTACCGAAGAAGCAGTGAAAGCGCTATTCCAAGGCTTATTCTTTAGTGAAGAGCGTTACGACTTATCAACTGTCGGTCGTATGAAGTTCAACCGTCGTGTTGGTCGCAATGAACTAACCGGTTCAGCCGTACTTTCTAATGATGATATTGTTGCGGTTATTAAAATTCTTGTTGAACTAAGAAACGGCCGCGGTGAAATTGATGATATCGATCACCTTGGTAATCGTCGTGTTCGCTCTGTAGGTGAATTAGCAGAAAATCAATTTAGATCAGGTTTAGTGCGTGTTGAACGTGCCGTAAAAGAAAGATTGTCTCAGGCTGAGTCTGAGAATCTTATGCCTCACGACTTAATCAATGCCAAACCGATTTCTGCTGCGATTAAAGAGTTTTTTGGTTCAAGTCAGTTATCACAGTTTATGGATCAAACTAACCCACTGTCTGAGATCACACATAAAAGACGTGTGTCGGCCTTGGGGCCTGGTGGTTTAACTCGTGAACGTGCAGGTTTTGAGGTGCGTGACGTACACCCTACTCATTATGGTCGTGTGTGTCCAATTGAAACACCTGAAGGTCCTAACATTGGTTTGATTAACTCCTTGGCATTGTATGCGCGAACCAATGAGTTTGGTTTCTTGGAAACACCTTATCGTAAAGTGGAAAATGGCCGAGTAACTGATGAGATTGAGATGTTATCTGCCATTGAAGAAGGTCGCTATGTCATTGCCCAAGCGAACGCAGCGGTAGATGATAAGAACCGTTTTGTTGACGACTTGGTATCCTGTCGTCACCATAACGAATTTACTTTAGCAACACCTGATCGCGTCACTCATATTGATATTGCGCCAGCGCAGATTGTGTCTGTGGCAGCTTCATTGATTCCGTTCTTGGAGCACGATGATGCAAACCGTGCGTTGATGGGTTCAAACATGCAGCGTCAAGCAGTGCCCTGTTTACGCGCAGAGAAACCTTTAGTTGGAACGGGTATTGAAAGAACTGTTGCGGTTGACTCAGGTACTACTGTACAGGCTCGTCGTGGCGGTGTGGTTGATTATGTTGATGCTTCCCGTATCGTGGTACGTGTTAATGATAATGAAACCCAAGCAGGCGAAGTGGGTGTTGATATCTATAATTTAATTAAATATCGCCGCTCTAACCAAAACACCAATATTAACCAACGTCCAATCGTTAAAGTGGGTGATGTCATTGCTCGCGATGACGTCATTGCAGACGGGGCGTCAACAGATATGGGTGAATTGGCTTTAGGTCAAAACTTATTAGTGGCATTCATGCCATGGAATGGTTTTAACTTTGAGGATTCAATATTAATTTCTGAGCGTATTGTGGCTGAAGATCGCTTTACTTCAATTCATATTGAAGAATTGTCTGTGGTAGCCCGCGATACAAAACTAGGTCCTGAAGAAATCACCCGTGATATTTCTAATCTATCAGAGAGAATGCTAGGTCGTTTAGATGACTCAGGCATTATTTACATCGGTGCGGAAGTAGAAGCAGGCGACGTATTGGTGGGTAAAGTCACACCAAAAGGTGAAACGCAACTCACTCCTGAAGAAAAACTATTACGTGCTATCTTCGGTGAAAAGAGCTCTGATGTAAAAGACACTAGCTTACGCGTTCCATCCGGTATGTCTGGTACAGTGATTGGTGTTCAAGTGTTTACTCGTGAAGGAATAGATCGCGATGCCAGAGCACAACAAATTATTGATGACGAATTATCTCAATACAAGAAAGATTTAGGTGATCAGTTACGTATTGTTGAAAATGATACATTTGGTCGTATCGAGCGTTTGTTAATCGGTAAAACAGTTAAAGGCGGACCTAAAAAACTAGCCAAAGGCACTAAGATTACTAAAGCTTATTTGGGTGAGATTGGTCGTTATGACTGGTTTGATATTCGTCTTGCCGAAGATGACGCACAGTTACAGCTAGAACAGTTGAAAGACAGCTTAGATCAGAAGAGAAAAGAATTTGATGCGTTCTTTGATGAAAAACGTAGAAAACTCACCCAGGGTGATGAATTGCCACCTGGCGTCCAAAAAATGGTTAAAGTGTATTTGGCTGTTAAACGCCGTCTCCAACCTGGGGACAAAATGGCTGGTCGTCACGGTAACAAAGGGGTGATCTCAAAGATAGTTCCCGTTGAAGATATGCCTTTTACAGCGAATGGTACTCCTGTTGATATCGTATTAAATCCATTGGGCGTACCATCACGTATGAACGTGGGCCAGATCCTAGAAACCCATTTGGGTTGGGCTGCAAAAGGCTTGGGTCATGTAATTGGTCAGTTAATTGATCAACAAACTGATGCCGTTAAAATGCGTCAATTCTTGGAGCGCGTGTATAACAGCACGGGTAAACAAGAAGAGTTGGCTGATCTTGATGCTGATCAAGTAATGGAATTGGCCACTAACTTAAGAAAAGGTGTGCCTTTTGCAACTCCTGTTTTTGATGGCGCCACAGAAGATGAAATCAAGGATATGTTGGAACTAGCAGGGTTACCAAGAAACGGTCAAATGCGTCTGTTTGATGGTCGCACCGGTGAAGGCTTTGATCGTCCTGTGACCTTGGGTTATATGCATATCTTGAAATTGCATCATCTGGTTGATGACAAGATGCACGCTCGTTCTACCGGACCCTACAGTTTGGTGACACAGCAACCTCTTGGCGGTAAAGCGCAGTTTGGTGGTCAGCGCTTTGGTGAAATGGAGGTGTGGGCACTTGAGGCTTACGGCGCATCCTATACATTACAAGAAATGTTAACCGTTAAGTCTGACGATGTGGCAGGACGTACTAAGGTTTATGAAAACATCGTTAAAGGTGAGCATAAGATTTCTGCAGGAATGCCTGAGTCGTTCAATGTGTTAGTGAAAGAAATTCGATCACTAGGTATTGATATCGATTTAGAAAGAAATTAATAGGTTTGCATTATTTGACGATGACATCATGGTAGGCCTCGTGGCATAACCGATGGAGGTAGAAAGTGAAAGCACTTTTAGATTTATTTAAACAAGTAACACAAGAAGAAGAGTTTGATGCAATCCGTATTGGACTGGCTTCTCCTGAGAAGATACGTTCATGGTCGTATGGTGAGGTAAAGAAACCTGAGACCATTAACTATCGTACATTCAAACCTGAGCGTGATGGTTTGTTCTGTGCCAAGATTTTTGGACCAGTCAAAGATTACGAGTGTTTATGTGGTAAATATAAACGACTCAAGCACCGTGGTGTGATTTGTGAGAAGTGTAACGTTGAAGTGACGCTCTCTAAAGTGCGTCGTGAACGCATGGGTCATATTGAGTTAGCTAGCCCTGTTGCGCATATTTGGTTTTTAAAATCCTTGCCTTCCCGTTTGGGTATGGTGTTGGATATGACCTTGCGTGACATTGAACGTGTCTTATACTTTGAAGCGTTCGTGGTGACTGATCCTGGTATGACGCCTCTACAGCGTTGTCAATTACTTACTGAGGAAGATTACCTCGCCAAAGTTGAAGAGTATGGCGATGAATTCCAGGCTAGTATGGGTGCTGAGGGGGTGCGTGAGTTATTACGTCAAATTGACCTTGATAGTGAGATTGAGCGTTTGCGTCAAGAGTTATCAGGTACTGCGTCCGACACCAAAATTAAAAAATACGCTAAACGCGTTAAGATTCTTGAGGCATTCCAAAAATCAGGTATTAAACCTGATTGGATGGTCATGGAAGTATTACCTGTGTTGCCTCCAGAACTTCGCCCTCTAGTACCTTTAGATGGTGGGCGTTTTGCTACCAGTGATTTAAATGATTTGTACCGTCGTGTTATCAATCGTAACAACCGCTTAAAACGTCTCTTGGAACTGAAAGCTCCTGAGATTATTGTGCGTAATGAAAAACGTATGCTACAAGAAGCGGTTGATTCGTTACTTGATAACGGTCGTCGTGGTAAGGCAATGACTGGCGCCAATAAACGCGCATTAAAATCATTGGCTGACATGATTAAAGGTAAGAGCGGTCGTTTCCGTCAGAACTTGTTGGGTAAACGTGTTGATTATTCGGGTCGTTCTGTAATTGTGGTTGGTCCACAATTGAAATTACATCAGTGTGGTTTGCCTAAGAAAATGGCTCTTGAGTTATTCAAGCCATTTATTTTCCATCGCTTAGAAGTGATGGGCTTGGCGACCACTATTAAAGCTGCCAAACGCATGGTAGAGCAAGAGATCCCTGAAGTATGGGATATTCTTGAAGATGTTATTCGTGAGCATCCAGTGTTACTTAACCGCGCTCCAACCTTACACCGTTTAGGTATACAAGCCTTTGAGCCTGTCTTGATTGAAGGAAAAGCCATTCAGTTACATCCGTTAGTGTGTGCTGCGTTTAATGCTGACTTTGACGGTGACCAGATGGCTGTTCACGTGCCCTTATCCATCGAAGCACAAATGGAAGCAAGAACATTGATGTTGTCTTCCAACAACGTCTTGTCCCCTGCTAACGGTGAGCCCATTATTGTTCCATCACAAGATATCGTGCTTGGTTTGTACTACATTACCCGTGAGCGTGTTAATGCACGTGGTGAAGGAATGGTTTTTGCTAACGTATCGGAAGTGGTTCGTGCCTTTGAAACACGTACTGTTGATGTCACTGCAAAAATTATGGTGCGTATTAAAGAGGCCTTCCGCAATGATGCAGGTGAGCGTCAAGAAAAAACCACGCGTTATGAAACCACAGTAGGACGTGCAATTCTGTCAGAAATACTGCCAGAGGGCTTACCTTTTGAGTTCATTAATAAGACACTCAAGAAAAAAGAAATCTCACGTTTAATTAATGCTGCTTTCAGACGTTGCGGTATTCGTGAAGCAGTGATTTTTGCTGATAAGTTGATGTATACCGGCTTCAGCATGGCAACGCGTGCTGGTATTTCAATATGTATTGATGACATGTTGGTACCAAAAGAGAAAGAAGAAATTATTGCCTCAGCTGAAGGTGAAGTGAAAGAAATTGAAGCGCAATATACCTCAGGTCTTGTTACTCAAGGCGAGCGCTACAACAAGGTAGTTGATATTTGGGGTCGTGCAGGGGATCAAGTGGCTAAGGCCATGATGGACCAATTAGGTCGTGAACCTGTTGTTGACCGTGCCGGTAAGACTACCACCCAAGAATCCTTTAATGCAATTTATATGATGGCTGACTCCGGTGCTCGTGGTTCTGCAGCGCAGATTCGTCAGTTAGCTGGGATGCGTGGTTTGATGGCTAAACCTGATGGCTCAATTATCGAGACACCTATTACTGCTAACTTCCGTGAAGGCTTGAATGTGTTGCAGTACTTTATTTCAACACACGGTGCACGTAAAGGCTTGGCTGATACGGCACTTAAAACCGCTAACTCAGGTTATTTAACACGACGCCTTGTTGATGTAACACAAGACTTGGTGGTAGTTGAGCAAGATTGTGGTACTGAAGAGGGTATGGTATTTAAAGCCTTGGTTGAGGGCGGTGAAGTAGTAGAACCTTTAAAAGACAGAATCTTAGGTCGTGTTGCGGCAGCAGATGTAATTAGCCCTGATACACAGGAAGTGTTAATCCCTGCAGGTACTCTGCTTGATGAAGATGCGGTAGATGCCATTGAGGTTGCAGGCATTGATGAAGTGAAAGTTCGTACACCGTTAACCTGCGAAACTCGTTACGGCTTATGTGCGCAATGTTATGGTCGCGATTTGGGTCGTGGTGGTTTAGTGAATGTGGGTGAAGCAGTAGGGGTGATTTCAGCGCAATCTATTGGTGAACCCGGTACTCAGCTTACCATGCGTACCTTCCACATTGGCGGTGCCGCCTCGCGTGCTGCTGTTGTCTCGCAAGTAGAAAGTAAGTCAAACGGTGTCATTCGCTTCTCCTCAGGTATGCGTTACGTAACCAATGCCCGACAAGAGCAGATTGTGATCTCCCGTGGCGGTGAAGTGATTATTACCGAAGAGTCAGGTCGCGAACGCGAACGCCATAAAGTACCTTACGGTGCAACCTTATTGATTCAAGATGGACATAAGGTTAAAGCAGGTCAGGTGCTTGCCAACTGGGATCCGCATACTCGTCCAATTATCACTGAGTATGCTGGTGAGGTACGTTTTGAGAACGTCGAAGAAGGCGTTACTGTTGCCAAACAAATTGATGAGGTAACAGGGTTATCTACGCTTGTTGTGATCGATCCAAAACGTCGTGCAGGTACCCAGTCAAAAGGGTTGCGTCCACAAGTAAAATTGTTGGATAGCAAAGGTAAAGAAGTGAAATTGGCTCAATCTGATCAAGCGGTTAATATTACCTTCCAAATTGGTGCGATTATTACCGTTAAGAACGGTCAACAAGTGGGTGTGGGTGATGTCTTGGCTCGTATCCCACAAGAGTCATCTAAGACCCGTGATATTACTGGTGGTCTACCACGTGTGGCTGAACTCTTTGAAGCACGCTCACCGAAAGATGCTGGTTTGCTAGCAGAAATGACGGGTACTGTATCAACTGGTAAAGAAACCAAGGGTAAGCAACGTCTCGTGATCACAGATATGGACGGCATTGCACATGATTATCTAATTCCTAAAGATAAGCATGTTACGGTGCATGATGGTCAGATCGTTAATAAAGGCGAGATGATTGTTGATGGGCCTGCCGATCCGCATGATATTTTACGTCTACTCGGCGTAGAAGCATTAACTCGTTATATCACTGACGAAGTTCAGGACGTATACCGTCTTCAAGGTGTGAAGATTAACGATAAACATATTGAAGTGATTGTACGTCAAATGCTAAGACGTGTTCAGGTGTTGGATCCGGGTGATACACGATTTATCCCTGGCGAACAAGTGGAACGCGCTGAGTTGTTAGATGAAAATGATAAAGTGTTAGCTGAAGACAAACGTCCCGCTACTTACGAGAACATACTCTTAGGTATCACTAAGGCGTCTCTCTCCACTGACTCCTTTATTTCAGCAGCGTCTTTCCAAGAGACAACGCGTGTACTCACAGAAGCTGCCATCATGGGTAAACGTGATGATTTACGCGGCTTGAAAGAAAACGTTATTGTTGGTCGTTTAATCCCTGCTGGAACAGGATTGGCCTACCACAATGTACGCAAAAAGCAGCCTAAAAATGGAAACGGTGCAGAGCTGGCAATGGATGTGGCCGATATTCCAATGGGCGAAGCCACTGATGATGAGCAGGTGGCTTGACAAGGGGGCCAATAGGCCATAAAATCAACAGTCTTTTTTGGGGTAAAAGCGTTTTACCCCAAAATGACTATTACTGGATATAGTGGATCAATAATGCCAACAATTAATCAGTTAATTCGTAAACCACGCGCTTTGAAAAAAGCCAAAAGTAAGGTTCCAGCTCTAGCTGGCTCCCCACAAAAACGTGGTGTATGTACTCGTGTTTATACAACGACACCGAAAAAGCCTAACTCCGCATTGCGTAAAGTGGCTCGTGTTCGTTTGACCAATGGTTTTGAAGTCAGTAGTTACATCGGCGGTGAAGGTCACAATCTTCAAGAGCACTCGGTGGTACTTATTCGTGGTGGTCGTGTTAAAGACTTACCTGGTGTACGTTACCACACAGTGCGCGGTAGCTTGGATACGGCTGGTGTGAAAGATCGTAAACAAGGCCGTTCTAAGTACGGTGCTAAACGCCCTAAAGAAGCTTAATTAATTAGAGAGAAGACTTATGCCACGTCGTCGTGAAGTTCCCAAACGTGAAGTGTTGCCAGATCCAAAGTATGGCAACACCGACATTTCAAAGTTTGTAAATGTCATTATGGATTCAGGTAAAAAATCTGTTGCAGAACAGATTGTTTACCGTGCTATGGATGCGATTTCTGCTAAATCAGGCAAAGATCCATTAGAAGTATTTGTTACGGCATTAAATAATGCCAAACCTATCGTTGAGGTGAAAAGCCGTCGCGTAGGTGGTGCTAACTACCAAGTGCCTGTGGAAGTTCGTGCAAGTCGTCGTACAGCGCTGGCAATGCGCTGGTTACGTGAGGCGGCTAGGAAGCGCAGTGAAAAATCCATGGGTTTGCGTTTAGCGGGTGAATTAATTGACGCTGCTGAAGGTCGCGGTGGTGCGATTAAAAAGCGTGAAGAAGTGCACCGTATGGCAGAAGCCAATAAAGCTTTTGCACATTATCGTTTTTAAGCTAGGAGTTGATCTGCTGCCCTATTCGCAGGCGTCAAGCAGATATCAACAACATAAGTTGTAATCCTAGCTGGTAGTGATGGCGCCTTGGGCTCAGTATTTAACACTGGGCCCAAGGTGTATTAATTGAAACAATCGGAAGGTAAATAAATTGGCTCGTAAAACCCCTATTGAGCGTTATCGCAACATTGGTATCTCTGCCCACATCGACGCGGGTAAGACGACTACTACTGAACGTATTCTTTTCTACACCGGTGTATCTCATAAAATTGGTGAGGTTCATGATGGTGCTGCTACCATGGACTGGATGGAGCAAGAGCAGGAGCGTGGCATTACCATTACTTCTGCTGCGACCACCTGTTTTTGGCGTGGTATGGAAGGGAAATTCCCAGAGCATCGTATTAACATTATTGATACCCCGGGGCACGTTGACTTTACTATTGAGGTAGAACGTTCAATGCGTGTGCTAGATGGTGCATGTATGGTCTACGACTCAGTGGGTGGTGTGCAGCCTCAGTCTGAAACTGTTTGGAGACAAGCAAACAAATACGGTGTACCGCGTTTGGCTTTTGTTAATAAAATGGACCGTATTGGTGCAGACTTTTTTAAAGTTTATAACCAAATTCGTGAACGTTTACGTGGTAACCCAGTGCCAATGCAGGTACCTATTGGTGCCGAAGATAAATTTGCTGGCGTGATTGACTTGGTGCGCATGAAAGCGATTTTGTGGGATGAAGCGTCACAGGGGATGAAGTTTGAGTTTCAGGATATTCCTGCCGATCTTAAAGATACTGCAGAAGAATGGCGCGAGAAGATGGTTGAAGCCGCCGCTGAAGCTTCTGAAGAATTAATGAACAAATACCTTGAAAGTGGCGAGTTAACTGAAGAAGAAATTCGTTTGGGTATTCGCACACGGACTATTTCTGGCGAAATCGTACCCATGCTTTGCGGTAGTGCCTTTAAAAACAAAGGTGTGCAGGCAATGCTGGATGCGGTTGTAGAGTATCTACCATCGCCAATTGATATTCCTCCAGTTGAGGGTGAGTTGGAGAATGGTCAAACAGGTTCACGTAAAGCCTCAGATGACGAGCCTTTCTCAGGTTTAGCGTTTAAGATCATGACCGATCCTTTTGTCGGTCAATTAATCTTCTTCCGCGTTTATTCAGGTGTGGTGAATTCTGGCGATACCATTTACAACCCAATTAAGGGTAAGAAAGAGCGTGTGGGTCGAATCTTGCAGATGCACGCGAACCAACGTGAAGAGATTAAAGAAGTGCGCGCTGGTGATATCGCCGCTGCTGTGGGGTTGAAAGAGGCTACCACTGGTGACACATTGTGTGATCCGCAGCATGTTATTACTCTTGAGAAAATGGAGTTCCCAGAGCCTGTTATTTCTCAAGCTGTAGAGCCCAAGACCAAAGCCGACCAAGAAAAAATGGGTATTGCGTTGAATCGCTTGGCTCAAGAGGATCCTTCGTTCCGCGTACATACAGATGAAGAATCTGGTCAAACCATTATTTCTGGAATGGGCGAGTTGCACTTGGAAATTATTGTTGACCGTATGCGTCGTGAGTTTGGTGTTGAGGCCGCTGTTGGTAAACCACAAGTAGCCTACCGCGAAACCATTCGCAGCAAAGTGGACAACGCTGAAGGTAAGTTCGTTAAGCAGTCTGGTGGTCGTGGTCAGTATGGTCACGTGGTATTAAAAGTTGAGCCTAATGAAGTAGGTAAAGGTTTTGAGTTCGTCGATGCCATTAAAGGTGGTGTGGTACCTCGTGAATTTATTCCTGCAGTTGAAAAAGGGTTGATTGATACCTTGCCAAATGGTGTGCTAGCAGGCTTCCCAGTTGTTGATGTAAAAGTAACCTTGCACTTTGGTTCATACCACGATGTGGACTCTAACGAAAATGCCTTTAAGATGGCGGCTTCTATGGCGTTTAAAGATGGTATGAGAAAGGCGAGCCCTGTTCTATTGGAGCCAATGATGGCTGTGGAAGTGGAAACACCGCCAGAGTTCATGGGTAACGTGGTAGGTGATTTGTCATCTCGTCGCGGTATGGTCCAGGGTATGGAAGATGTAGCTGGAGTGAAAGTCATTAAAGCTGAAGTGCCGTTAGCGGAAATGTTTGGTTATTCCACAACACTGCGTTCAGCAACCCAAGGACGTGCTACCTACACGATGGAATTTAAGCATTATGCTGAGGCTCCACGTAATGTGGCTGAAGCGATTATTAACAAGAAATAATGTCATTTTTTAAGGAAACTATTCATGGCAAAAGGTAAGTTTGAACGTACGAAGCCGCACGTAAACGTGGGGACGATTGGTCACGTGGATCATGGTAAGACGACTTTGACAGCGGCGTTAACGATTGTGTTGTCGAAGAAGTATGGTGGTGAGGCGAAGAGTTACGATCAGATTGATTCGGCGCCAGAAGAGAAGGCACGTGGTATTACGATTAATACGGCGCACGTTGAGTATGAGACGGATCACCGTCACTATGCTCACGTTGACTGTCCAGGCCACGCTGACTATGTGAAGAACATGATTACTGGTGCTGCCCAGATGGACGGTGCTATTTTGGTGGTATCTGCAGCTGATGGTCCTATGCCACAAACCCGTGAGCATATTTTGTTAGCCCGTCAGGTAGGCGTGCCATACATTGTTGTATTCATGAACAAAGCCGACATGGTTGACGACAAAGAGTTGTTGGAACTGGTTGAGATGGAAGTTCGTGAGTTGTTATCTAAATATAACTTCCCAGGTGATGACACACCGATCGTTATTGGTAGTGCGTTGAAAGCCTTGGAAGGTGATCAATCTGAGATTGGTGAACCTGCTATCTGGCGTTTAGCTGAAGCATTGGATACCTATATCCCTGATCCTGAGCGTGCTATTGACGGTGCATTCTTGATGCCTGTTGAAGATGTGTTCTCTATTTCTGGTCGCGGTACTGTGGTGACTGGTCGTGTTGAGCGCGGTGTGATCAAGGTTGGTGAAGAGATTGAGATTGTGGGATTGAAGGCAACCCAGAAGACGGTATGTACTGGTGTTGAGATGTTCCGTAAGTTATTGGATCAAGGTCAAGCAGGTGATAACGTTGGTGTGTTATTACGTGGTACCAAGCGTGAAGACGTTGAGCGTGGTCAAGTGTTGGCGAAACCAGGTTCAATTACTCCGCACACTAAAGTTTACTGCTGAGATTTACGTATTGTCGAAAGAATGAAGGTGGACGTCATACACCATTCTTCCAAGGATATCGTCCACAGTTTTACTTCCGTACTACAGACGTAACGGGTGCGATTGAATTGCCAGAAGGCACCGAGATGGTGATGCCTGGAGACAACGTATCGGTAACGGTAACATTGATTGCACCGATTGCGATGGAAGAAGGATTGCGTTTTGCAATTCGTGAAGGTGGCCGTACGGTAGGTGCCGGTGTGGTCGCTAAAGTTATTGAGTAAGGATAAATTATGGTAACCGCATTAGCTCACCAAAAAATTCGCATTCGTTTAAAAGCGTTTGATTATCGTTTAATTGATCAATCTGCTTTAGAGATTGTGGAAACTGCCAAAAGAACCGGTGCGGTAGTCAAGGGTCCAGTACCCTTGCCTACACGCATTGAGCGCTTTGACGTGTTGCGTTCACCGCACGTTAACAAAACCTCTCGAGATCAATTTGAAATCCGTACTCATTTGCGTTTAATGGATATCTTAGATCCTACTGATAAAACAGTGGATGCTTTGATGAAATTAGATTTACCCGCTGGTGTGGATGTTGAAATTAAGTTGTAATTAAATGGTTTTATGGGGTATAATTCAGCCCCTTAGTAGTAATAAATAGTTACCGATCAATTGTAATCGGTACCCGTAAGGGTTAACAAACATAAGGACAATAGAATGACTCTAGGACTCGTCGGCCGTAAAATCGGCATGACGCGTGTCTTCAGCGACGACGGTGATGCAATTCCAGTCACAGTTGTTGAGGTGGGCAACAATCGCGTCACTCAGATCAAGACGCCTGGCACAGATGGTTACAGCGCAGTTCAAGTAACCTTTGGTACACGCCGTGCGACTCGTGTCAATAAAGCCATTGCTGGACACTTATCAAAAGCAGGTGTAACTGCAGGCTCTATTATTAATGAATTTCGTGTTACCGAAGATGTGGCTCAAGGCTTTGCTCCTGGTGCAACTTTAACCACTGATGTATTTCAAGTGGGGCAAAAGGTTGATGTAACAGGCACTTCAATGGGCAAGGGTTTTGCTGGTGCTATTAAGCGTCACAACTTTAGCTCAAACCGCGCAAGTCACGGTAACTCAGTGTCTCACAACAGCCCTGGATCTATTGGTATGGCGCAAGATCCTGGTCGAGTATTCCCAGGTAAGCGTATGGCCGGTCATTTGGGTGATGTGAAAAGTACTGCACAGAATTTAGAAATCGTACGTATCGACAATGAACGTCAATTACTATTGATTAAGGGTGCAATCCCTGGTTCAAAAGGTGGGCATGTGATTGTTAAGCCTGCTGTTAAAGGGGGTGCGTAATAATGGATCTTAAATTGATCAATGAAAACGGACAAGCTACCTCTACTGTTGCTGCATCCGACGAGTTATTTGGTCGCGAATACAACGAAGCTTTGGTACACCAACTAGTGGTGGCTTTCCAGGCTAACGCCCGTCAAGGCACACGCGCACAGAAGGGTCGTTCTGAAATCGCTAAATCAACTCGTAAACCCTGGCGCCAGAAAGGCACAGGCCGTGCACGTGCTGGTATGGCATCAAGTCCCTTGTGGCGTGGTGGTGGTAAGATTTTTCCATCTAGCCCTGATGAGAATTTTACGCATAAAATCAATCGTAAAATGTATCGTGCAGGTATCTGTTCTATCTTGTCTCAATTGGTTCGTGAAGATCGTTTGTCTGTTGTTGAGCAGATTGAACTTGACTCACCAAAAACCAAGCAGCTAGCAGGAAAAATCAAAGGTATGGGTTTTGACCGTGTGCTGATTATTACTGACAACTTGGATGAGAACTTGTATCTATCTTCCCGCAACCTACCTAATGCATTGGTGTTAGAGGTTCAAGAAGCAGATCCTGTTAGTTTAATTCGCTTTCCTAAAGTAATTTTAACCCTTGGGGCGGTGAAGAAGTTTGAGGAGGTATTGGCATGAGCGCACAGTTTAAAGAAGAAAGGCTGCTTAACGTCATCGAAGCTCCTTTGATTTCTGAAAAGAGTACATTTGTTGCTGATAAGAACGAGCAGGTAATTTTTAAAGTAGTGCCAGATGCTACTAAACCTGAGATTAAAGCTGCTGTTGAATTGCTATTTAAAGTGCAAGTTGAAAGCGTTCAAGTGGTTAATATTAAAGGTAAAGTTAAACGTTCCGGTCGTTTTATTGGTAAACGAAAAGATTGGAAAAAGGCTTATGTATGTCTCAAGCCAGGTCAAGAAATTAATTTGGTAGCGGGAGAATAAGAGATGGCAATTGTAAAAATGAAACCTACCTCTCCCGGTCGCCGTGGAGTTATTAGGGTTGTCAATCCAGATCTTCATAAAGGCGAACCAGTTCGTGGTTTATTAGAGAAGCAATCTAAAAAAGCAGGTCGTAACAATAACGGTCATATTACAACCCGTCACCAAGGTGGTGGTCATCGTCAGCATTACCGTATTGTGGATTTTAAACGTAATAAAGATGGTATTCCAGCTATTGTTGAGCGTCTTGAATACGATCCTAATCGTACGGCTAATTTAGCTTTATTGTGTTACGCAGATGGTGAAAGACGCTACATTATTGCACCTAAAGGTGTGGTTCAAGGTGCACAACTAATGAGCGGTTCACAGGCACCTATCAAAGCAGGCAATTGTTTACCATTGAGAAACATTCCTGTGGGTAGCACAATTCATTGTATTGAAATGCAACCTGGTAAAGGTGCGCAGCTTGCTCGTTCAGCTGGTACGTCAGTGCAGTTGCTTGCTCGCGAAGGAGCGTATGCTCAGTTGCGTTTGCGTTCTGGTGAAATTCGTCGCGTACACGTAGATTGTCGTGCCACCGTAGGTGAAGTGGGCAATGAAGAGCACAATTTAAGATCAATTGGTAAGGCTGGAGCACAGCGTTGGCGTGGTATTCGTCCAACGGTTCGTGGTGTGGCAATGAACCCAATTGATCACCCTCATGGTGGTGGTGAGGGAAAAACGGCCGCAGGACGTCATCCTGTCAGCCCATGGGGAGTACAAACCAAAGGTTATCGTACTCGTAAGAATAAACGCACGAACAATATGATTGTTCGCCGCCGTCATTCTGCTTAAGGATTTCGACTATGGCACGTTCAGTAAAAAAAGGACCCTTCGTAGACGGGCATTTAATTAAAAAAGTGGAGACCGCTATCGCTTCTAAAGATAAACGTCCCATTAAGACCTGGTCACGTCGATCAACCGTATTGCCTGACTTTGTCGGCTTAACCATCGCTGTACATAACGGAAAAACACATATTCCTGTATATGTTACTGAAAATATGGTGGGTCACAAATTAGGTGAGTTTTCAATGACGCGCACTTTTAAAGGCCATGCGGCTGACAAGAAAGCGGCGCCTGGTAAGAAGTAGGAGGCCGTAATTCATGAATGCTCAAGCAATGTTAAAAGGTGTGAGACTGTCAGCGCAAAAAGGTCGTTTGGTCGCTGATCAGGTTCGCGGAATGAAAGTTGATCAAGCGTTGAACCTATTGACTTTTAGTCCTAAAAAAGGCGCTAAGATTATTAAAAAAGTATTAGAGTCAGCGATTGCTAATGCTGAACATAATCTTGGTTTGGATGTGGATGAATTGAAGGTATCCACTATTTATGTAGAGAAAGGACCGGTAATGAAGCGTTTTACAGCCCGCGCTAAGGGTCGTGGTAATCGTATCATTAAACCAACCTGCCACATCTACGTTACCGTGGCTGATAAGGAATAGATATGGGACAGAAAATTCATCCAACGGGATTCCGTTTAAGTGTATTAAAAAACTGGTCTTCTAAGTGGTTTGCTAATTCAAAAGCGTTTCCAAAAATGTTGCAAGATGACATTAAGGTTCGTGAATTTTTAAAGAAGAAATTAGCCCATGCTTCAGTAGGTAGAATTCTTATTGAGCGTCCTGCTAAGAATGCCAAAATCACCATTTATAGCGCTCGCCCTGGTGTGGTAATTGGGAAAAAAGGTGAAGACATTGAAGGTTTACGTAGTAGCCTCCAGAAATTAATGGGTGTACCTGTTCATGTGAATATTGAAGAAATTCGTAAACCAGAACTTGATGCACAAATTATTGCTGATGGCATTACAAGCCAGCTTGAAAAACGCGTAATGTTCCGTCGTGCCATGAAACGCGCAATGCAAAATGCTATGAGACTAGGCGCACAGGGTATCAAAATTACCAGTAGCGGTCGTTTAAATGGTATTGAAATTGCTCGTACTGAGTGGTATCGCGAAGGACGTGTACCTTTGCACACACTACGTGCTGATATTGATTTCGGTTTTTCAGAAGCAAAAACCACCTACGGCATTATTGGTGTAAAAGTACTCGTATTTAAAGGTGAGATTATGGGTCGTGGTGAACAACCGGCAGTTGCAGCTGCTCCTGCACCTCAGGTTGAGCCCGAGAAGAAACCACGTAAGTCAGGAGCGCGAAATGCTGCAGCCAGCTAGAACAAAATATCGTAAACAGCAAAAAGGTAGAAATACCGGTGTTGCAACCCGTGGTGCCAAAGTATCCTTTGGTGATTTTGGATTAAAAGCCACAGAGCGTGGTCGTTTAACTGCACGTCAAATAGAAGCAGCTCGTCGTGCAATGACTCGTCACATTAAACGTGGTGGACGTATTTGGATTCGTATCTTTCCAGATAAACCCATTTCCCGCAAACCTGCTGAAGTTCGTATGGGTAACGGTAAAGGAAGTCCTGAGTACTTCGTAGCTGAAATCGTACCAGGTAAAGTTCTCTACGAGATGGATGGTGTGGATGAAAAATTGGCGCGTGAAGCATTTACTTTAGCTGCAGCAAAGTTGCCAATTGCAACCACCTTTGTAACTAGACAGTTAGGGTAAGGCACATGAAAGCAAAAGAACTGCGTACCAAATCTGTTGAAGAGTTAAATCAAGAACTAGTGTCATTGATGAAAGCGCGTTTTGGATTAAAAATTCAAATCGCTACTCAACAGAGTAACAAAACGAGCGATCTCTTAAAGTTAAGAAGAGATATTGCCCGAGTGAAAACTTTGATTCGTGAGAAGGCTATCCAATCATGACAGAAATTAAAAATGACAAATCTCTCAACGTCCGTACTCTTACCGGTACCGTTGTGAGCGATAAGATGGATAAAACTGTAACTGTTTTAGTTGAAAGAACAGTAACACACCCAGTAATAGGTAAAGTTATTCGTCGTTCAAAAAAATATCATGCGCATGTAGAAGCCAATGATTTCCACAATGGCGACATCGTGGTGATTGAAGAGTGCCGTCCTATTTCGAAAACCAAATCATGGAAAGTATCCAAATTGGTTTCTCGTGCAGAAACGGTTTAAGGAAAGGGGCTTGCATTTAGTAAGTTCTTAGGTTAGAATTGTCGATTCTTCGGAAGCAACGTTTTTTCAGTCCCTAACGGGATCCAAAACTAGCCGTCGCGCCGTGGGGTCAAAACATCCCCGTCGGCACAAAGACAAATGTCGGCGGAACAAGTTGGAGTGAGGCATAAGCCATGATTCAAATGCAATCGATGCTAGACGTCGCTGACAACACCGGCGCCAAGTCTGTTATGTGCATCAAAGTGTTGGGCGGTTCAAAACGCCGTTACGCCAATATTGGCGATGTGATCAAGGTCAGCATTAAAACTGCTGCTCCCCGTGGTCGTGTTAAGAAAGGTGAAGTGTACAACGCTGTAGTTGTCAGAACAGCTAAGGGTGTACGTCGTCCAGACGGCTCCTTAATTAAGTTTGATGGCAATGCGGCAGTGTTGTTAAACACAAAACTTGAGCCCATTGGTACTCGTATTTTTGGGCCGGTCACCCGTGAGTTGCGTACAGAACGATTCATGAAAATCGTTTCTTTGGCGCCTGAAGTGTTATAGGAGTGTCTCATGCGTAAAATCCGCAAAGGTGACGAAGTAATCGCTATTACAGGTAAAGATAAAGGCAAGCGCGGTGTGGTACGTAGCGTTGCTGAATTTAGCCTAGTGGTTGAAGGGATTAATCGTGTTAAAAAACACCAAAAACCCAACCCTGTAAAGGGTGATCAGGGTGGCATTATTGAAAAAGAAATGCCTATTCATATTTCTAATGTAGCGTTGTTTAATCCTGCTACTCAGAAAGCTGATCGTGTAGGTATTCGTGAGCTTGAAGATGGGCGTCGTGTACGTTTCTTCAAGTCCAATGGTGAAGTCGTAGACGCGTAAGGATAAGATATGAGTCGTCTCAATAGTTTTTACAAAGAAACAGTAGTGCCAAGCTTAATGAAAGAGTTTGGTTATAACTCTGTTATGGAAGTGCCGAAAATCACTAAAATCACTCTTAACATGGGTGTGGGTGAAGCGGTAGCTGATAAAAAAGTGATCGAACACGCAGTGGGTGATATGCAGAAAATCGCAGGACAAAAGCCTGTGGTGACTAAATCACGTAAATCCATTGCTGGTTTTAAAATTCGTCAAGGTTATCCAATTGGTTGTATGGTTACTTTACGTCGTGAACGTATGTACGAATTCTTAGACCGTTTGATTTCTATTGCAATTCCTCGTATTCGAGATTTTCGTGGCATTTCGGGTCGTTCCTTTGATGGCCGTGGCAATTACAGCATGGGTGTTAAAGAGCAAACCATATTCCCTGAGATTGAATATGACAAGATTGATGCGGTACGTGGTATGAATATCACGATCACTACCACAGCAAAAACAGATGCAGAAGCAAAAGCGCTTTTGCTTGCCTTTAAATTTCCTTTGAAAGTCTGAGGTTCATAGTGGCTAAACTTTCACTAATTAATAGAGAACAAAAGCGTCGCGATTTGGTAAAGAAATTTGCTGAAAAACGTGCACAATTGTTAAGTGTGATTAACGATAGCAAGGCGACTGATGACGCCCGCTATCAAGCTCGAGTTGCATTGCAGAATTTGCCACGCAACTCTAGCCCAACGAGACTGCGCAACCGTTGTGCATTAACGGGTAGACCGCGTGGTGTGTATAGAAAATTTGGTTTGGGGCGTAACAAGCTCCGTGAGATCGCAATGCGTGGAGAAATTCCAGGCATGATCAAAGCCAGTTGGTAGGACCAGGAGCGCATTCAATGAGCATGACAGATCCAATCGCCGATATGCTAACTCGTATCCGTAACGCCCAGCGTGCGGAAAAAAACAGTGTATCGATGCCTTCTTCTAAATTGAAAGTGGCAATTGCCAAAGTTCTTAAAGATGAAGGTTATATTGATGGCTATTCAGTCCATCAAAATGACAACAAACCAACCTTAGAGTTGGCTCTTAAATATTATGCCGGTCGTCCCGTTATTGAGATGATTGAGCGTGTAAGTCGTCCTGGTTTACGTATTTACAAGAGCTGCCAAGAAATTCCTAAGGTAATGAATGGGTTAGGTGTAGCCATTGTGTCTACTCCTGCTGGTGTAATAACTGATCGCGCAGCTCGTCACCATAATGTTGGTGGTGAAGTACTGTGTATCGTGGCTTAAGGAGAAGGTTATGTCACGTATAGCAAATAACCCAGTTATTCTTCCAGAAAAAGTTGAGATTACTATTGGTTCTGGTGAGATTTCAGTTAAAGGACCCTTGGGTGCGTTAAAGCAGCACTTGGGTGACCAGGTTTTAGTTGAAAAAACTGATAATACTTTGACTTTTAAAGCAGCAAATAACAGTCAGTTTGCCAATGCTATGTCAGGAACCGCACGTGCCTTAGTATTTAATATGGTTACTGGTGTGACTAAGGGTTGGGAAAAGAAACTAACCTTGGTGGGTGTGGGGTATCGTGCTCAAGCGCAAGGTGATAAGTTGAATTTAAGTCTTGGTTTTTCACATCCTGTTGTGCATCAGATGCCTGCTGGGATTAAAGTTGAGACACCTACCCAAACTGAGATCCTTATTAAAGGTATTGATCGTCAGGTGGTGGGGCAAGTGGCTGCGGAAGTGCGCGCGTATCGTAAACCTGAGCCTTATAAAGGAAAAGGTGTGCGTTATGCCGATGAGCAGATTATTTTGAAAGAAACTAAGAAGAAATAAGGCGACTAGATCATGATGCATGACAACGGAAGAGTTCGGCGCGCACGTAAAACCCGTGCAAAAATCGCTCAGTTGTGCGCAGTACGTTTAACTGTACATCGTACCAATCAGCATGTTTACGCGCAGATTATTGATGCAACAGGATCTAAGGTATTGGCTAGTGCCTCTACGCTTGAGCCTGAAGTAAGAAAAGACATTGCCAATGGCGGCAATATCAAAGCAGCAACCGCAGTGGGTAAGCGTATTGCTGAAAAAGCGATTAAAGCAGGTGTAGAAACTGTTGCTTTTGATCGTTCAGGTTTCCGTTATCACGGTCGCATTAAAGCTTTGGCTGATGCTGCACGTGAAGGCGGATTGAAGTTTTAATTAGCGAACCCATCGGGATAGCACATGGCAAAAATTGAAAATACAGAAGAGCGTACAGACGGTTTACGCGAAAAAATGGTAGCAGTTAACCGTGTTACCAAGGTCGTTAAAGGTGGTCGTATCTTAGGTTTTGCGGCTTTAACCGTGGTTGGTGATGGTGACGGTGGTATTGGCATGGGTAAAGGTAAGTCCCGTGAAGTGCCCGTTGCTGTCCAAAAGGCTATGGAACAGGCTCGACGTAAGATGGTTAAAGTAAACCTTAAAAATGGTACTTTATATCACCAAGTGATTGGCGAACATGGTTCTGCAAAAGTATTCATGCAGCCTGCTTCAGAGGGTACTGGTATTATTGCTGGTGGTCCAATGAGGGCTGTGTTTGAAGTAGTGGGTGTGACTGATGTGTTGGCTAAATGTATTGGCTCAACCAATCCTTACAACGTAATTCGTGCAACTTTAAATGGTTTGTTGGCTACTCGTCGCCCATCTGAGATTGCAGCGAAACGTGGTAAGACAGTAGAAGAAATTACGGAGTAATTCTATGTCAGCTACTCATAATAAAACATTACGTGTGACTTTATATAAGAGCCCTATTGGTGCTATTCAATCTCATAGAGCTTGTGTTCGTGGCTTGGGATTGAAACGTATGCATCATGTGGTTGAAGTAATAGATACACCAGAGAACCGTGGCATGATTAATAAAGTCAGCCATTTGGTTCGTGTGGTGTAGTCATTAAGGAAAGTACTATGGAACTGAATACAATCAAACCTGCTGAAGGTGCTAAAAAAGCCCGTCGACGTGTAGGCCGCGGTATTGGTAGTGGTCTTGGTAAGACTGCAGGTCGCGGTCACAAGGGACAAAAAAGCCGTTCAGGTGGTTTCCATAAAGTCGGTTTTGAAGGCGGTCAGATGCCATTGCAACGTCGTTTGCCAAAACGCGGTTTTCAACCTGTTAACCGTCATGAAACTGAACAAGTTCGTTTGTCTGACTTGATGAAAGTGGAAAGTGAAGTGATTGACTTGTTGGCTTTGAAACAAGCTGGTTTAGTATCTACCAGTGCTGGTGGTGCAAAAGTATTTTTGAAGGGTGAAGTTACACGTGCCTTAAAATTAGAAGGTATTTTTGTTACTCAAGGTGCGAAGGCTGCCATTGAGAAGGCAGGTGGTAGTGTTAAAGTGGATGTTGAGGCTAGCTAATGGTTACATCCGCTGCCATGAATCAAGATAAATTTAGCGATTTAAAACGTCGTCTATGGTTTGTTTTAGGTGCATTGGTGGTCTATCGTATTGGCGCGCATATTCCTGTGCCAGGTATTAATCCTGTTGAATTAGCGCGTCTATTCAATAGCCAACAAGGTGGTATTCTGGGCATGTTCAACATGTTCTCGGGTGGAGCATTATCGCGCTTTACTGTTTTTGCATTGGGTATCATGCCTTATATTTCTGCATCGATTATTATGCAGCTGTTAGGTACGGTAATACCTAGTATTGAAGCATTAAAAAAAGAAGGTGAGGCAGGACGCCGTAAAATTACTCAGTACACTCGTTATGGTACGGTAGTTTTAGCTTTCTTTCAGGCAGTTGGTATCGCCGTTGCTCTTGAAGCGCAACCAGGACTTGTAATTGATCCAGGTTTGGCTTTTCGTATGACAACAGCAGTAACGCTGGTTACTGGCACCATGTTTTTGATGTGGCTTGGAGAACAGATTACTGAACGTGGTATTGGTAATGGTATCTCAATGATTATCTTTGCTGGTATTGTGGCAGGTTTGCCGCGTGCCATTGGTAGCACCTTGGAGCTAGTAAGAACGGGTGCTTTTTCTTGGTTTATGGCAATTGCTCTATTTGTTGCTGTGGCCTTAATTACGGCACTCGTTGTATTTGTTGAACGCGGTCAACGTAAGATTATTGTTAATTATGCTAAACGGCAAGTAGGCAATAAGATTTATGGTGGTCAAAGCTCACATTTACCACTTAAATTAAATATGGCTGGTGTTATACCTCCTATTTTTGCTAGTAGTATTATTTTGTTTCCGGCAACGCTTGCTGGTTGGTTTGGTAGTCATGAAAAGTTTAGTTGGTTAAAGGATATCAGTGCTGTATTAAGTCCAGGCCAACCTGTATATGTGTTACTTTACACCGCTGCAATTGTATTCTTTTGTTTCTTTTACACCGCATTGGTATTTAACAGTAAAGAGACGGCTGACAATTTAAAGAAAAGCGGTGCTTTTGTTCCCGGGATTCGACCAGGTGAACAAACGGCGCGATACATTGACAAGATAATGACTCGCTTAACATTAACAGGTGCAATTTATATTGCTTTAGTGTGTTTGTTACCTGAGTTTTTAATAGTGAAGTTTAATGTGCCATTTTATTTTGGTGGTACTTCATTATTAATTATTGTTGTGGTCACTATGGATTTTATGGCACAGGTTCAATCTTATGCCATGGCGCAACAGTATGAAAGTTTATTAAAGAAAGCTAATTTGAAGGGATAAGACGAGAGTCAATGGCTAAAGAAGATACGATCGAGATGCAGGGTGAAATTTTAGAGACCCTTCCCAACGCAACATTTCGCGTTAAGCTCGAAAACGATCATGTGGTGTTAGGACATATATCTGGGAAAATGCGTATGCACTATATTCGTATTCTTCCTGGAGATAAAGTAACGGTGGAATTGACACCTTATGATTTAACTCGGTGCCGGATTACCTTCCGCGCCAAGTAATGAGAATGTAGGAGAAATAGTATGAAGGTACAAGCATCAGTAAAAAAAGTGTGTCGTAAGTGCAAGTTAGTACGACGTAAAGGTGTATTGCGAGTGATTTGTGATGATCCTCGCCACAAACAGCGCCAGGGTTAATCTGGTGATTTAACGTAACAAGATCGAGGTCGTTTTATGGCACGTATTGCTGGGGTTAATATCCCGAATCATCAACATGCAGAAATTGCTTTGACGGCAATTTACGGTATTGGACGTTCTACTGCGCGTAACATTTGTGCCGCAGCGGGAGTAAATACCAGCACTAAAATTAAAGATATATCTGACGCCGACATGGAAAAGTTACGTGTTGAAGTCACCAAATATGCAGTAGAAGGTGATTTACGACGCGAGGTTTCATTAAATATTAAACGTTTAATGGATCTTGGTAGCTACCGTGGTAGCCGTCATCGTCGTGGCCTACCTTGCCGTGGACAGCGCACCCGCACTAATGCGCGTACACGTAAGGGACCACGTAAAGCAGTACGTACAACGAAGTAATTGAAAGGATATTTGAATGGTTAAGGCAAATACAGCAAACCGTGTTCGCAAAAAAGTTAAGAAGAACGTGGCTGAGGGCATCGCTCATATTCATGCGTCTTTTAACAATACCATTGTTACCATCACTGATCGTCAAGGTAATGCGCTTTCATGGGCAACCTCTGGCAGTAATGGTTTCAAAGGGTCACGTAAAAGTACTCCTTTTGCAGCACAGATTGCTGCAGAAAATGCAGGTAAAGCTGCACAAGAGTGTGGTGTAAAAAATCTTGAAGTCAGAATTAAAGGACCTGGACCTGGTCGTGAATCAGCTGTCCGTGCTTTGAATGCTGCTGGCTTTAAAATCACCAGTATTTCAGATGTGACGCCGGTACCCCATAACGGTTGCCGTCCCCCTAAAAAGCGTCGTATTTAACCCAGGATCAGGAGAACGATTGTGGCAAGAAACCTGGATGCAAAATGTCGTCAGTGTCGCCGTGAAGGTGAGAAACTTTTCTTAAAAGGTGAGAAGTGTTTCACTGATAAGTGTGCAATTGAAAGACGTGCTTATGCACCTGGCCAACATGGTCAGAAACAAGGCCGTTTATCTGACTACGGTGGTCAGTTACGTGCAAAACAAAAAATCCGTCGTATTTATGGCGTATTAGAAAGACAGTTCCGCAGTGTTTATCACGATGCTGAACGTTCACGTGGTATTACTGGTGAAGTCTTACTACAGAACTTAGAGTCACGTTTAGACAATGTGGCTTACCGTATGGGCTTTGGTGCATCACGTGCTGAAGCGCGTCAGGTAGTTCGTCACAATGGCGTACTTGTAAATGGTCGTCGCGTGAATATTCCGTCATACCAAGTTCGTCCTGGTGATGCAGTGGAAATCGCTGATAAATCAAAAAACCAGTTACGTATTAAAGGTGCGGTAGAAGCTGCTGAAAATCGTGGTTTCCCTGAGTGGTTAGAAGTTGATGCGAAAGCGATGAAAGGCGTGTATAAAGCACGTCCACAGCGTAGCGAATTGTCTTCTACTATGAATGAATCACTGGTAGTGGAATTGTATTCTAAATAATTGGGATGATTTCCTGTTAGAAGTTGACAAGGACAAATGATGCAAAACCAAAATGCCTCTTTTTTAAAACCTCGTAGCATTGAGGTTCAAAACATTTCACCTACCTATGCCAAGGTAGTTATGGAGCCCTTTGAACGTGGTTATGGGCACACTTTAGGTAACGCTTTGCGTCGCATTTTATTATCTTCAATGGCTGGTTTTGCTCCCACTGAAGTAAAAATTGCTGGCGTATTGCATGAGTACTCAACCGTTGAAGGTGTTCAAGAGGATGTTGTTGATCTTCTGTTGAACCTCAAAGGAGTCGTATTAAAATTACATAACCACACTGAGACTATTCTTAAATTAGTTAAAGAAGGTCCAGGTATTGTTACAGCAGGTGATATTGAAGCGCAACATGATGTAGAAATTATTAATCCTGATCATGTCATTGCTCATTTAACTGCAGGCGGTAAGCTTGATATGCAGATTAAAGTTGAGCAAGGTCGCGGCTATCAGCCTGCAACCGTACGTGGTATCGATCAAGAGTCTCGTACTGTGGGCGGTATTCAATTGGATGCGTCATTTAGTCCAATTCACCGTGTTAGTTATTCAGTTGAAAGTGCCCGTGTTGAACAACGTACGGACTTAGATAAATTAGTTATGGATATTGAAACCAATGGTGCCATTGATCCTGAAGAGGCAGTACGTTTTGCTGCACGTATTCTTATGGATCAGTTAAGTATCTTTGCTGATCTTCAAGGTACACCATTAACTACTGAAACAGCTAAAGTTCCTCAAGTTGATCCAATACTGTTACAGCCTGTCGATGACTTAGAGTTAACTGTTCGTTCAGCTAACTGCTTAAAAGCTGAAAATATTTATTACATTGGTGATTTAATTCAACGTACTGAAACTGAGTTGTTGAAGACACCAAACCTTGGTCGTAAGTCTCTCAATGAAATTAAAGAAGTATTGGCATCCAAGAGTCTGACCTTGGGTATGAAACTTGAGAACTGGCCGCCTGCAAACTTAGCAGAACGTCGCTAAGACTGAATTGTTGAAAGGAATGAAATTATGCGTCACCGCTTAAGTAACCGTAAATTAAATCGTACTTCAAGTCATCGCTTAGCGATGCTTCGTAATATGACTAACTCATTATTACGTCATGAAGTGATCAAAACCACTTTGCCTAAAGCTAAGGAATTACGTCGTGTCGCTGAGCCGTTAATTACCTTGGGTAAAGAGCCTACGTTAAATAATCGTCGTACTGCCTTCAACCGTTTACGTGATCGTGATATGGTGACTAAGTTATTTAATGAATTAGGTCCTCGCTACAAGGCTCGTAATGGTGGTTACTTACGTATTCTCAAGTTTGGCTTCCGTCAAGGTGATAACGCTCCTATGGCATTGGTTGAGCTCATGGACCGCCCAGATGAGGTTGAAGCTGCTGAGGTACAGGAAGCTTAACTGATACTTTATGTTGATCGATTAGAACCCTAACTACTAAGTTAGGGTTTTTTTTTGGGACTTAATGTAGTAGGGGTATAACAAAAATAGAGATAGGCTCAGAGCAAGCTATTACCATTAATATTTTGGTAAAAATAAATGACTAATCTTGATAACAGAGTGAGTTAAATAAAGTCATATAGAATGAGGGTATTGTCATCGTTAATATAATATTGAAAGAAGAATGTACTAATCAATGAGTGCTCGTTTGTTAAATTATCTAATCAGTGGAAAGTACATTATTGGGGCTATACTAATTAGTCTGATAAGCCCTCTGTCCTATGCCGATACGCCCACACAAGATGTACATGTACAAGTTGACCATCAAGATACAGTGTTTCATGTAACAGCCCATATGGAGGTGCCAGTCCCACAGAGTATAGCGTGGCTTGTGCTTACCGACTTTACCCATTTTTCTACATTCTTACATAACGTAAAACATGTCAATGTGGTGAGTCAGCAGGGCAATCGTTATCGCATACATGAAGTGGGTGAGGCTGAGTGGGGGATTATTTCAATGGAATACCAAAATATCAGGGATATTACTCTTGAACCGCAATACCGGATTACTAGTAATACTATTTCAGGTACGGTAAAAAGTATGCATACTGAAATGAGACTCACCAATAGCAATACCGATAATGTAATACTTGATTATCAAGCGAGCATTGAGCCTGATTCATGGCTTGCTGATATCTTTGGTAGTGACTTTATTGATAGTGAAGTGAAAGAACAATTTCAGTCCATGGCACGAGAAATGATTAAACGTTATCATGGCGCCCCCACTCAACCTTAGTATTTCTTAACAATCAGTATTATTTGCTGGATGGGGTAGCCTCTTCTTTGACGGGAGTGTCACTGACAGGCTGACTCTGTGGCAAAGAAGCCAATGTATTCTGATAAAAGTAATGGCCTAACTGTTGATATAGTTCACCACCAAAACGCGAACTTACCGCTTTAGCCATGAGAGAGACGGCCATCAGGCTAATCAATAAACCGTGACCGTCTACCATCTCCATGACAATAATCGCTGAAGTGATAGGTGCCTGTGTAACGGCGGCTAAGAAGCCTGCCATACACAGCGTCATAATGGGAACAGCGCTACTGAAGCCGCCTAAAAAATGACTCAGGTTGTAGCCTAATGCTGCCCCCACAGACAAAGCAGGAGCAAAGATCCCTCCTGGCATACCAGAAAAATAGGTGAACACCGTAGCTAAAAAGCGCGTAATGGGTACTGCCCAATTAACACTTTGATGACCTTCAATAATGGATTTGGTAATGCCGTAACCGCTGCCAAAGGAGGCGCCATGGACGAGCACTCCAAGTGTGGCGATAACCAAGCCACAGATGCCTGCAAACAAAACAGGATGCGCTTTACGCCAGCTCCAGATGGATAGATGAGGGGACTTTTGTGGCCAGAGTAGTAAAAAGTTAAATAAAGCACCCAGTAAACCACATATCACCGCGCAGACTACGAGTGAGGGAATAATGGAAAAGGACTCTTGTTCATGCATGCTAAGGCGGCCAAAATACTGATAGTCCCCTAATAGGGCAATGGAGACCAATCCAGAGAGAATAATGGTGCTAATTAACACACCGCTGGTACGAGTTTCTAAGCGCCGCCCCAACTCTTCCACTGCAAAGACCACTCCTGCTAAGGGAGTATTAAAGGCCGCAGCAATCCCTGCCGCTCCTCCTGCTAGGATAAGGTCAGTTTTTCTGAGAGCTCTAGCATGCGGAAGAAAGCGATGGGCGATGGCCATAATGGACGATGCCACCTGTACTGATGGGCCCTCACGCCCAGCTGAAAAGCCACCGATTAAGGCAAAACAGCCAAGAAAAATTTTACCTATGAGAATACGCAAGGAAACAAGACGGGTAACAGGTTGGTTTTGTCGTGCCAGTTGGGTAGCTGCAATCACTTGCGGAATGCCACTACCTTGACTTCCGGGGAAATAACGTTGTGTCAGAAACACGGTCACCATACCCACTAAGGGGGCCAACAAGAAGGGTGACCACCAATAATGTTGATAGATGGAAAAAAACACATCTAAAGAGAGGCTCGCTAATTGGGAAAAGCCCACCACAGTGAGCCCTGCTAGTCCCCCAAAACCCCATAGTACCAAACGTATACCCCAGCGATGGCGACGCCAGGGTGAGCGTAAATTAATCACAACATGACCTTATTTTTTAAAGTAGGGTGATAAAAAGCGTCCTGTATAGCTTTGCTTGTTCTTAATAATGTCTTGCGGGCTACCTGCAACAAGAATTTGTCCACCTTGTGCTCCACCCTCCGGCCCTAGATCAACGATCCAGTCCGCTGTTTTGATGACATCAAGATTATGTTCAATGACTACCACCGTGTTGCCATGATCACGTAGGCGATGTAATACCTTTAACAGTAAATCAATATCATGGAAATGTAGTCCCGTAGTGGGTTCATCAAGAATGAAGAGGGTACGTCCTGTATCTCGTTTCGAGAGCTCTAAAGAGAGTTTCACCCGTTGCGCTTCCCCACCTGACAAAGTGGTCGCTGACTGACCTAAGGAAATATAACCCAAACCCACATCCATCAAAGTTTGACATTTACGTGCGATACTAGGAACAGCACTGAAGAATTCTAATGCGTTTTCTACTGTCAGATTGAGCACTTCATCAATACTTTTGCCTTTATATTGAATTTCTAAGGTTTCACGGTTGTAGCGTTTACCATGGCACACATCGCAGGGTACATAGATATCAGGTAGAAAATGCATTTCAACCCGTACCATACCCTCTCCCTGACACGCTTCACAGCGTCCCCCCTTAACATTAAAAGAGAAACGTCCTGGATCATAACCACGCTCACGAGATTGGGGGATGCCAGCAAAGAGCTCACGAATAGGGGTAAAGAGTCCCGTATATGTAGCAGGATTAGAGCGTGGTGTGCGACCAATAGGGCTCTGGTCGACGTTGATGATCTTATCAAAATGCTCTAACCCCTCAATGTCATCAAAAGGAGCCGGTTCGGTGTTACTGTGATAGAGATGACGTGAGACCACATGAAACAGGGTGTCGTTGATGAGGGTGGATTTACCTGACCCTGACACGCCTGTAACTGCCACAAATAAGCCCACTGGTAACTCGAGAGTTACGTTTTTAAGATTGTTGCCTTTAGCCCCTCTTAAAATCAGACGCCGCTCATCAGGCTGTTGGCGCTTTTTAGGGATGGCAATGGTTTTTGTACCCTTTAAATATTGGCCAGTGAGTGAGCCGGTACTTGCTTCAATTTGTTGGGGAGTGCCCTCAGCGACTACTCTGCCGCCATGTTCTCCTGCACCAGGACCCATATCCACCACATAATCAGCCGCCCGAATTGCATCTTCATCATGCTCCACCACAATCACAGAGTTACCTAAATCTCTTAAGCGAGTGAGTGTTTCTAAGAGGCGGTGATTATCACGTTGATGAAGTCCGATGGAGGGCTCATCAAGAACATACATCACCCCAGTTAGCCCCGAGCCAATTTGTGAGGCAAGACGAATACGTTGCGCTTCGCCACCTGAGAGAGTGTCTGCTGAGCGCTCTAGTTGCAAGTAATCAAGGCCGACATTATTGAGAAATTGTAGACGGGCAATAATTTCTTTGAGGATCTTCTCGGCTATGGCCTGTTTTTTACCCTTGAGGGTGAGTTGTTGAAATAAGGTTAAGGTATCGCGTAATGGTAGCGCACTAATTTCGTGGAGCGTATATTGATTAACGCGTACTTCTCGTGCTTCTACGCGCAGGCGTGACCCCAAGCAATCTGGGCAGGATTGATCATTAAGTAATTTAGCCAGTTCTTCTCGAACAGCCATGGAGTCAGTTTCTTTATAGCGGCGATCAAGAATGGGGATAATGCCTTCAAAAGTATGTTCTTGACTACGTAAGCGTCCTCTGTCTCCTGGATAATGAAAAACGATTTTCTCTTTTGCGGAACCATATAAGAGTATTTGTTGAATGGAGTCATCCAGTTCTTCAAAGGGGGTATCGAGATTAAACTGATAATGGTTAGCTAGATCGGTGAGCCACTGAAAATAAAATTGATTACGTTTATCCCAGCCTTTAATGGCGCCAGCAGAAAGGCTCAATTGCGGGAAGGCTACCACCCGTTTAGGATCAAAAAAGCTGATCATACCCAAACCATCACATTTAGGGCAGGCGCCCATGGGATTGTTAAATGAGAACAGTCTAGGCTCTAACTCTTGTAAAGAAAAACTACAAATGGGGCAGGCAAAGGTGGAAGAAAAAAGATGCTCATTATTTTGATCCATATCCACCGCAATGGCTCGCCCATCACTGTGACGCAATGCTGTCTCAAAGGATTCCGCCAGGCGCTGTTTCATATCCGCGCGTACTTTCAAGCGATCGACCACAATATCAATGGAATGTTTTTTGTTTTTATCTAGAGAGGGAACCGTATCAATATCGACTACCTGGCCATCAATTCTCAAGCGCACAAAGCCTTGGGCACGTAACTCATTAATGAGATCTACTTGTTGTCCTTTGCGTCCAACCACAAGCGGTGAGAGAATCATGATGCGCGTGTTCTCAGGTAGAGTTAATACATGATCCACCATCTGTGACACACTTTGTGCTTCAAGCTTTTGTTGGTGGGTGGGACAGTAAGGGTCGCCAACACGGGCAAACAACAAGCGTAAATAATCATGGATTTCAGTGACAGTACCAACCGTTGATCGGGGGTTATGACTGGTGGCTTTTTGTTCAATAGAAATAGCCGGCGATAAGCCTTCAATTAAATCCACATCCGGTTTTTCCATAAGCTGTAAAAACTGACGGGCGTACGCTGACAGAGACTCCACGTAACGTCGCTGCCCTTCTGCGTATAAGGTATCGAAGGCTAGGGATGACTTCCCTGATCCTGATAAACCTGTAATGACAACTAATTGATGACGTGGGATGTCTATATCAATGTTTTTGAGATTATGAGTTCTAGCGCCACGCACGCGGATGACTGGGCTTTCAACAAATTGTTTCTTTTTCATGGTATCAAGTACAAGGGTTAACCTGTTAATATACGATCAATATTTTACTTTTTTTGTTGGTGGTAAAGATGAAAACAAAAGTTACTATGACATCTACAGAACGCCGAGCGACATTAAGTTTAGCTAGTGTATTTGCACTACGCATGCTCGGTATGTTTATCATTCTACCTGTATTTGCTCTCTATGCGGCGCATCTTCCTGGTGGAGACAATAAAACATTGGTGGGGTTGGCCATGGGAGGCTATGGATTGACGCAAGCCCTATTACAAATTCCACTGGGTTGGCTGTCTGATCGGGTGGGCAGAAAACCAGTCATTATGGGCGGGTTAGTGGTATTTGCGCTGGGTAGTTTTGTGGCAGCCACAGCGCATAATATTGAGTGGATTATTGTCGGTCGTATGGTACAAGGAGCAGGGGCTATTTCCTCAGCGATTATTGCTATGACTGCTGATTTGACACGTATTGAACAACGCACCAAAGCCATGGCTATGATTGGTGTAACAATTGGCATGACCTTTAGTGCGTCAATGATTATTGCGCCTTTTCTTGAGCCACGCATTGGTGTTTCAGGCATTTTCGCTATGACGGGTATATTGGCGCTGTTAGCCATAGGTATGGTGTATTGGGTGACGCCTAATCCGCAGCACCATACGCCTGCTCGTGGTACATGGGATGCTATTAAAACAGTATTAGGTCATGCTGAGTTATTGCGCTTAGATTGGGGTATTTTTGTTTTGCACGGTTCTCTCATGGCCATGTTCGTAGTGGTCCCACAAGCCTTAGTACAAACTGGTTTTAAAGCCATGGATCACTGGAAGTTATATCTACCTGTGATGATTGGTTCGTTTATTTTGATGATTCCGGGTGTGGCCCTGTCTCATGGTAAACATCGTAAAAGCGTTTTTTTAGCAGCCATTGCGGTATTATTGCTTTCTGAGGTGATTTTGTGGGTGGGGATCAATAGTTTCTTCGGTATTGTGACAGCATTATTTGTTTTTTTTACAGGATTTAATATGCTGGAAGCAAGCCTGCCTTCGTTTATTACTACCATTGCGCCACCAGATATTAAAGGTGCGGCATCGGGGGTATATAGCTCAATTCAGTTTATGGGAACATTTGTGGGGGCCTCTGTGGCTGGCGTATTAGCTAGGTTCTATGGCCCTACAAGCGTGCCATTGTTTTGTGTAATGTTAATGGTGACCTGGTTGGTAGTAGCACTACCCATGAAAATCAAAGCCGGTCATGAATAAGGGAGAAAAGTATGGCATCAGTAAATAAAGTAATTTTAGTTGGTAACTTAGGGCGTGATCCTGAGGTGCGTTATTCCACAGACGGCGCAGCCATTGCTAACATTAGTGTGGCAACAACCGATGTTTGGAAAGATAAGAACGGTGACAAACAAGAAAAAACTGAATGGCATCGTGTGGCTTTTTTTGGTCGTCTAGCAGAAATCGCTGGTGAGTACCTTAAAAAAGGCTCGCAAGTGTATCTTGAGGGGCGTCTACAGACTCGTAAGTGGCAGGATAAAGAAGGGCAAGAGCGCTACACCACTGAAGTGATTGCAGATCGTATGCAAATGTTGGGTGGACGCTCTAATATGTCTGGTGGTCCCTCAAGTGAACCACCTATGGATATGGGCATGGATAATGGCGCATCTCAAAGTGGTGGTGTCAAAGCGGCGACAAAATTCGATGATTTTGCTGATGACATTCCATTTTAAGGGCAGGGCATATGCCCGGTTAGCCTGCGAAGTGAACGCTGCTGTAATGCCGTCAGCAACAGGACCCGCCGAAGTAAACCACCTAATCATCATGGCGCTGTAGGAATCTCCGTTCTTGAGGGCGGGGAGGATGTCAATTCATGCGCCATTATCTTGGCCTAGGTGTTGAACCTGAGAGGAGTTGACGAGCAGCTCCGTTTTTCCCGATCAGGAATTTTTTAGGCCTTAACTTTTCTAGCTCTTAGTGGATGCTTACCCTGTTCATTCAATGCGTTTTGATATTGTCCTTTACACGCTCAAGGTAAAAATGAGTAAGAGACATACTCAGGTATCCTGACTGCTATTTTCTTAAGTGAAGCGTTAGTTATCTTAGTGAAGTAAATATAGCATTGATATTATTACTCGCTGCCATCGTCAATACCGATTTTAGTTAGTTTAAGATTTTGTGCTGTGGCCAGTAGATGAGCAAGACTATTAAATTGCGCATTGCTATTGGGGGTAATGTGAATTTCAGGTTGTGTGGGTGATTTAGATAAGGCTAATAAACGTCTATCCAACTCATCCTGAGAGAGCACTACGTGATCAATTTCAAATTGATTAGTGGCGTTAATAACAATTGTCACTATTTGTTCAGTAGAAGAGGGACTAACAGTCGCGTTGTCTGGCGTATCCATGTTAATAGAATGTAATTCAACCGGGATGGTAATGATCAACATGATGAGTAACACCAACATCACATCAATCAAGGGTGTGGTGTTGATACTGATCATGGGAGAAGCGTCGTTATCTTTTAAGCGAATAGCCATAATTAGTGATGGGCCGGTTCTGTAATAAATTCAATTTTTTCAATACCAGCGCTACGACATTGATGTAGTACTGACCTAATAAAATGATAGGGAGTATGCTCATCGGCGCGAATTAGTATATGAATCAATTTAGGATCAATGGTTTTTAATTTGGTTGTTAATAGGCTTTCACTGATGGGTTGATCTTGCCAGTACACCTGACCTTGATTAGTAATGGCAAGATTAATATCTTGCGGCGCAAACACTTCTTTAGTAGTGCTTTCTTTAGGCAATACCACGCGGTGGGTATGCACTACAACGGGAATGGTGATTAAGAAAATAATCAACAACACTAACATCACATCTACCAAGGGGGTGGTATTAATACTAGCGATGATGTCATCATCCTCTTGATCATTAAAATCAATGGCCATAATGATTACTCTAGCGTTGTGGCGCTTTGCCACCTAATAGTGTTTTTTCTAGATCATTGGCAAAGGCGTGTAAGTCAGCCATGGCATTTTTGTTGCGTCTAAGAAGCCAGTTATAAATTAATACGGCAGGGACTGCTACCGCCAGACCAATGGCAGTCATGATTAGTGCCTCTCCCACAGGGCCTGCTACCTTATCAATGGAGGCTTGTCCTGCTATACCGATGGCAGTTAGAGCATGATAAATACCCCACACCGTACCAAATAAACCAATGAAAGGTGCCGTGGAGCCCACTGTACCGAGTAGTGCTAAACCAATTTGTAAACGCGCTTGCACTTGATCAAAAGCTTGGTTGAGATTGTTTTCGAGCCAGGTATTCAAGGGGATATGTGCCATTAATTGACCTTGATAGTCCTCTTTGGCATGAATTCCTGATTGCGCCAGAAAATAATAAGCAGAGTCAACGGGTAGTTGTGCCAAAGATTGAGTGTTGAGTGTCTGTTGCCAAAAGGCTTTTTTGGCATCTAGACTACAGCGAAACAAACGATTTTGTTCGAGTAACTTGACCACTAACATATACCAACTGGCCATCGACATAATTAACAAAATGAGTAATGTCCCACGCGCTATCCAGTCACCATTAGCCCACAGTGCATCTAATCCATAAGGGTTGGTGAGGGCATTGGTGGGTGGCGTGTCAGCTGCTAGGGCTTCAGTAACAGCAAAAAATTGATTCAGTATTAATAATCCGAGTAATTGTAATAAATAAAAATATCTTTTTTTCTGGTACATATGGTTTCCTAATTCACTCATTATTAATTTAAGCGCCATACATAGGGAATTGTCACTCTAATTGCCACAGCATGCCCATCTTCTGTAGCAGGTTTGAAGTGGCATTGACTAAGGGCATTGAGTGCTGCGTTATCAAGTGCGCTTGAGCCACTAGATTGTAACACTTTACTGTTTTCAACTTGCCCTGTTTCGTTAATCAAAAAACTCAATAATACCGTTCCTTGTTCCCCATTTCTTCTAGCGCTGGATGGGTAACTCGGTGCTGCGCAAGGATAGTGAGTATCAATGGTTGGGTTGGTTGTTTTATGTGTTGTGGCACTGTGGTTAGATGGCGGTGATTGTTCTGCTTTAGTCGTTGGTAGTGACGGTGCGGGAGGCTGATTAATCGGTGCTGATAGGGTTTTGTGAGGCGCTATGGGCGCCTGTGGTTGCACCTTATTTGGAGTTGATTTAATTACCTTTTTTTGGGCTGTTATGGGTGGTGACACACTGATGTGATGAGGCGCTGTTTCAGGTGACAGAATAAGCGTTTGTACAACAATTTTATGATCCCGTAAATGGATGTGACCTGTTTGTTTGATTAAACCCCACAAGATAACAAGATGAACCAATACCACCAGCAACAAACCTGTTGTTTTGTTATTAATTGGTGTGGGGCTAAGAGTGGCCATGATTGTCTTGGTCTTGAGATCCGTTCTATTATCGTGGGTTATTAAAAACACACGAATGGGTAATGATCAGCTATTATGACAGTTTTAGCGGTCAGACTACAGTAGCTATGCAACACGGATTCCTTGATTCATATGAAAAATACATTGATTAATCAGAGTCAACCATGGCTTTCTTTAAATGCCTCATCAGTCAATCAACAGATAAAGCTTCCTCTTCTTTTTGAACATGAGCCAACGCGTTTAGATACCTACCAGTTAAGTGTACTGGGTATTAGCTTAAATTATGCTTATCAAGCAGTGGATCAAACGGTGTTGTCGCAGCTCACTCAATTATTGACTGAGTCAGGTTTTGCTCATGAACAAGCGCGTTTATTTGCCGGAGAAGAGGTTAATTTTACCGAGAACCGCGCTGCTCTACATATGGCCTTAAGGCATCAACATCCTCAAGCTACGACTTGGCCTGAGGGCATACAACAGGAAGTGCATCACGAATTAGCACGCTTAGAGGCATTGACCTATCAATTTGGGCAAGGGGAGCTTAAGGGGTTTTCTGGTGCAACACTCAATGCAATAGTGAATTTAGGAATAGGTGGGTCAGACCTTGGACCTAAGATGGTGGTCTCAGCCCTGGAGCATTTACCCCGCTTGACCGCAGAGACGCACTTTATTGCTAACCCCGACCCTTGGGCGTTAAAAAAACTACTTAATCAATTAAATGCACATAAAACTTTATTTATTCTTTCTTCCAAATCATTAAGCACAGTAGAAACTTTAGAAAATTATTTTTCTATATGTGATTGGTTGCGCTCTCAAGGATGTCAAGAAGAGCAATTGGCAGCACATTTTGTGGTGGTGACGTCTAGTCAAGACAAAGCACGGCAGTTAGGTTTTTCTGATAACAGGCTGTTTGCTATGTGGGACCATATTGGCGGTAGATATTCATTGTGGTCAGCCATAGGCTTATCCATCGCACTGACCTATGGTTGGTCAACTTTTACCGAATTACTGCATGGTGCAGCACAAATGGATAAGCATTTTTATCATGCTCCCCCCCATGAAAACTTACCGATTATGCTCGCTTTACTGGCAATTTATAATCGTAACTTCTTACATAAAGACAATCATTTAATGGCGCTTTATGATGGCCGTTTAAGTTATTTTACTGAGTTTATTCAGCAGTTGGATATGGAATCCAACGGAAAACATGTTAATAAATGGGGTGAAAGGATTGATTATGGAACGAGCCCTTTAGTATGGGGGGGCTTAGGTATTAATGGTCAACATGCTTACTATCAAGCTATTCATCAAGGTCGATTAAATACCACAGTAGATTTTATTGCAGTTAAACAAGATTCTCTAGCTACACTTCCTCGTTTTGAACAACATCAAACACTAATTCATCACAGTATGATGGCCCAAGCACGCGCCATGGCCTTAGGGCGATCTATGAGGGCTACCCGTGAGCGGTTAATAAAAGAAGGATACAGTGAGCCGCAGCTTTCACAGTTAGCTCCTCATCGTTGCTTTGCCGGGGGTACAACCAGCAATGTCATTTGGTTAGACCATCTTGATGCAAAAACCTTAGGAGCATTGATTGCTGCTTATGAACATAAGATATTTACCCAATCTGTTATTTGGCAAATCAATCCTTTTGATCAGTGGGGAGTGGAATTGGGTAAAACATTGCTGACTGATTTGTCGACACGTTAATGATTAACGTGCCGACAATTAAGTGATTAACGCAGTTTAATATGTAGCTCTCTTAGTTGTTTCTCATCAACATTGCTTGGCGCTTGAGTTAATAAGCATTGAGCGCGTTGAGTTTTAGGGAAGGCAATCACATCGCGAATTTGTTCTGCTCCTGTCATCATGGCTGTTAGTCGATCAAAGCCAAAGGCAATGCCACCATGGGGGGGCGCGCCATATTGAAGCGCTTTTAATAAAAAGCCAAATTTAGTTTGTGCTTCCTCTGGACCAATATTTAGCGCTCTAAACACTTTAGATTGGATTTCTTCACGATGAATACGTACTGATCCACCGCCAATCTCCCAACCATTTAATACCACATCATACGCCTTAGCTAACGCTTGACCTGGATCAGTTGTCAGGAAATCCTCATGACCATCTTTTGGTGCCGTGAAAGGATGATGCAGTGCTACCCAACGATTTTCTTCATCATCATATTCAAACATGGGGAAATCTACTACCCACAGAGGACGCCATCCACCTTGCGATAAACCTCTTTCATGACCAATTTTTAAGCGCAGTGCGCCCATGGCATCATTGACTACCTTAGCGCGATCAGCACCAAAGAATATTAAATCACCATTATTAGCACCTGTGCGCGTAATAATGTCTTGCAACACATCGGTGGTTAAGAACTTAATGATGGGAGACTGCAGACCAGTTTCATTGAGAGCTGCTTTGTCATTCACTTTGATATAGGCCAATCCTTTGGCACCATAAATACCAACGAATTGTGTATAGTCATCGATCTCTTTACGAGATAAAGTAGCACCACCTGGGATATTGAGTGCTACAACACGACCATCTTTTAAATCTGCTGCGGCACGAAAGACTTTAAAATCTACTCTCCTCATCACATCAGTGAGTTCAGTAAACTCTAAAGGAATACGTAAATCAGGTTTATCAGAGCCGAAGCGGAACATGGCTTCATGCCAACTCATGCGTGGGAAGGGATTGGGTAAATCCACTTGAATCGTTTCTGTGAACAGATGGCGCACTAATCCTTCCATGAGGGTCATGATTTCCTCTTCATTTAAGAATGAGGTTTCAATATCCACTTGCGTAAATTCAGGTTGGCGATCAGCACGTAAATCTTCATCTCTAAAACATTTGGTGATTTGATAGTAACGATCAAAGCCTGACACCATTAACAATTGTTTAAATAATTGCGGTGATTGAGGTAAGGCAAAAAACTGACCATCATGAATGCGGCTAGGTACTAAATAATCACGCGCTCCCTCAGGAGTGGATTTAGTTAGCATTGGTGTTTCAATATCAATAAATCCAAGCTTGTCTAAATAATTACGAACAGTGAGTGCTGCTCGATAACGTAATTTAAAATTGTGTTGCATCATTGGCCGTCTTAAATCTAAATAGCGATACTCCAGACGTACGGGTTCAGAAATATATTCATCATCAATTTGGAATGGCGGTGGGAGAGAACCATTTAGCACTTCAATATTGTGTGCTAGTAACTCTATGGCACCGCTTTTTAGTGATGAGTTAACTGTTCCTTCGGGGCGGCGACGAACTTTACCGCTAATGGATAAGACAAATTCACTGCGGATCTGCTCAGCTTGTTTAAAGGCAGTAATGTTATCTGGGTCAACCACCACTTGGAGCAGTCCTTCACGATCACGTAGATCAATAAAAATGACGCCACCATGGTCACGGCGGCGATGAGCCCACCCTTGTACTGTTACAGTTTGATCAAGATATTGGTCATCAATCAGACCACAATAGTTAGTACGCATAATATCGTTATCTCAGAAAAAATTAATTAGGTTGGTGAGTTGATTGGGGAGAGGTTTTGGCGTGAGTCGCCGGATCTACCACCCCCATAGAAATAATGTATTTTAATGCCATGTCAACACTCATATCGAGCTCAATGGTATGCCTTTTAGGCACCATTAAAAAGAAGCCTGAGGTAGGGTTAGGGGTAGTGGGAACATAGACATTAACATGGGGTTCATTTAACTGCTGAGCAATGCTAAGTGTGGGAACACCTGTTTGAAAGGCAATGGTCCACACTTCTTGATGCGGATAGCGCACTAACAACACTTGACGAAAGGCTTGTCCTGAACTTGAAAACAGTGTGTCACTGACTTGTTTAACACCTGTGTAAATACTTTTTACCAGTGGGATTTTACCTAACACCTCATCCAACATATCCAGTAATTTACGCCCTAACAAATTGGTGGCAATGGCTCCTGTAAGAATGATGATCAGTAATGCAGCCACTACCCCAAGCCCTGGGATATGTGATCCCACCAAGGTTTCTGGACGCCACTCAATGGGCAGAATATCAAAGCTCTGATCGAGCGTTGTGACAACAAGACGGATGACCCAGATGGTGATGACCACTGGAATAAGTACCACAATCCCGGTTAGAAAATAGCGTTTCATTATGAGTTATTACTGTTACTGGTGGTGTTGCTGGTCGTGCTAGTAGCACTACTCGTAGCCTCGGAGGACGGGCTTTTTGCAGGGCTTGATGAGCTCTTGCTGCCCTGACCACGAAAGTCAGTAACATACCAGCCTGAGCCTTTCAATTGAAAGCCGGCAGCGCTAACGAGTTTGGTCAGAGCCTCCTCACCACAATGCGGACAGAGGGTTTTGGGTGGGTCTGACATTTTTTGTAAAATTTCGGTTGATTTGCCACAGGATTGGCAACGGTATTCATATAAAGGCATTCTATCCTCCACAACAGATCAATGATAGCATAGTTCCTTGTTATTCCTCAGGTTTCACGAGTATTACAGTGTAACTAGGGAACCCTGAACAATAAATAAGTTCATACAATTAGTTTTTCAACCTAGTATTTTACGCTAAAGGAGTCGTTTAATGGTCAAGATGCGCGGTGTTATAGCTCTTGGATTGTTGACAGTGTCATTGGTGGGGTGGGCGAAAACCCCTTCTCTGCCTGCTGGCGTCACACAAGTCACCACTGTGGAGGGAGTCACAGAGTACCGTCTTAAAAACGGTTTGCAAGTGATTTTAGCTCCTGACAGTTCAAAACCTACTACTACTGTGAACATCACATACCGTGTGGGCTCGCGTATGGAAAATTACGGTGAAACGGGTATGGCGCACTTATTAGAGCATTTAATGTTTAAAGGGACGCCTAAGCACCCAACCATCGCTGCTGATTTAAGTCACCGTGGTATGCGCCCTAACGGCACCACCTGGTTTGATCGTACCAATTACTTTGAAACCTTTAGTGCTTCTGAGGATAACTTGTCTTGGGCGCTGGCCATGGAAGCTGACCGTATGGTCAATTCATTTATTGCCCGTAAAGATCTCGATAGCGAGATGACGGTGGTACGTAATGAAATGGAAAAAGACGAAAACGATGCCAGCGGTATTCTAATGGATAAGCTAATGGCGACTGCCTATCAGTGGCATAACTATGGTAAATCAACCATTGGCGCCAGAACTGATGTGGAAAATGTGAGTATTCCTCATCTCCAAGCTTTTTATCACAAGTACTATCAACCTGACAACGCAACTTTAGTGGTGGCAGGGAGTTTTGATCCTAGCAAAACTTTGGCTTTAATTAACAAGGATTTTGGCTCAATACCTAAACCCAAACGTGTCATTGAACCCACTTACACGTTAGATCCTGTACAAGATGGTGAAAGAGAAGTCACTCTGCGCCGTGTGGGTGATGTGAAATATGTTGAAGCTGTTTATCACTCTGTGGCTGCTGCTCATCCTGATAACGCAGCTTTTAAAATTCTGGCTTATATTATGGGTGATACGCCGTCAGGACGTCTACATAAAGCGTTGGTTGAAAAAGGTCTGGCTACCGCAGTATCAGCGGAGAGTTTTAATTTGGATGAACCAGGTGTTATTTATTTTGAGGCAGATTTAAGTAAAGAGCAGTCTCTTGATAAAGCAAAAGCTGCTTTTATTGATACCATTGAGAATATTCATGAGCACCCTATAACAGACCAAGAAGTAGAGCGTGCTAAAGCCAATTTACTGAACGATATTACCCAGACTTTTAATGATCCTGAGAGTTTTGGTATTTCATTGTCCACCGCCATTGCCAACGGTGATTGGCGATTGTTTTTCTTAAATCGTGATCGGATTCAGAAAATTACCACTCAAGATGTTGAGCGTGTAGCAGAGACTTGGTTTAAATCCAGTAACCGTACATTGGGCGAATTTATTCCTACAGCCAAACCTGATCGAGTTCCCTATGCCACACGAGTGGACGCTAAAGAGCAATTGAAGGGCTATACAGGCAATAAAATAGTGAGCCAAGCAGAAGCCTTCGATGTCTCTCCTCTTAATATTCAAAAACGCACTGAATGGGGAACCTTGGCATCCGGTGTTCGTTATGCGCTGCTCCCTAAAAAAACCCGTGGATCGACGGTATTCGCTCAATTGAATCTCCATTTTGGTGATGCGAATAACTTAAAAGATAAGAGTGAAGTCGCTAAAATGGTAGCAGGGTTACTAGATCGTGGAACTGATAAACTAACACGCCAACAAATCTCTGATCGATTTACTGAGTTAAAAGCGCAGGTGAGTATTACAGGTGGCCCAACTGGGGTATCAGTGAGTGTATTAACTGATCGTCAGCATTTGGCAGATACACTATCCTTAGTTACTGATCTCTTACGTCATTCAAGTTTTCCTGAGAGTGAGTTTAAGCAATTACAACGTGCTGCTATTGCTACCATTGAGCAGGAAAGAACCGACCCGCAAGCTATTGCTGGTAATGCCCTATCCCGCCATTTTAATCATTATCCGAAGGGTGATGTGCGCTACGTATCCACTTTTGATGAGGTTGAAACTGACGTTAAGGCTATTACTCTTGAGCAAATCAAGCAGTTCTATCATGACTTTTATGGCGCTAATCGTGGTGAATTCGCTGTGGTGGGAGATTTTGATCCTCAACAGATTAAGTCTGTATTGAATAAAGGATTAGATCAGTGGAGTAGTGCCGCACACTATGAACTGGTATTAAATGAGTATCAAACTCCAACTGCTTTACATGAGGTTATCAATACGCCTGATAAAGCCAATGCGGTATTTATTATGAAGCTCTCCTTACCCATCATGGAAGATGATCCTTCAGCCCCAGCTCTAAAGGTTGCCAATACCATTTTTGGTGGCGGGTTCTTGAGCTCACGCTTAGCGACCCGTATTCGTCAAAAAGAGGGCATTAGCTATGGCGTAGGGTCTTTCCTGAGACTGAACGATAAAACCAAAAATAGTACCTTGGGTGCCTATGCGATTTACGCACCACAAAACTTAAGTCGTCTCGAGCAAGCTTTTAAAGAAGAAACGGATAAAGCGTTAAAAGACGGCTTTAGTGAAACGGAAGTGAAAGAAGCCAAACAATCCTTACGGCAATCAGCGGCACTAGGTCGTGCTCAGGATGATGCGTTAGCTGGATTATTAACTAAGTTGTTATTTGATAATCATGATATGACCTATGTTGAGAAAATGGATAATGACTTACAACAGGTCAGTGTTGCTGAGGCTAACCAAGCTTTCAAAAAATGGGTCACCCCAGCGAGTTTTGCTGAAGTGATGGCTGGCGATTTTAATAAGCATCCAGCAAAATAAAGGCAAGGTAATGGGTAATAAAATCCCTGTTTCTGTGCTAGTGGTGATCTACACGAAAGAGGGTGAAGTGTTGCTGTTAAATCGTGCTGATCACCCAGGCTACTGGCAGTCGGTTACAGGAAGCTGTGATCGCTTAGATGAACCACTGGCAGAGGCTGCTTGCCGTGAGGTGAGAGAAGAGACGGGACTTAATTGCCAAGAGTTTGAGTTACAAAACTGGCATTGGCAACAGGTGTACGAAATTTACCCGCATTGGCGTCATCGTTATCCTGATGGCGTCATTCATAACACGGAACATGTGTTTGGTTTATGTCTGCCCACTCGTATGCCTATTGTCTTGGCTCCTCGAGAACATATTGATTATGTCTGGTTAGGTATTGATGAGGCAGCTCGACAATGTTTTTCTGACACCAATCGAGCTGCTGTACTGAAGGTTAAAGAGAACTTATAACTTTTATAGAGAGAATGATGAACCACAACCGCAGGTGGTGGTGGCATTGGGGTTACGGATAACAAACTGAGCCCCTTCTAAATCTTCTTTATAATCAATCTCAGCACCCACGAGATACTGAAAACTCATTGGATCAATCACTAATTCAACACCATTTTTTTCTACAATAGTGTCATCGGCGGCAGCTGTTTCTTCGAAGGTGAAACCATACTGAAAACCAGAACATCCCCCGCCTGATACAAACACGCGTAGTTTTAAATCAAGATTGTTTTCTTCTTCAAGAATAGAACGAATTTTATCCGTGGCGCTATCTGTTAGTAAAACCGGAGCCAGTATTTCATCTGCTGGTGCATTCATAATTAATCCTCATCTAAATAGCACTTAATTAGTACTACATTATACTCCCAAGTCTTGGATATACCAATTGTGAGAAGAATAACTATTAGATCGTGTTGTCAGTAACTGGTTCGTCATCAAATTTATCTTTAGCATGGACAATACTAAAGATAACTGGAACAAATATGAGTGTTGAAATTGTGGCGAATAATAAACCACCGATAACCGCACGACCTAATGGGGCATTTTGCTCGCCACCATCACCTAACCCTAAAGACATGGGAATCATCCCAATTAACATTGCTGAAGCTGTCATGAGTACAGGACGAAAACGAGTGTAACCCGCTTCAAGAGCGGCTTGAGTGGAGTCTTTTACAATAGCCAAACGCTCACGTGCAAAACTAATTACTAGAATACTATTGGCCGTGGCCACCCCCATACACATAATCGCACCGGTGAGCGCAGGGACAGATAAAGTGGTGCCGGTGATATAGAGCATCCATACAATACCAGCCAAAGCCGATGGAAGAGCGGTGATAATCACAAACGGATCAAGCCAAGATTCAAAGTTCACTACTACTAAGAAGTAAATTAATACAATAGAGGCAATTAGCCCCAAGCTTAACCCTTGGTAAGAGTCTTGCATAATGGGTACCTGTCCCTGAAGTTTGACACTTACGCCGCTCGGTATTTCATGATGATGTTTAGCAATAATTTGTTCAATATCTTTTGAAACGCTGCCTAAATCTCTTCCTTGAAGGGATGCAAAAATATCAAATGACGGTTTAATATTGTAGTGAGAAATTACTGAGTCTGACTGATCGCGTTCAATCGTACCAAGGCCACCTAACACCTGCATCGAGTCTGATTTCTTTGTGGTGATCGGGATGTTGGCTAAATCAGCTAAGGAGTCAATTTTGTATTGTGGCATCTGAATCACTATAGGATAGGACACGCCGTTTTTATTGTTTAACCAAAAAGTGGGGGCAACTTGACTTGTTCCGGCCAGGGTGGCTACTAAACTATTAGTAATATCTCCTTCAGTTAAGCCGTAATTCTTTGCCTGTGCCCGATCGATATTGACGTTAAATTGCGGATAGTTAGTGGCCTGTTGGACACGCATATCAGCGATACCGGGAACATTACTGATATCTTTGTAGATGGCTCTTACAAAGCGTAAGTTGTTATCGTGATTGGGGCCATCAACGCGAATATCAATGGGAGCAGGCACCCCAAAATTTAGGATTTGGCTAGTAATATCTGCTGGTAAAAAGGCGAAGCTTACCCCTGGAAAGGCGCGCGGTAATTCTTCTCGTAATTGTTTAATATACTGTTTTGTTGGACGATGTTTTTCAGTAAGGTGAATTAAAATGTCACCATCTTGTGGACCAATTGTACCGGTACTGCTGTATGCGGTATTAATTCCACTAACTGATAAACCAATATTGTCCACAATGGTATCTAATTCTGAATCAGGGATTAATGCCCTGATTTTATCTTCGATTAAGTCAAACTGTTTAGCTGTTTCTTCAATTCGCGTACCCACCTGAGCACGTACATGGATTTTCATATCACCTGAGTCTACTTCAGGGAAGAAGTTTCTACCTAACATGGGGAATAACACCACGCAGGATACAACGACAAAACCTAAAAAGCTTGGCACAAAAACTTTACGGTGGATCAATGCCAAGTTAAGAATAGAGCGATACCCTAAACGTACTTTAGTAAATCGGGTTTCAAAGCCTTGTTGAATGTTAACAAAAAACTGGATGATGGACTTTTTAACACTATGTTGTGGATGAAAATTAGGATCATGTTCGGCACGGTGTTCATCAGTATGATGTTTGTGCTGAAAATGTTGCCCTTGGTGTTTGAGTAATTTGTTGGCAATGGTTGGAACAAAGGTTTGTGATAAAACAAAAGACGAGAGCATGCCAAAAATAACCGCTTCAGCCATGGGGATAAAGAGATATTTTGGTACCCCAGTTAAGGAAAACATGGGTACGAATACAATACAAATAGACAGAGTAGAGACCAATGCCGGCTGAATAATTTGTGCCGCTGCATCAATAATCGCTTTGGTCGTGGGTTTGCCCATTTCAAGATGATGGTTAATGTTTTCAATCACCACCGTGGCATCATCCACAAGCATTCCTACAGCGAGTGCCAGCCCCCCTAAGGTCATCACATTTAGCGTGTTACCGGTGAGTGATAAAAAGATAATGGCAGATAAAATAGCCAAGGGAATGGACATGGAAATGATAATAGTAGAGCGCCAACTACCTAAAAACAATAAGATCATCACGCTGGTTAAAATACCGGCAATGGTGCCTTCGCGTACTACGCCGCTGATAGCCGACTTTACAAAGACTGACTGGTCTCCCACTACTTTTAATACCAGGCTACTAGGTAGTGTCTCTTGTAATTTAGGTATCAGCTCTTTGGTTCCTTGAATAATATCCAAGGTTGATGTGGCCCCATTTTTTAAAATGGTCATCAATACTGACCGTCTGCCATCATCTCTAACCACGTTAATCTGCGGTGGATAACCATCTCTCACATGAGCCACATCATGAATAAAAATAGTGACGCCATCCACATTTTTAATGGGTAGCTCATTAAGTAATTCAAACTCATCAGGACTATCATTAATTTTGACGTTGTACTCAAACGAACCAATTTTTTCTGTACCAGGGGACAATACTAAATTTTGTTTACTCAACGCTTTCGCCACATCTTGCGGGGAAATATGTTTTGATTGCATGGCCTGTGGATCAAGGTCAATTTGTATCTGACGCACTTTGCCGCCATAGGGGGAAGGCACTGCACTACCGCGAACGGTAGCCAACTGCGGACGAATAAAGTTTTGTCCTAAGTCAAAGATTCTATCTTCTGAGAGTACTTTGCTCGATAAGGCTAACTGCAAAATAGGAACAGTGGCAGCGTTATAGTTCAGGATTAAAGGTGGTGTAATGCCTGGCGGCATCATCTTTAATACGGTTTGTGAAATAGCGGTAACCTGTGCGTTAGCAGTACGAATATCCACATCAGGTTGAAAGAAGATCTTAACAATCCCATAACCAAACAGTGATTGGGATTCAATGTGTTCGATGTCATTAACCGTCGAACTTAAAGAGCGTTCATAGTAGTAAACAATACGCCCTGCCATGTCCTCAGGGGGCATACCACTGTATGTCCAGACGGCACTGATCACCGGTAGATTAATTTCCGGGAAAATATCTTTGGGTGTTTTAATGATGGAAATAATTCCAAACAGAAAAATCACCAAGGCCATTACAATAAATGTATTGGGGCGTCGTAGCGCTAACTTAACTATTTCAAGCATCTTTAGATAATTCCAAACCCATTTAGATCAAACGCTTATCTTGAATTTTAGGTGGCCTTAGTGTGGCATAAGTTAGCGTATTTACTTGTAACTGATTGTAAGGTTTAGCCTTAAGGCAGAACAGGTACTTGTGTGAGTCCCAAGGTTTCTGCAAACTCACACATCAGATTCATGTTTTGTACCGCTTGGCCTGCGGCCCCTTTCACCAGGTTATCAATGATAGATAATACAACCACTGTATGACCGTTTTGTGGACGATGCAAAGCGATACGGCAATAGTTAGATGCTCTTACTGATCGTGTTTCTGGATGGCTACCAAAGGGCATCACATCAACAAAGGGTTCCTTGTGATAGTGCTGTTCAAACAAGGCTTGCAAGTCAACATCAAGATCAGTTAACGTTGCGTAGCAGGTAGCATGTATCCCCCTTATTAACGGTGTAAGGTGAGGAGTAAAAATTAAATTAACAGGTTTATTGTGTATGTTGTTAAGTTGCTCAGTAATTTCAGGTAAGTGACGGTGCCCATTTACTCCATAGGCTTTAAAGTTATCTGATGCTTCTGAAAATAAAGTATGGACTTCACTTTTTCTACCTGCACCAGACACCCCTGATTTGGCGTCAGCTATCAACGTTGCAGGATTTACCACGCCAGCTTTAATTAAGGGAATAAAAGCTAACTGTACGGCGGTTGGATAGCAACCTGGATTAGCCACTAATTGAGCTTTTTTTATAGTTTCACGGTTCACTTCAGGTAGGCCATAAACCGCCTTTTCAACCCATTGGGGACTTGTGTGTGTCATGGCATACCATTGTTCCCACAAACCAATATCTTTAATCCTGAAGTCTGCAGCAAGATCGATTACTTTAACTCCTGACTCTAACAAGGCTGGCGCATCCTTCATAGCAATCCCATTTGGTGTGGCAAAAAAAACTACGTCACACTGTTTTAAATTAGCAGTATTAGGGTCTGAGAACGCGATATCAACACGTCCTCTTAAATTAGGGAATACCTGAGACACCGCTTTACCGGCATCTTGTCTTGAGGTAATAGCAGATAAACTCACTTCAGGGTGTTGCGACAATAAACGCAGTAACTCTACTCCGGTATAACCTGTACCACCAACAATCCCAACTTTAATCATGCCAGTTCTCCTAAATAACCACTCTTATTATCGCTTAAAAAAAGGTGGTGAAAGTAATAAAAAAAGCCGGATAAACCGGCTTTTTTGTAGTACCTAATAAAACAATTAGCGTTTGCTGAACTGTTTGCGGCGACGTGCTTTGTGTAAACCCACTTTTTTACGTTCAACTTCGCGTGCATCACGAGTAACAAGCCCTGCTTGTTTAAGAGCAGTTTTGAGTTCAGGATTGTAATCAATTAAGGCGCGTGTGATACCGTGACGAACGGCACCAGCTTGACCTGATTCACCACCACCAGCAACATTTACACGAATATCAAAACCGTTTAAGTGGTTTGTTAATTCAAGAGGTTGGCGTACGACCATACGGCCTGTTTCACGAGAAAAGTAAACGTCTAAGGGTTTACCGTTAACAATGAATTTACCTGAACCTGATTTAATAAAAACACGGGCAACAGCACTTTTGCGTCTGCCGGTTCCATAATAATATTGTCCAATCATAATAATAATACCTAGATAGCTAAAGGTTTAGGTTGTTGTGCTGCATGTGGATGCTCACTACCTGCATACACTTTCATTTTTTTAATCATGGCATAACCAAGAGGACCCTTAGGTAACATGCCTTTTACTGCTTTTTCTAAAACGCGTGCAGGATGACGGGCGCGCATTTTGTTGAAATTTGTTTCATAGATACCACCGGGGTAACCAGAGTGACGATAGTATTTCTTGTCCTCGCCCTTGTTACCGGTAACGCGGATTTTGTCAGCATTAACTACAACAATAAAATCACCCGTATCTACGTGTGGTGTATAAATAGCTTTATGTTTGCCGCGAAGTCTTAAGGCGATTTGGCTTGCGAGACGCCCCAAAACTAAATCTTGGGCATCTACTATAAACCAGTCACGTTGTACTTCATGGTTTTTGGCTGAAAAGGTTTTCATGACACTTTACCAACTAAATAATTTGATAGCCTGCCATTATAAACTTGAGTCTTTTCTAATGTCAATGCGTTGTTATAATGAGAGACTAATCACTTAATCTACGGGAAAGTATTATGAAAGCAAGAGTGAAATGGGTTGAGGGTATGAGTTTTCTGGGTGAAAGTGGCAGCGGCCATACATTTTTAATGGATGGGGCGCCCGAAGCGGGCGGACGTAACCTCGGGGTACGGCCAATGGAGGCCATGTTAATGGGTGCAGGAGGCTGCACATCTTTTGATGTGGTGTTAATTCTAAAACGCTCGCGCGCTGAAGTGACTGATTGTGTAGTTGAAATAGATAGTGAGAGGGCTGAAACTGACCCTAAAGTATTCACCAAAATTCACTTTCATTTTATTGTCACGGGTAAATCACTAAAACCAGAGCTTGTGGAGAGGGCGATTAAATTGTCTGCAGAAAAGTATTGCTCAGCAACCTTTATGTTGGGGAAAACCGCTGAAGTGACCCATGATTTTGAAATTCGTGAGGCAATTTAATGGTAGTTAAACAGTTGCTTCAACATCTTATGTCGGGGAATTCCCTTGATTCTCAACAGATGACAGAGGTTATGGAGGGGGTTTTTGCTGGACATATCTCTGATATTCAGGCTGCAGCCATTTTAGCTTTACTGGCTAAAAAAGGGGAGAGTATTGAGGAGATTGCTGCTGCAGCTCAAGTGATGCGTCGTTTATCTCAACAGGTAGCGGCACCCCCTACAGTTACATTAGTTGATACCTGTGGTACCGGTGGTGATGGTTTACATACCTTTAATATCTCAACAGCTTCCTCATTTGTGGTGGCCGCTGCCGGGGCCGCGGTGGCGAAGCACGGAGGACGCTCTGTTTCCTCTTCAAGTGGTAGTGTGGACGTATTAGAAGCCATGGGGATTGCGGTGAGTCATTGGGACTTATCACGCGTAGAATACTTTTTAGAGCATTTTCGCTGGACTTTCATGTTTGCCCCTAACCATCATTCCGCCATGAAACGAACGGCAAATGTGCGAAAAGAACTGGGCATTAGGACTATTTTTAATATATTGGGCCCTTTAACTAATCCTGCTAATGCTTCTTGTCAGGTATTAGGAGTATTTAGCGCTCATTTAACTGAGGTTATGGCGCAGGTACTTAAACAGTTGGGTAGCCAGAGGGCGCTCGTTGTTCATGGTAGAGAAGGTTTAGATGAGATTTCAATATCTGGACCCACACTTATCTCTGAGCTAAAAGCAGGACAGGTATCGCACTACGAAATTACTCCTGAGCAGTTTGGTTTTGCTAGAGCACCATTGGATACCTTGTTGGTTAAAAATGCGATGGAATCTATGTTTTTCATTGATGAAGTGCTGAATAATCAACCTGGCCCTGCGCGCGATATTGTTGCTTTAAATGCAGGAGCCGCTATCTATGTAACAGGTTTTGCTGATACCCTTGAAAATGGAATAAAGAAAGCTTTAGCAACGATTGCCTCAGGTCAAGCAAAAGCGCTAAGAGATAAGATTAAAGAGGCTCAATATGGATGATGTATTAACACAAATAATTAACACCAAATTTGAAGAGATCGGTTTTGCGAAACAACAAGTGTCTCTAGAGGTAATGCGTGATTTGGCTTTATCAGCGGCACCTGCAAGAGACTTTGTAGGTGCGCTAGAAGCAAAACTCAGTCAGCAACAAGCTGCAGTCATTTCAGAAATTAAACGTGCTAGTCCAAGTAAGGGAATATTACGTCAAGATTTTGATCCTGCAGCTATTGCCGAAAGTTATGAAAAAAACGGAGCTGCCTGTTTGTCGGTGTTAACTGATGAACAATATTTCCATGGCAGTATTGAGTTTCTACGCGAAGCCCGTTATGCCTCCTCGCTACCTATTCTAAGAAAAGATTTTATGGTAGACGAATACCAGATATACGAGTCTAAAGCCATTGGAGCAGATGCTATTTTATTGATTGTGGCAGCTCTAGAGGATGATCAGATGCATGCATTAAGTCAATTAGCACAGAGTTTAGGCTTGGCAGTGCTTGTGGAGTCTCATAATAAAGATGAGTTAGAGAGGGCTTTACGCTTACCCACTAAACTCATTGGTATAAACAATCGTAATCTTAAAACCTTTGAAACCTCTTTAAATGTTACCTTGGATCTAATGGGTATGGTTCCTCATGATCGAATAGTGATCACAGAGAGCGGCATTTTAACTAGAGAAAATGTTGATATCATGCGCTCTCACGGCGTAAATAGCTTTCTAGTAGGTGAAGCTTTTATGAAAGCGCTTGAGCCAGGAGCCGCACTAAAACAGTTATTTGGATTTAACTGATTTATTTACAATCAGTAACAGAAGTTTCTTATTCTTATGTCACAATGCATCACCTTTTTATAAAATACGCACAGGATTTGAGGAGTTTTAGTTTTGATAGGGATTGTTAAGCTAGCGCTGAAGCGACCTAACACCTTTATTGTGATGTCACTCATCATCACATTATTTGGTGTGATATCTGCTTTCAAAACTCCGGTTGATATCTTTCCTCAAATCAATATCCCGGTGATCAGTGCCGTCTGGACATACAGTGGTATGCCCCCTGAGGACATGGCAGGGCGTATTGTTTACTACTATGAACGCTCTTTAAGTTCGACGGTTAATGACATCGAACACATTGAATCCCAATCACTGTTTGGTTATGGGATTGTTAAGATCTTCTTTCAACCTGATGTGGATATTCGTACTGCTAACGCACAGGTTACCGCTATTTCACAAACCGTATTAAAGATGATGCCGCCAGGCATTACACCACCTTTAATCTTGAACTATAACGCTGCCACTGTTCCTATTTTGCAGTTAGCCTTATCGAGCAAAGTACTCTCAGAAGACAGAATCTTTGACTTAGGACAAAACTTTATTCGTCCGCAGTTGGCTACCGTTCGCGGTAGTGCAGTGCCTTCCCCCTATGGCGGTAAAGTGCGTCAGATACAAATTGATTTGAACCCACAGGCTATGCAGTCTAAGGGAATCTCTCCTGATGATGTGGCGAACGCATTAAAAAATCAGAACTTAATTTTGTCAGCAGGGACCGAGAAAATCGGTACTTTTGAATACAACATTAAAATTAATGACAGTCCAGAAGCGTTTGAGCAGCTTAATGACTTACCTATTAAAAAAATTAATGGGGTGATCATTTTTATACGTGATGTGGCTCATGTGAGAGATGGTTATCCACCGCAGATTAACGTGGTTAGAAATGATGGCAGACGATCAGTATTGATGACCATTTTAAAAAATGGGGCTACATCAACCTTGGATATTATTCAAGGAACTAAGGATATTATTCCAAAGCTAGAAGAAACTCTTCCAAAAAGCTTACATATAGATTTGGTGGGAGATCAATCCATCTTCGTTAAAGCAGCATTAGCTGGTGTGGTGCGAGAGGGGATGATTGCGATTGTTCTGACGAGTATTATGATTCTGCTTTTCTTAGGCAGTTGGCGCTCGACGATTATTATTTCTTTATCCATTCCACTGTCTTTATTGTCTGCTGTGATTCTATTATCTATAACGGGTAATTCTCTTAATGTGATGACCTTAGGTGGATTGGCTCTGGCGGTGGGGATGCTTGTTGATAATGCGACAGTGGTGATTGAAAACATCAATTATCATTTGGAGCAGGGTAAAGAGGTAACCGTTGCAATTATTGATGCGGCCAAACAGATTATTCAACCTGCTTTCGTATCTACATTGTGTTTCTGTATTGTGTTTGTGCCAATGTTTTCCTTAACTGGGGTACCACGCTATTTGTTCGTTCCTATGGCTGAAGCGGTGGTGTTTGGGATGTTGGCATCCTTTATTCTGTCGCAAACCTTTGTGCCTATGATGGCTAATAAATTTTTAAAAGCCCATCAGCCTCATGATCATAATAAAGAAGAGTTAACGGAAGCGGGTGTTAAGCGTTCATCTTTAGCTTCTTTAATTCATTTCTTTATTAGCTTTCAGCATCAATTTGAAAAACAGTTTGCTGCTTTTCGTAATGGTTATCGCTCTTTCTTGATAATGGTGTTAGCTAACCCGAAAAAATTTACTTGGGGCTTTACGCTTTTTGTATTGGTATCTTGTGCTGGTTTGTATCCAATGCTGGGAAGAAATTTCTTTCCAACAGTAGACTCAGGTGACATGAAAATTCACGTACGCGCTCAAGTGGGAACGCGTATTGAAGAAACGGCCAAATTATTTGACTTAGTGGAAGGTGATATCAGACGTCATATTCCCACGAATCAATTGGATACCATTGTGGACAACATTGGTTTGTCAGTGAGTGGTATTAATACGTCATACAGTAATACAGGAACCATCGGACCACAAGATGGTGATATTTTAATTCACCTCAATGAAAACCATAGTTCCACAAGTGCCTATGTGAAGCAGTTAAGAGAATTCTTGCCGCGTGATTTCCCTGGAGTAAGTTTTGCTTTCTTGCCCGCTGATATTACGAGTCAGATTCTTAACTTTGGTGCGCCAGCCCCGATTGATATTCAAGTTAATGGTCCTAACAAATATGAGAATTTAGCGTTTATCAAGAAAATTGAAAAAGCGACTCGAGAAGTACCTGGCATTGCTGACGTAAGGTTACAACAAGCAACAAACTATCCTCAGTTTAATGTGGATATTGATCGTGTTCAGGCTAATAGTTATGGTTTAACGGAAGCGGATGTAACCAATAGCTTGGTGGCAACCTTAGCGGGGACCAGTCAGGTGGCTCCCACATTCTGGCTCAATCCAAGTAATGGCGTATCCTATCCAATTGTTATTCAGATGCCTCAGTATCGTATTAATTCATTGGCTGATTTAGAGAATATTCCTATCACCGCTCCTAAATCAAAAGGATTGCAAGTTTTAGGTGGTTTGGGGTCGATTACGCGTACCCAGTCGGATTCGGTGATTTCACACTACAACATTAAACCTGCTTTTGATATTTATGCTTCCACTCAAGGGCGTGATTTAGGGAGTGTGTCTGCTGATATTCAGAAAATTATTGATAAAAACAAAAAAGACTTACCACGCGGTGCCATCATTGAGCTACGTGGCCAAGTTCCCATTATGGAAAACTCCTATATGGGCTTAAGCCTAGGGTTGATTGCCTCAATCGTGTTGATTTACTTTTTAATTGTGATCAATTTTGAGTCTTGGCTTGATCCATTTGTGATTATTACAGCGCTTCCTGCAGCTTTGGCTGGTATTGTGTGGATGCTCTTTACCACCTACACCACCCTTTCCGTACCTGCACTAACGGGTGCCATTATGTGTATGGGGGTCGCCACTGCTAACAGTATTTTAGTGGTGAGCTTTGCGCGTGAGCGATTACAAGAACTGAAGCATCCAGTACAAGCTGCATTAGAAGCTGGAGTAACACGTTTTCGACCTGTGCTGATGACAGCAGCTGCCATGGTGATTGGTATGATCCCGATGGCATTGGGCTTGGGGGACGGTGGAGAACAAAACGCACCTTTAGGGCGTGCGGTGATTGGTGGTTTGTTATTTGCTACTTTTGCGACATTATTGTTTGTGCCAGCGGTATTTAGTTTGGTTCATCGTAATGATCGATTTGATGAAGTTGAACAATCATGGGACGATGAATCACATGATCCCGTGTAAGTTAGTAATGATTTAAAGGAGTTTGGGAATGCATCACGATTCTGATGAAGTTCATTTTGATGTTAAGTCGATTCCAAACCTCAGGCGTAAACTCGTCATTGCTGTCGCAGTGATTGTATTAATTGCGCTATGGGGTGGGATTAAACGTTATCTTGACTACAATAAAGAGGCAAAATGGAGCGCTGAACAAGCAGTAGAATCTGTTGCTGTTATTCATCCTCATATTGGTATTCATGGTAACACCTTGGTTTTACCAGGTACTTTGCAACCTTATATCGATGCGCCAATTCTTGCCCGGGTGGATGGCTACCTTAAAATTTGGTATCACGATATCGGCGCCAAAGTAAAAAAAGGTGAGTTGCTGGCTGTAATTGATACCCCTGAGTTAGATCAACAACTCAGTCAAGCGAAAGCCAATCTAGTCAGAAAAAAGGCTGATGAAAAATTAGCTGAAGTTACCATGAAACGTTGGAAAGCTTTACTAGCTAAAGACTCGGTATCAAAGCAGGAAACGGATGTACATATTGCAGACTTTGAGGCACGTAAGGCTGATGTATTAGCAGCTAAAGCTGATGTAGCAAGAATTGAAGCCTTTGAAAATTTTAAACGAGTGGTGGCTCCCTTTGACGGAATTATTACTGCCAGAAAAACTGACGTGGGTTTTTTAATTAGTGCAGGCAAAGGTACTGAACTCTTTAATGTCTCAAGCGTTGATCCGCTGCGTTTGTATGTTCCCGTACCTCAGGTCTACAGTGATCAAATTAAAAATGGCCAAACTGCTACCTTAACCGTGCCAGAATTTCCAAATCGTACCTTCTCGGCCAAAGTGGAAACCACATCAGGTGGAATTAGTAATACCAGCGGTACCATGTTAGTTGAGTTATTGGTACAAAACATAGATGAAACGCTAAAACCAGGTGACTATTCTCAAGTAAGATTTGATTTACCTGAAAATAAGAGTGCTGTACGTGTTCCATCAAGTTGTCTTATTTTTAGATCAGGTGGTTTGAGAGTGGCGGTGCTTGGTGCTGACAATCATGTAATGTTAAAACCGATTGTTGTGGGTAGAGATTACGGTAGTGAGGTTGAGGTAGTGAGTGGTTTATCGATTAATGACCAGGTCATTGATAGTCCCTCTGACTCTATTGAGAACGGTGATTTGGTTAAACCACAAACTAATTCTGGTAATCAATCAGGTGGACATTGATCATGAAACAGTGGTATTTGGCTCTCGTTGCTTTACCAATTGTACTTAATGCGTGTTCTTTTGCGCCGGATTACAAGCGCCCCGATGTACCTCTAGCAACTAATTTTAAAGAGGATGGAGTATGGCGAACAGCAGCGCCAATGGATGACAAGTCTAAGGGCGATTGGTGGCATTACTTTAATGATTCAGTTTTAAACGAGTTAGAGGCTAAGATTGACAAGGGCAACCTTCAGTTAGGTATTGCTCTAGCACGTCACGATCAAGCTTTAGCAATTGCTAATGAAAACGAGGCGCAACTTTATCCCGAAGTGGATGCATCAGGTAATTACTTAACCAATCGTCAATCACTCAATAGACCCTTAAGAAGCTCAAGTCTCAATTATAGTGTGTATGGTAATACCGCTATTGGTGCTGGTATTAACTATGAGTTAGATTTTTGGGGAAGACTTCGTAATCAAGCCAAAGCCTCCGCCTTATTAGAACAGGCAAGTCGCGCTGATATTGAAACTGTGCGCTTAAGCCAACAGGCATTGCTCGCGTCAATATATTTTCAGCTGAGAGGCTATGACACTCAAATTGCTATTTTTAAAGACTCTATTAAAGCCTATGAGCGAGAGTTCACTATTATTAAAAATAGGCATGATGAAGGAGTGGTCTCTGGTTTAGATGTGGCAAGAGCTGAGAGTTTATTGGATCAAGTAAAAGGGCAATTACAAGATTTACTAGCCCAAAGAGCTAATCTTGAACACGCCCTTGCAGTATTAATAGGTGAAAGCCCTAGCTCTTTTAGTGTGGCGCCAGTGGATAATTTTGTAGAGGCTTACCCACATTTACCTACTGAACTTCCTTCAGCAGTGCTGCAACGTCGTCCAGATATTGCTGCCGCAGAAAGACGTGTGGCATCAGCCAATGCTGAAATTGGTGTAGCAAAAGCTGCTTTTTTCCCGACCATTAATCTTTTAGCCTTTGGCGGATACCAGAACAGCGGTTACGGTAATCTTTTAACCACTCCTAATAGTACCTGGATGTTAGGGCCCTTAGCCTTCTTGCCTATCATTGATGAGGGCAGAAGACAAAGTTTAGTTGACTTGGCTAATGCACAAAATAAAGAGTTAATTGTGACTTATCGTCAAACCGTTTTAAACGCCTTTAAAGAAGTAGAAGACAGCATGGCGTCTCTCAATCACTTACAAAGCCAATTAACAGAACAGTCAAAGGCAGCTATCGCAGCTAACACCACTTATGATTTAGCGGTTAACCGCTATTTAGGAGGGGCTAGTAGCTACCTTGAAGTCATTGATGCAGAAAACACAAAACTAACAACTCAAATTGCAGAGACCAAAGTTAAATCAGCACAAATGATTGCCGTGGTGAGCTTTGTTAAAGCCATTGGTGGCGGATGGTGATTTAAAAATGTTGCAAAAGCGCAACAATAGTGTTGTTAGTTTACAAATTACCTTTACAAAGTGGATTAATTCAATAGTTTCACGTTATAGTTAGACTATGAGAGCCTAGTTACTTGGGTTTTTACTGTTTTTGTAAATCTTTTAAGTTAAGTTTTACATAATTCATTTTTAATAGATGGAGTTTACACATGAAAAAATCGCTACTCGCTTTAGCAGCTTTAGCAAGCGTTGCATCAGTTGCACACGCTCAAGATGGTATTCAGTTATACGGTGTTTTAGATGCTGGTGTTGTTCAAGCAACTAACAGCGGTAATATTTCACCTAACTTTGTAACTGGTCAAACACCTACAAGTGCTCCTTACCTTGCTAATAGCACCCACTTAGGAACTGTTACAGGTATGATGAACGGTGGTGAATCCGCTACTCGTTGGGGTATTAAAGGTAATGAAGATTTAGGTCAAGGCCGTAAAGTTGGCTTTACATTAGAATCTGGTTTCAGTATTAATAATGGTCAACTAGCAACCTCAGGTTTGGCTGGTTCTAGCAATATCTACTCAAATGCTGATACGAGTTTGAATGGTCAGTTGTTTGGTCGCCAAGCTCACTTGGATTTATCTGACCCAACGTATGGTATGTTACAGATTGGTCGTGTTTATAACGTTCAAGCTGACATCATCACTGGCGGATACGATCCAGTTGACTTCCAAATGTTCTCACCAATTAACTTCTCAGGCTCATATGGTGGTGGTGGCTTTACAGATAACTTCCGCGTTGATAATTCATTAAAGTATATTAAAAACTACGGAAACTACACCTTTAAATACTTACATTCATTTGGTGGTATTTCAAATAGTTATGGTGCAAGAAGTTCCGATCAAGCAAGTTTGGGCTATGAAAATGCTCGATTTGGATTACAAACAGCATATGAGTACACACATGATGTAAGCAATATTGGTTTCCCAGGCACTTTCACGAGCTCGGCAATTTCTACAGGAGCTTCTGGAGTTCCAATTCCAAATTCTGTAAACGTATCATATTTTGATTTACGTTCATTCATGATAGCTGGCAAATACAACTTTAACAGTAAATTCACTGTAAAAGGTGGTGTTGAATTAATTCAATACTCTGCACCTAGCAATTTAAGTGCAGACCAGGCCTTAACTAGCATTTACTCTTATACAGTGGCTAATGTTGGCTTAGCATCACAAAACGGTTTCAATAAAACTGTTAATGTATTTTGGTTAGGTGGTAATTATAACGTTACAGATCGTATTAAACTTTCTGCTGGTTACTATTACGCTGCTCAATTGCCTGGTGCTGAGAATGGCGTACAGTTAAATGGTGCTGATCGTTATGCGTCATTTGCAGCTGAATACTACTTAAGTAAACGTACAAACTTCTATGCTGCAGTTATGAATGATACCAAAACCGGTTCTGAAGCTTTAAATTACGGAATTGGTTACCCTTCAGTATTCAATACCTACGGTATTGGTGTACGTACCAAGTTCTAATCTCACACTGGCTTAGTCCAGTTAAGATTAGTGTAGTAAATATAACCCGCTATAGAAATATAGCGGGTTTTTTTGAGACCATATAAATTACAAATTTTTACAATTATTATTATTTTTATATATTTACACACTTATAGATACAAATATTTTGAAATAAAAGAGTTAAGAAATTTAAACCATTTTTTTTTATTGTAGTTGTTAATACAAATTAACCTATAAAGGTTGAATATATGGTAGTTAAAGAATATAGGCTTGGCCAAAAAGTAGACAATTATCTTGCACAAGATAACCATCTTATTTTACTGACCGGAAAACTACTTTATGTAAACTCTTCGGACAGTAAATTATTTGATACTCCACAAATTATTAATCAAAATAAAGAGTACTTTTCTTCTAGTGATGAATTTTTTATACCCATTGAAAACACCCAAATAGCAGTTGTTCCAAAAGAAGAAAATAAAAGCACTAAATCAAATAAAGTAACTGTAGATTCAAAGAATGACAAAGCTTTATATCAAAATCATACTTCGCTTGCGCAAACAGAGTCAGACTACCCCACAATTAAACAAGATTATTTTGATTTTTTAATCTCTAAAACAAAACAACATAGTCTATTAGATGTAGTGAAAATTACTCTTCAAAACGAACAAGCTAAAGTATTAAGAAATGAAATTACACAACATACTTATAGAATGACATATTCAAGAATTTCAAAACATATTGTTCCCTTTTTTAAGAATTACATGGTTGAATCAATTGCCTATGAAGATATTAACAGATTCTATAATCACTTAAGTTTAGAGGGTTATAGCGCCATTACTTTGTCGCAGTACCTAGTTGCCTTAAAAAAGGTATTAGAGACCGCTAAAGCCCACTCTTGGATCAATGAAGTACCATATATACCTAAAGTTAAAGTACAAAAAAAAGCACGAGGATGGTTTACATTGTCTGAATATAAGACACTTTATAAAGAAAGTATAAAATTATCCTTATTTCATACCGTAATTACCCCACCGTCTCATAGAAATAAACGTGATGGCATTTTCACAAATCAACAAAACTTAATAATTGGGTTAAATTGGGTCATTCGTTTTATGGTCAATTCATTTATAAGGCCCGTTGATCTTAAAATTATTCAACATCAACATATTGAAATTGTTAAAGGTAAATATACTTATTTAAGACTTAATCTTCCCGAAACCAAGAGACATATTGGACAAATAATTACTTTACCTGGAGCGGTTTTTGCTTATCAAAGTTTAGTTAAGTATTACAAACAATTTAACCTTGCTAAGCCATCTGATTATTTGTTTTTACCAGAAATTAACGACCGTCAAGCTGCTATTACTATTCTTGAAAACAACTTTAGAAAATTACTTATTCATTGTAATTTAAGAGTTTCTACAAACGGTCTAAAAAGAACTCTCTATTCTTTACGTCATTCAGCAATTACATACCGTCTTTTATATGGTAAGAAAACTGATCTCTTAACACTTGCAAGAAATGCCCGGACAAGTATAGATATGATTGATAAATATTATGCTAGCGAAGTCAGTGCGGAAATGAAAATAGATCATATTCATAGTTAAGTAGTATTCATTTTAATTATCTTGATTGTATTACTCAAAATTTTAGGTATTTTAAAAAACCACTGTTCCTACTAACTAATTATCCCTACAAAATTTATGTCATTAAAAAAACCCACTGTGTCGCCACAGTGGGTCTAGTTTTACTACACTAATCTACAAACTGGACTAGGCCAGCGTGGGATTAGAATTTAGTACGTACACCAATACCGTAGGTATTGAATGTTGAAGGATAGGCTGCACCTGCAGCAGCAGCACCTTGTTTAGTATCATTCATAACAGCAGCGTAGAAGTTTGTACGTTTGCTCAAATAATACTCAGCAGCAACTGATGCATATTTATCGTAGCCATCACCACTGGTCCCACCAGCTTGTAGAGTGACCCAGTAGTATCCACCTGATAATTTAATTCTTTCAGATAGATTGTAATCGGCACCTAACCAATACACGTTGTATTGTTTAGCTCCGCCGGCTGTGCTTGATGCAACAGTATAAGTATAAATACTTGTTAACTGTTGATCGGCTGCAAAATTACTAGGTGGTAAATACTGAACAAACTCATATCCACCTTTAACTGTTAATTTTTGGTTAAAGTTATACTTGCCAGCTAAAATATAAGATCTTAAATCATTATAAGTTACAGCTACAGCGTTGCCTGGAACAAATGTAGTTGAATTAGCTGTAATTGTACCTGGCACCGCAAGTTCTGAAACATCATGAGTATACTGATAACCACCTTGTAAACCAAAACGAGCATTTTCGTAACCTAAGGTAGCTTGGTCTGAACTTCTAGCATTGTAACTATTTGAGACACCACCAAATGAATGTAAATATTTAAAGGTGTAATTTCCGTAGTTTTTAATATATTTCAATGAGTTATCAATACGGAAGTTGTCTGTTGTACCACCACCACCGTAGAATCCTGAGAAAGCGATTGGTGAAAACATTTGGAAATCAACTGGATCATAACCACCAGCTACGATATCTGCTTGTAAGTTATAAACACGACCAATCTGTAATGTGCCATAGGTTGCATCTGATAAGTCTAAGTGTGCTTGGCGACCAAATAACTGACCGTTCAAGCTTGTGTCAGCAGCAGATAAGTTTGTGCTGCTACCAGCCAAACCTGCTTGTGCTAAAGTTCCGTTACCAATGCTAAAACCTGACTCTAAAGTAAAGCTCACTTTACGACCTGAGCCTAAGTCTTCTGAACCTTTGATACCCCAACGTGTAGCTGATTCACCACCGTTCATCATACCTAAAACTGTGCCACGGTCAGCAGCTTTTGCTGAGGAGCCAGTAGGTACTAAACCGGTTACGAAGGTAGGTGAAATATCAGCAGCGTTTGTCGCTTGTACAACACCAGCATCCAAAACGCCGTATAACTGAATACCATCTTGTGCGTGCGCAACTGATGCAACGCTAGCTAAAGCTGCTAAAGCGAGTAGCGATTTTTTCATGTGTAAACTCCATCTATTACAAATGAAGCTTATAAATTTATTATTTTATTTTTTAAATCATAAGGGTAGTTATGAAGTGGATTTATGATGGTTTACAAATGAGAAAATTATACTGTTTGTTACTAAATTAACCGTTAGATAATTTACAAATGATCAAATGAATATAATTGTCTGAGCTGGTTTTTAACAAGTTGAAATATTTCTTTCATAAAGCAATATTTTTTCTTGTTAAAACTTAACAGTTATTAACATATATTTATTCAAGAATCGGCTATGGTATCCACTTAATTTCTGTGACTAGAGTTGTTAGAATAAAACATTAAAGAAGAAATGGAAGGACCTACTATGATGATGACAGTTGATCAGTTGATTATTGCTTTTGATCGTGGTCTGAGAGTATTAGCAACTTCCCCTCAGTCAAAAAGGGCTACTCCAGCAAACGAATTTCAAGAAACCTCCCTTAGTGAGTCAGATCGACAGCATGCAGCACGATTAATGAGAATTAATCATACAGGTGAAGTATGTGCTCAAGCTCTTTATCAAGGCCAAGCACTAACAGCAAGAAGTACTCAAACACGAGATGCATTAAAAAATGCTGCGCTAGAGGAAATTGATCATCTTGCGTGGTGTGAGCAGAGAATTAACGAATTAGGTGGACGGGTGAGTTATCTCAATACGTTATGGTACTTAGGTGCCTTTAGTATGGGGGTTGCTGCTGGGATTGCAGGAGATGGTTGGAATTTGGCTTTTCTTAAAGAAACAGAAAAACAAGTTGAAAACCATTTAAATAGCCATTTACAAAAACTAGCTGTTGAAGATTTAAAGACCAGAGCTATTGTTCAAGTCATGCGAGATGATGAAAAGGGGCACGCAGAACTTGCTCAATCTTTGGGGGCCTATGAGTTTCCACGATGGTTGAAAGAGGCTATGAAACTCAGTTCATCGATTATGACTAAAACTGTCTATTGGGTTTAGCGCGTTTTTATCATAAAATGTGCACAGTTTATCCATTTTGAGTGTCTGCCATGACGAGCCTAATCTCCCCTGAGTTTAAAACAACTGTTTTAATTGAAGCCCTTCCTTATATACAACGCTTTCATGGTAAGACTATCGTCATTAAGTACGGCGGTAATGCTATGACTGATGTAGCACTGCAAGAAGGGTTTGCCCGCGATGTGGTGTTATTAAAGCTGATCGGTATGAACCCAGTGGTGGTTCACGGTGGTGGCCCACAAATTGGTGAGTTATTGAAGCGAGTGGGTAAACAAAGCGAGTTTATCCAAGGTATGCGTGTAACTGATGAAGAAACCTTGGATGTGGTGGAAATGGTCTTGGGTGGATTAGTGAACCAAGATATCGTCACGTTAATTAATCGGGCAGGAGGAAATGCGGTTGGGTTAACAGGTAAAGATGGTAACTTTATCCATGCCAGAAAACTAAAGATTCGCAATCCTCAGTTATCTGACGAAGAGATTGATATTGGTCAGGTGGGGGAAGTGGTTAGTATTGACCCTAATATCGTTAATTTGCTGTCCAAACAAAACTTTATTCCAGTGATCGCCCCTTTGGGTGTGGGCGAGGAAGGTGAGGCGTACAACATTAACGCAGACTTGGTAGCAGGTAAGCTTGCTGTCACACTACAAGCAGAAAAACTATTACTTCTTACCAACACTTCAGGAGTGTTAGATAAAGAAGGTCAGGTATTAACTGGACTGAATACTTCAACTGTTCAAGCGTTAATTGCTGATGGCACTATTTCTGGTGGTATGTTACCTAAAGTGGATTGTGCCCTTGATGCAGTTAAAAATGGCGTTAAAACCTCTCATATTATTGATGGTCGTGTGCCGCATGCCCTGTTACTTGAAGTACTAACCGATGAGGGAATTGGTACATTAATTCGCGGCGCAGCTGCCAATCGGGCGCACTCTTAGTTGTTGCTCACTTAAGCGGGGTAGAGCGTCCCTAAGACAACAGGATGCTTGGCCCCCGTTACAGAAACTAGATTCCCAGGAATTCTTTGATCAAAGGCCATAGCAAACCAAGCAAAGGCGGTGGCTTCCACTTGATCCACGGGAATTCCTAATTGATCTGTACTGGTAAGAGTAACATTGGGAAGATTGGCAGCTAATCGTTCAACGAGTAATTGATTTAGTGCCCCGCCGCCACATAATACGACCTCTAACGGCAAATTACCTCTTAAAGGCTGAATCGCTCTTGCAACACATAAGGTGGTAAATTCAGTCAATGTGGCTTGTACATCTTCCGGTGTTAATTTATGCACTAAATTAAAGCTAAGTAACCAATTCAGATTAAAGGCTTCTCTGCCAGTGCTTTTAGGGGGAGGTATGGCCAAAAAGGGATGAGTCAGTAATGCATTTAATAAAGCATTATTCACTTGACCCAAACGACCCCAAGCGCCATTTTTATCATAGGCAACACCCTTACAATGCCGTATCCATTCATCTAACAAGATATTGGCAGGGCCACAATCAAAACCGATAACGGAGGCATGGGGATCAAGATTGGTAATATTGGCAATGCCACCCAGATTAACGATCACTCTGTGACAATGATCTGTACTAAACCACGCTTGGTGTACACGAGGAACCAGAGGTGCACCCTGACCACCTGCGGCAATATCACGTGCTCTAAAATCGCATAGAGTATCAATCCCAGTTAATTCAGCAAGGAGTGCACCATTAACCAATTGGATAGTAAACCCCTTGTCGGGTTGGTGACGAATAGTTTGCCCGTGGCAACCTATTGCCCTAATGGTTACTTGCGGATCTTTTAGTTGATTAACGCATTGAGCATACAGATGACTGAGTTCAATAGCTGTTGTTGTGGCAATTTCTAATTCATGTGGTGTTTCACCTGAGTAGTTAAGCTTTATCAGTGTTTTTTTTAAAGCCTCATTAAAGGGCAGGTGGGCATGACGAACAACTTGAGGAAAACTTGAACTAAAATCCACCAACACGCCATCAACCCCATCCATACTAGTTCCCGACATCAACCCGATGTAGAGTGGTGAATGAGGATTATTCGAAATTGGCTTGAGCGGTGGATGTGCCACGGATGGCATTGAGTTCTTTGATTAACGGTGCTGTGGCTGCTAAAAATTGATTTTTAGCGTGACCTGCAACATTGACAGAGGCTCTTAGATAACGACGTACCTCAGGACCCTGGGGGTCGCGTTGAACGTTATTAATCTTAAATTCATAATGTAGATGGGGGCCCGTTGCCCAACCAGTCATACCAACATAACCAATTAGCTCACCTTGGCGGATATGTTCACCAACTCGTAATCCCCTGACAAAACCTGACAGATGACCGTAAACCGTATCTACACCATTACTGTGGCGAAGTTCAATGACATTACCATAACCATTCTTCCAGCCAGCAAACACGACCGTTGCATTGGCTACAGCTTCAACGGGAGTGCCCATGGGGGCTGCTAAATCAATACCCTTATGGGCTCGCCACATCTTGAGAATCGGATGAAAGCGTTCAGTGGTAAATCCTGAGGTGACGCGTGAAAAGGGAATGGGCGAACGCAAGAAAGAGGCCTTAATTCCTACCCCTTCAGGAGTAAAGTAATCACCACCATCGGCGTTATTGAAAAATACGCGGCGATAGGCTTGTCCTTTATTAACAAACTCAGCTGCCATAATGCGACCTGGCTTGATTTGGTCAAACTCGTCAGTGTCCGCTTCATAAATCACCGAAAAAGTATCCCCTCTACGTAAATCATTGTGAAAATCAATGTCAGTAGAGAAAAGATGAGTTAATTGTCTGGTGACGCTGTCAGGGAGTCCTGCATTATCTGCTGCGGCAAAAAGTGAACTATAGATAGTGCCAGTGGCTTGCAATAGTTGTTTGGTTTCAGTAGCAGGAGCGATACTGGCTTCAAAATGATCGTTAACACGGGTAATTTTCAATATGTCTTTATCATTGAGAGGAAAGCGCAGGCTCACCAACGTACCACTGGTATTTTTTTGTATACGGATAGGTTTGCCAGGGGCCATACTCCTAAAAATCTCTTTTGCAGTTTTATCTTCTCTAATAAAAGATAGGGCTTCCTGGTCATCCACCCCCATTCTAAAAAGAAGAGAAGCCAAGGTGTCACCATTATGGACGCTGTCTTGCTGCACATATAAGCCAGGTGTGGCAACCCCTGACAATTGGGTACGGGTAATGTCTTCAATAACAGGAGTAACACCATGACCACCGGTGGAGAGCCCTGGAGTAATACCAAAGGCTGTTGCCACACCGAAACTGAGCATTAGTAGCGAAGCTACCATACCGCTGCGGCGTGAATCTGAAGCCTTTGTTAGTGAATTTTGAGTTAAAATCCAATGTTTAATATCTTGGATTTTGATTTTTATAGTTTTCATCTGCGTAAGTTTACCAGAAGCTGGCTTTTTGGACAAACCGGCAAATTGTGTCAATTTTTAACGATTTTCCTGTAGGACTCGCCTATTAAATGAGCATATTAAGTGATTTTGATGAAATTAAACGTGGTAGTGATGAAATCCTACCAGAAACCCAATTTAAAGAGCGTCTAGCCACTGGTAAAGCGCTTAAAGTTAAAGCAGGCTTTGACCCCACAGCCCCTGATTTACATCTGGGGCATACGGTCTTGATCAATAAAATGAAAACCCTGCAAGACATGGGGCATGATATTGTCTTTTTGATTGGTGATTTTACTGGGTTAATAGGCGACCCTACTGGGCGTAATGCTACCCGTCCGCCTCTTACTCCTGAACAAGTGGCGCAAAATGCAGATACTTATCAAGCGCAGGTATTTAAGATTTTAGATCCCAAGCGCACTACCATTGCTTTTAACTCTACCTGGATGAATGAGTTGGGGGCTGCTGGGTTAATTAAACTTGCTGCAACGCATACTGTGGCACGTATGTTAGAGCGTGATGACTTTGCTAAGCGCTTCAAAAGTGAGCAGCCCATCGCCATTCATGAGTTTCTCTATCCTTTAGTACAAGGCTATGACTCAGTTGCTCTTAAGGCTGATTTGGAATTGGGGGGTACTGATCAGAAGTTTAATTTACTTATGGGTCGTGAACTACAAAAGCATTTTGGACAAACTCCACAATCCATACTCACTATGCCGCTTTTAGAGGGGACGGATGGTATCAACAAAATGTCCAAATCACAAAATAATTATATTGGCATTAACGAAGAGCCTGGCAGTCAATTTGGTAAATTGATGTCTATTTCTGATGAGTTAATGTGGCGATACTATGAATTATTGTCCTTCTCCTCCTTATCAACCATTGCCGGCTACCAAAAAGAGGTGCAGGAAGGACGTAATCCCCGTGACATTAAAGTATTGTTAGCTCAAGAGATTGTTAGGCGTTTTCATGGGCAGCAGGCAGCAGTTAAAGCGTTAGAAGACTTTGAATCACGTTTTCGTCATGGTGGGGTTCCTGAGGATCTGGAAGAGAGGGTGATCTCTGTAGGGGAAAAGGGCTTGGCATTACCGCAACTGATGAAACAAATCAACTTGGTGGAGAGCTCTAGTGAAGGGATACGCTTAATTCAAAACAATGGTGTTAAGTTTAATGCAGAAACCATTCGTGATAAGGCTTTCTTAATGCAACCTGGAATGGCTGGCGTGATACAAGTTGGTAAACGTAAATTTGCTAAGGTGAAATGTACATAACATGTCTTTGCGGCGAGCGCTTTTTCCTCTTTGGTGGACGCAATTTTGTGGCGCCTTCAATGACAACTTGTATAAAAATGCGCTCATTATTATTTTTACCTTTCAAGCGCAAAGCTGGGGAATAAACCAAGGTGGCTCGTGGGTTAACATCATTGCCGCCTTGTTTATTTTACCTTTTTTATTGTTTTCTTTAATGGCTGGACGAGTAGCTGATCGTTTTAATAAAACGCGCTTAATCAGGTTACTTAAAACCATTGAAGTGGCGCTCATGTTGTTGGGTTCTCTCGCCCTGTTGATCCATTCACTATGGGGCATTTTAAGTATTATTTTTTTATTAGGTGTTCATTCGACTTTCTTTGGTCCTGTGAAATATGCCATTCTGCCTGAGCTTGTTAATAGCGAAGAATTAGCATTGGCTAATGGTTGGGTGGAGCTTGGCACTTTTATGGCAATTATTCTTGGTACCAATTTAAGTGCATTACTTATTCCTCAGGGGAGAGTGGGGGAGTACTTGTTGGTGAGTACAGTCCTTATAGTAGCGCTAATAGGATTAATATCGAGTTTTAATATGAGATTAACCTCTGTTAAAGATGACTCTATACAGATTGGGGTTAATCCCTTTCAAGGGGTAGTAGGACATTTATTGCTAGCCTCGCAAACAAAAGGATTATGGGCAGCTATTATAGGCAACTCTTGGTTTTGGTTTTTTGGTGCGGTGTATCTCACTCAATTACCTAACTATTGCAAAGAGGTGTTACAAAGCACTCCTTACCTTGTGACGTTGTTTTGGACTTTGCTTGCTTTTTCGGTGGCATTAGGATCGTTATTAAGTGGTCGATTGTTAAGCACACGTTGCTCTACATGGTTACTGCCTGTTGCCTTGACTGGTATGAGTATATTGTCATGGCCACTTTCTGTGTTGGAGGGGGGAAGTATGAACACAGTTGTCATGGCATTAATTGATGTGGTGTTTCTGGGTTTTTTTGCGGGGCTTTATATTGTGCCAATGTATGTATGGATTCAACGGCGCACAGCAATTCATCAACGTGCCGCTATATTGGGCTTAACCAATATGCTTAATGCGCTCTTTATGATTATCGCTTCATTGTTGATTTTATTTGGTTTATCGATGGGGTTATCAATTAGTCAACTCTTTGGCATTGTGGGTGGGATAAATGTGCTGTTTTTATTAATTCTTGTTATATTTGCTCGCCCTTTACTATTGCAAGTTAAAGAAAGAGATTTGTGGTGATGGTTCATATCCTTCCTGCTCAGCGTATTGATGAGTACGGTCATACTCACGTAGATGTTAAAGCCATTATTGCTTTAGCTATGCCTCTTTTTATTAATAGTAGTTTACAGGTGGTACTTAACTTAACTGATACATGGTTTATTGGTAAGTTGTCCACTGATGCCATGGCTGCGATGGGTGCGTGTTATTACTTGGTCTTTGTTTTCTTTTTAATCATAGGTGGAGTTGGCATGGGAGTGCAAACTCTGGTGGCTCAAGCTTATGGTGCAGGTCGATACAGCCACGCAGCACATGCTGCATGGTGCGGTATATGGGGGTCATTATTGACGACCCCACTTTTTTTATGGGTAGCATTTAATGGTCATTGGTTTTTAAGTCCGTTTGGTTTAACTGAGTCTGTTAACGAGTTAGCTGACCAATTTTGGTTGCCACGTCTTTTAGGTGGCTCTATATCTGCTGTTTTATATTCATTAAATTCATTTTTTAATGGGGTTAGTCGCCCAAGAGTAACATTGTGGACCATGTTATCTGTGATGCTCATTAATGCTTTATTAAATCAATTATTCATTGTTCATTTTGCTATGGGTATTAGAGGTGCTGCATGGGCTAGTACGCTTGCTTTATTGATTGGTGTGGTGGTTGCTTTGCTGTTTTTTATGAGCCCTATTTTTGTGCGTGAATTTAATACTTTTCAGTCATGGCGACCTGAATGGAAAGGCTTAGTGCAAGTTTTTCGTCTGGGTATTCCAACTGGCCTTTTTCCTGCGGTAGATGTGATTGGTTTGGCGTTATTTCAATTAATGCAAGTACGTTTGAGTGCAGTGGATGGTGCCGCCACGCAAATTGTGATGATGTTGACTTCTGTGGCGTATATGCCCGCCATTGGTATTGCTCTTGCTGGAACAACATTGGTAGGGCAATCAATTGGTGCGGGCGATAAAAATTGGGCTATGCAGTGCGCTAAAGTCATTATGATGATGGCGATGATTTATATGGGTGTGATGGGATTATTATTGGCATTCAATGGTCAGTGGGTAATGAGTCTTTTTGTCTCTAACCATAGTCAAGATAGTGATGTCATTCAATTGGGTGAAAAACTTCTCTGGATTGCAGCAGCCTACCAGGTATTTGATGGCTTGAATTTATCGAGTTCCTTTTGTTTAAGAGGAGCTGGAGATGTACGTTTCCCCACTATTATGCTGTTATTATTATCGTGGTTGGTATTTATGCCGCTATGTCATATGCTCACCTTTGCCCCACACCATGGATGGGTAGATTTTCTGCCACAGTGGGGATGGGGCGCGATGGGTGGTTGGATTGCCGCCTTGGTATATACTATTTGTTTAGGATTGTCTTTATGGTTACGCTGGCAGTCACGGGCGTGGCAAAAAATTAATGTCTTTTCATGAGTAAACGATTAGTCCTTCCTCACACATATAAATGGTTAAGAGTCATGGTATTGATTACCATGCTCTGTGCCATTCAATGGTTGGAAAGCACTCATTATCACCGTACTAGTATTGATCATACTTGTACGGTATGCCAATTGGTTTCACATCAATCGCAACTGATGGGTGATGATGTTATTCAAACACACACACAACACTGGTTTGTTTTGTTTGTATTGTGTGCGCTATTAAGCGTCAGTTCTTTACATATAGTTTTTTCTTTTTCCTATTCAACTCGCGCTCCTCCTCCTCTTAATTGATGTAATCAATACCGCTCATAGTGTGTGGTTTTTTCATTGTTGATTAGTAGGAGTGAGGCTCATGATCAAGCCCATTAAGTTACGCGCCTTAGCGCTATTATGTTTTTACCCCATATTGTCCTTTGCTGAGGATAATCCCCCCGTGGTAATGATGAGTCCCGTGATTGTGGATGCCACACCACCAGAGAGTTCAGGGCGCAATCGTGTAAGCCAAGAGGGAGTGTCTCAGTATCATTTTTCTGATACAGATATTCAGTCTCTTCCGCAAGGAGACAATACCCCACTGAATGAAGTCCTCTTACAAGCACCTGGTGTGGTACAGGATGGCTTTGGTCAAATTCATGTGAGAGGTAATCATGGCAATTTACAATATCGTTTAAATGGTATTCTCATTCCCTCTGGTTTAAGTGGCTTTGGCCAGATTTTTGATTCACGCATGATCTCTAGCATGAATCTATTAACAGGAGCGTTGCCAGCAGATTATGGTTATGACACGGCAGGAGTGGTGGATATGCACACCGCAGGAGCCAAATCGGATCCCTATGGTGAAGTGTCGGTAAGTGCCGGCACACGTAATTATTTTCAGACAGGAATTGTGGCTAATGGCTCCCGTGGCAAATTAAGCTATAACCTATCGGCCTCGTGGCTGACTAATGAAATTGGTATTAATAATCCCCAAGCAGGGCTGAATGCGCTTCATGATCGAACGCAACAAGGAAATGGTTTTGGTTTTCTTGCCTATGATGTGAATGCTGATGAACAAATCAGTGTTATGTTTGGACAGGCTAATAATGCGTTTCAAATTCCTAATCGGGTTGGCTTAACACCACTCTACAATTCAACCATAACGCCTGCACCACCATCGAGCCAATTAAATGATCAACAAAATGAATTAAATAGTTTTCAGGTACTGACCTTAAAAAGTCATTTATCTTCATCACTAGATTCACAATGGTCTGTTTATCATCGTCTCAGTCAAATTCAATATCTACCCGATGGTCAGTTAGGTGATCTATTTTTTACCGGGGTGAGTAGTAATATTACCCGTCGCAATGAGGCGTTAGGTATAGAAAATGATACGCACTATGTGGTTAATTTACAGCACACTCTGTCGTGGGGGTTAATGGCTCAAAATGAGCGCTTTTTAACTGACAATAATTCTCAGGTGTATTACCTAAATCAGTTAAATGCCAATAACATTGCCTCAACATTGCCTGCTAATGTGGTGAACAATACCAATTCAAATAGCCGTTATTTGGGCGTTTATGTATCTGATCAATGGCATTTTATGCCACTATGGACCATGAATTATGGACTACGTTTTGATCAAGTGGCTGGTATTACTAATGCCAATCAATTAAGTCCACGTGTAAATTTCTTATATCAACCTAATCAGCGTACTACCTGGCATGTGGGCTATGCTAATTATTTCACCCCTCCTGCTAATGAGTTAATTAATACGACCACTGTCACAACCTATGCCAATACCACTAACGCGTCACCTTCGGGAGCCAACTTAACTGTTCAAGCAGAACGTACACAATATGTTGATATGGGAATTGATTACCGTTTGAATAGTGACTGGAATATCAATTGGGATAACTACTACAGTTCCGTCAAAAGCCTACAAGATGAAGGACAATTTGGTAACGCGTTAATTTACTCTGCCTTTAATTACAATCTCGGTGTTATTTATGGCAGTGAATGGTCGGCAAATTACCATCATGATCGATGGTCGGGAAATATTAATTTTTCAGTAAATCGAGCTGAAGCCAATGGGGTTCAAACAGGACAATATAATTTCCCTCAAAATGAAATTAATTATATTAGCCAAAACTGGGTATATTTAGATCATGATCAGCGCTATACCTTATCAGGCTCACTTCTTTATCGCGGACAATTAGCGACCTATTCGTTAGATGGGTTGTTTGGTAGTGGTTTACGTAGTGGCTTTGCTAACACACAAACATTACCCGCTTATGCCACACTCAATGGTTCAATTAGTCATCGTTTTAAGTCTTATCACGATGTAGAAACACGTTTGACTGTGTTGAATATATTTGACCGCAGCTATTTACTGCGCGATGGAACAGGAATTGGCGTAGGGGCGCCACAATATGGATTTAGACGAACTATTCTGATGACGATGAGTTATCCTTTTTAGCTTTATTTTTGGCGCGCGGATGAGTCTGGTCGTAGATTTTAGACAAATGCTGAAAATCCAAATGGGTATACACTTGAGTGGATACGATGCTGGCATGACCTAACATTTCTTGTACAGCACGCAGATCTCCACTGGACTGTAAAACATGAGAAGCAAAGGAATGACGTAACACATGGGGATGTACATGGTCAGGGAGCCCCACTTGTTGAGCTCTTAAGGTTATCCGCTGTTGAATGCTTCTCATACTTAAGCGTTGTCCATCACGGCTTAAAAAGAGCGCGGGATTATCTTTGCATTGAGCTTGCGCTATCTTGAGCCAGCGCTCTAACGCCTCTTTGGCAAAACGTCCAATTGGGACGATGCGAGTTTTAGCACCCTTACCCGTGACCCTCACTGTATTCTCATCCCATTGAATATCCTGTCGATTTAATGAAGCGAGTTCCTGTAGACGCAATCCTGATGAATAAAATAGTTCTAATAGCGCATGATCACGCAGTGCAATAGGGTCACTCCCTAAGTCAGACATTAACAATTGGGCTCGATCAGGAGAGAGAGCGTGAGGAAGATTTTTCTTGACCTTAGGTGAGCGTACATCATGACACGGATTCTGAGTGACTATTCGTTGGCGAATTAAAAATTGATAAAAACCACGCCATGCTGATAGTAGGCGACTTAAACTTCTCTCACCTAAGCCTTGCGCGTGAAGTGTTGCGATAACCTGGCGAATGAGTGGAGGTTTAGCCTCAGTAACATTAAGTGGATTGAGGTGTTGCGCTAATAACAATAAATCACGATGGTAATGTTTGACGGTTAGTAGTGACAATCGTCGCTCCTCAGCGAGGTAGCGACAATAGCGGTCTATCTGTGGGTCAGTCGGTGATATCTTGCTCATGAGCGTGACGTTTAATACTGAATGCAATTAATTCAGCAAGGCGCTCTAGGTAGAGTGTGCCCATCCCTGAAAAAAAACGTTTACTGTCAGGAGAGCCTAATAATAAAGCGCCAAAGCAACGATGTTGTTTTAGTGGTAATAATGCAAAAGACTGACAGGTTGCCTCATCAGAAGACAACCAGGTATGAATATCATGAGGTAGTTCACTCCCGCATAGTGGTTCGCTTAGCTCACTTAGGGTATGTTGAATTTCGTGACTCACTGCTAAAAATTCGCTAGCTTCCTCTTTATGGGTTTCATCAGAACTAACACCCCATAATCGTAATGTGACATAGGGAACACTAAAGTGTTCTGACAAGGCATGATAGGTGGTTGCCAAGACGCCAGAGAGTTGTCGTTGACTAATTAACTCGCAACTAAAGTGATGAATTTTGTTACTGATATCATCATTTTCTTTAGCGTAGCTAAGTAGTTCGTTTAATTTACTTTCCAGTGCGCGGTTTTTTTCACGAAAAGCAATTAATTGCCGCTCATTAAGAGACACGGCGTGACTGCCATGAGGATGAGGGATAGACAGTTGTGTGAGTAATTGACTGTGCTCATTAAAAAATTCTGGATGTAGGGTTAACCAGTTTGCTACTTGTTTGGATGAAAAAGACATATTTACCTCGTGTGTTCTGGCAGTGTAACACTACCTTCAAAAACTGTTACTGCATCACCTGTCATTAAAACAGGGGACCCTTCGCCCGCCCATTGAATAGTTAATACGCCACCGCGTGTGGTGACGTTGACTTGCCCATCTAACAGATGTTGACGAATACCGCTCACCACCGCAGCGCAAGCTCCTGTTCCACAAGCCAACGTTTCTCCTGCACCTCGTTCATATACACGTAGTTGAATGTGATGCTTATTGATGATTTGCATAAATCCAGCATTGACACGTTGTGGAAAACGCGGATGGTGTTCAATGACAGGCCCGTCTGTTAGAACGGGTGCAAGTTGAATATCCTCTACCACTTGCACTGCGTGAGGGTTACCCATTGATACCACGGATAATTTACTCACATGTCCGTTTACCTCAACCGGATAAATAAGTGATTCACTCTCTGCTATGAAAGGAATTTCTACCGGATGAAATTTAGGGATACCCATATTGACCGTCACACGTCCATCATCAAGGAGGGTGGGTGAGATAAGTCCACCTGCTGTTTCAACCACTAGTTGATGTTTGTGAGTGAGTTGTTTGTCAAACACAAAGCGCGCAAAGCAGCGTGCTCCATTGCCACAATTCTCAACTTCACTGCCATCAGCATTGAGAATACGATAACGAAAATCGTGTTCTTGATGCAACGCTTTCTCGACCAAAAGAATTTGGTCGCAGCCTACACCAAAATGTCTGTCGGCAAGCCACTGGCAATCCTGTTCTGACAAATGAATGTTTTGATGAATGGCATCAATAACAATGAAATCATTGCCTGAGCCTTGCATTTTAGTGAACTGAAATTTCATGATATGCCTGCGCTGTTGTTAATGAGGATGCTAGCTCGTTTTGTTGACTTTGCCTATCCTAATTGTAAGGGGAAAGCATTCCTTCCGGGCGCGTTTTAAAGCGTTTATGACTCCATAAATACAGTTCAGGCTTTTCTAGTACCCTCTCTTCAATAAAGGCATTCATGCGTCTTGTGTCTGCATATACATCGTTAGAAGGATAATTATCCCATGCTTTATAAAAACGAATGGTAAGAGTACCCTTGGCATAATCTTGATAAGCGTAACTAGGAACCACTTTGGCATGAGTGAGTTTACTCAATCGTGATAGAGCAGGAACCGTGGCTGCCTGTTGAGTAAAGAAATCAACAAAAATTGATTCTTTAGCACCAAAATCCAAATCAGGATGATAATAAAATGCCCAGCCTGTTTTTAAATCTTTAACAATAGGACGAATTCCATCTTGGCGTGAGAACATCTTGCCGCGTGCCCAGCGCAGTCTATGACGTTGAATTTGTTTGTCTATATCAGGGTTTTTATGACGAGCATACAATGACAAAATATTCACATCCGCTGCCAGACAAATTCCTCCCGTATCCATGCCAAAAAAGTGTGGAGCAAGAATAATGACTGGTCCTTCTTTTAGCGCCTCTTCCAGATAGTCAAAGTGTTCATAACGCACAATCTGTTTCATTGTGTGCAGCGGGCTAAACCATGCCATACCTTGTGAGAGAATATGGGTCGCGAAGGCTTGGAAATGTTTTTTAGCAATTGACTGTCGTTCACTCTCACTCCATTGTGGAAAGCACAATGCTAAATTGGTTAAGGTGACTAAACGACGCTGTCTTGCCACCAAAAAAGCCAAGCTTCCCAGCTTTGATCCTAAGTAATTCACCCAAGGCATGGGTAAAAAATGAAGTAACCATAAAAATAACAAACCGATACGCATAATTATAAAGTCAATAAACCTTGTTGATTTCAATAACGATATTATTTATACTCATTTTTTTGAGAAAAGGCGGGGGTCGCCATATGAGTCAATATCTTTTCACCTCGGAGTCCGTCTCCGAAGGTCATCCGGATAAAGTTGCCGATCAAATCTCTGATGGTGTCTTAGATGCTATTCTAGCGCAGGATCCACGTGCTCGTGTAGCCTGTGAAGTATTAACTAGCACGGGACTGATTGTTATATCAGGGGAAATCACTACTACAGCTAATATAAACTACATCGATGTGGCTCGAGATGTGGTGAAACGTATTGGTTACAACAGTTCAGAGATCGGTTTTGATTATCAAACTTGTGCTGTATTAACAGCCTTAAATCGCCAAAGTCCTGACATCGCCATTGGCGTTAATGAAGGATCGGGGCTTGATCTTGATCAGGGGGCAGGTGACCAAGGTTTAATGTTTGGTTATGCCACTGACGAAACAGATACTTACATGCCGTTAGCCATTCATTTGGCTCACCGATTAGTTCAGCGTCAATCAGAACTAAGAAAAGATGGTCGTTTGCCATTTTTACGACCAGATGCCAAATCACAGGTAACCATTCGCTATGAAAACGGTCAAGCAGTGGCAATTGATACCATTGTTCTGTCTACCCAACATAATCCAGAAATCAGCCATGCTGATTTAAAAGAGGCGGTGATAGAAGAAGTGATCAAGCCTGTGTTGCCCAAAAACATGATTACTCCTGACACCAAGTATTTGGTTAATCCCACAGGTCGCTTTGTGGTGGGTGGTCCCATGGGGGATTGTGGATTAACAGGGCGCAAGATCATCGTGGATACATATGGTGGAGCAGCTCACCACGGTGGTGGAGCATTCTCAGGTAAAGATCCATCTAAAGTTGATCGTTCAGCAGCCTACGCCATGCGTCATGTGGCAAAAAATATTGTGGCAGCAGGACTTGCTCAACGTTGTGAGGTACAAGTGGCCTATGCCATTGGTATTGCTAAACCAGTGAGTCTGATGGTGAACTCTTTTGGTACGGGTAAAGTCTCAGATGAGCGTTTGGCTGAATTGGTGTTGGAACATTTTGATTTACGTCCTAAAGGTATCATTCAGTCATTGAATTTATTACGTCCGATTTACAGCAAAACTGCCGCCTACGGTCATTTTGGCCGCGAAGAGCCTGAGTTCTCTTGGGAAGCGTTGGATCGTGTTGCTGCCCTAAAACAAGCGATTTAAGGAGTAAATGAAATGAGTGCATTACCTAAAACACAGAATGAAGCTGATTTTAAAGTTGCTGATATTGGTTTAGCTGATTGGGGTCGCAAAGAGATCTTGATTGCTGAGCGTGAAATGCCAGGTTTGATGGCTTTAAGAGAAGAATACGAAGGTAGCAAGCCTTTAAAAGGCGCACGTATTGCAGGGTGCTTACATATGACCATTCAAACTGCGGTATTGATTGAAACTTTGGTTGACTTAGGTGCTGAAGTACGTTGGAGCTCTTGCAATATTTTCTCTACCCAAGATCAAGCCGCTGCAGCCGTTGCCCAAGCTGGTATTCCTGTATTTGCCTGGAAAGGTGAGACGGAAGAAGAGTTCTGGTGGTGTGTTGAGAAAACCATTTTTGGCCCCAATGGTTGGCTACCTAATATGATTTTAGATGATGGTGGCGACTTAACCCTGGTCATGCATGATAAGTATCCTCATCTATTAGAGAATATCCGTGGTATTTCTGAAGAAACCACCACAGGGGTTCATCGCTTAAATGAAATGTTGAAAAAAGGCGAATTAAAGTGTCCCGCTTTCAATGTTAATGACTCAGTTACTAAATCTAAATTTGATAATTTGTATGGTTGCCGTGAGTCCTTACTTGACGGTATCAAGCGCGCCACCGATGTTATGGTGGCCGGCAAGATTGCTGTGGTAGCAGGTTATGGTGACGTGGGTAAAGGCTGTGCTCAAGCTTTCCGCGGTATGGGTGCCACGGTTTGGGTTACAGAAATTGATCCCATTTGCGCGCTACAAGCTGCTATGGAAGGCTTTAGAATTGTGACTATGGATCAAGCGGCTGCCACTGCAGATATTTTTGTAACAGCAACAGGGAATGTGAACGTTATCACCCATGAGCATTTACGTGCCATGAAGCATGATGCTATTGTTTGTAACATTGGCCACTTTGATTCAGAGATTGATATTGCATCACTGCGTCAATATCAGTGGGAAAACATTAAGCCACAAGTGGATCATGTGATTTTCCCTGATGGTAAACGTATTATTGTTTTAGCTGAGGGACGTCTGGTGAACTTGGGTTGTGCTACAGGTCATCCTAGTTTTGTGATGTCAGCATCATTTACTAACCAAGTGATGGCACAAATTGAGTTATGGAATAACCCAGGAAAATATTCTGTAGGTGTGTATATTCTGCCCAAACATCTTGATGAAAAAGTGGCAAGATTACACTTGAAAAAAATCGGAGCGCATTTAACAACGCTCACTCAAGAGCAAGCAACGTACTTGAGTATTAGCCCTCAGGGTCCTTATAAACCTCTTCATTATCGTTACTAACAGTGGATAGTCAAAAGGGTCACCCTAAGTTATTTAGTTTTGAATTTTTTCCGCCTAAAACACCGGAAGGCATGGAGAAGTTGCGTCAAACTCAACGTCAGTTGTCGCAACTTCATCCGGCATTCTTTTCGGTTACCTTTGGTGCCGGTGGCTCAACCCGTGAACGAACGCTAGGTACTGTTCTTGATATTTTGAAAGAAGGGGATCAGGCTGCTCCTCATATCTCTTGTATTGGTACCACTAAAGACACGCTCAAAGACATCTTAGAACAATATCTTGCGAACGGTATTCGCCACGTAGTCGCTTTACGTGGAGATTTACCTTCAGGGACTTATGGCGGTGGTGAATTTCGTTATGCCAGTGAGTTAGTCCATTTTATTCGCCAAGAAGTGAGTAAAGAATTAATCATTGAAGTAGCCGCTTATCCTGAAACCCATCCTCAAGCCCGCTCTGCTCAAGAGGATCTGCTGCACTTTAAAGAAAAGGTCGAGGCAGGAGCTAATGCGGCTATTACTCAGTATTTTTATAATCCAGATGCGTATTTTGATTTTGTTGAGCGCTGTGAACAGCATCAAATCACAATTCCTATTGTGCCGGGCATAATGCCCATCGCAAACTTTAGTCAGCTTAGCCGCTTTTCTGATGCCTGTGGTGCTGAAATTCCGCGTTGGATTCGCCAGAAGATGGCAGGTTATGGTGATGATGCGGCGTCAATTCGTGCTTTTGGTTTGGATGTGGTCACACACTTATGTGATACCTTGCTGTCAGCAGGCGCCCCTGGATTACACTTCTATACAATGAATTCAGCCGGTCTAACCAGTGTTATCTGGGACCGGCTGCATTTATCAAGCTACAAAACTTAAGCTACTTTAATTTTCTTTCTAGCAGCTTCAGCAGCGTGCTGTTCAGCATAAGACTGATGGGCAGCAGCCTCTGGGTGGCCAAGATGAATAGGGTAGCCTAAGTCAAGCAATACAGAACCCAATGCTGAGAGGCATAGCATAACGTTCTCTGATTTAGCGGAGTAGCCCATTAAACCAAAGCGCCAGATTTTGCCTGCCAAGGGACCTAACCCTGCACCGATTTCTAGATTGAATTCAGTTAACAGCGTTTTTCTCACTTTAGCTTCATCAATACCTTCAGGCACCTTCACGGCATTCATTTGTGGTAAGCGGTATTCTTCTTTCACCAAATACTCTAAGCCCATGGCTTCAATACCTGCTTTAAACGCCAAGTAATGACGGTTATGTCTTGCCCAAGAGTTTTCTAAGCCCTCTTCACGAACCAGCAACAAGGCTTCATGTAAGGCGTATAAGCCGTTGGTTGGAGCAGTGTGGTGATAGGTACGGTTGGTATTACCCCAGTAACCTAATACGAGCTCTAAATCCATGAACCAGCTTTGGCTTTTTCTTTTACGGTTTTTAACTAACTCCACTACGCGTTCGCTGAATGACACGGGGGACAAACCGGGGGTGCAGGATAAACACTTTTGGCTACCGGAGTAGATGGCATCAATATTCCACGCATCAACAAACAATGGCGCACCTGTCAATTGGGTTACTGCATCAACAATAGTTAACGCACCATAGCGGTGGGCGATTTCCACTAAGGTTTTAGCATCAGACATACAACCTGTTGAGGTTTCTGCTAAGACAAACGCTACTACCTTGGTGTCTGGGTTTTTCTTAAGCGCATCTTCGAGCTTGTTAGGATCAACGGGTTCACCCCAGTTGTCTTCAACAATCACAGGAATACCGCCACAACGCTCAACGTTTTCGATCATTCTGCCGCCAAATACACCATTACGGCAAACAATTACTTTATCTCCAGGAGCGACCATGTTCACGAAACACATTTCCATGCCCACTGAACCAGGACCTGATGCAGGGAAAGTGAGAGGATTGTCTGTTTGGTAGACATAGCGCAGTAAAGACTTGAGCTCATCCATCATTTCAACAAAGATGGGATCTAAGTAGCCAATACAGGGTAAGGACATGGCAGCTAATACACGTGGAGCGATCTCTGAGGGACCAGGACCCATCATGGTACGTTGCGGTGGATAAAAAGAATTAATCTTTTTAGGTGGTAAATATGCAATGGTAGGATTCATAACTATCTTTTCCTTAATCTAATCTTTTAGTTTATCAGAATTAGCGACTCTCATGAAATGGATGCGTTTGTCTTCTTGCCCATTTAAACGAAAAGCGCCGCGCTCTAATTCTTGTTCGTCAAATAGGGTATCCCCATTTTGATCAGTTTGTCCTGTTGCTTTGAGGGTAGTAAAGTCAAAGAGGTTCCGATCATTGAGGTGGGAGGGGCTAACCTGTTGTAGACCTTGGGTAATACTATTTATACGCCCAGGAAAATCTCGTTCCATGGTGGTTAACCACTCTTTTATTTGCTGTCTTTTTAAATTGTCCTGTGAACCACATAGGTCGCAAGGGATAATCGGAAAATTACGATGCTTGGCATAGCGTGCGATGTCTTTCTCGCGGCTGTAAGCCAGAGGACGGATTACCACATGGTGACCATCATCTGATACCAATTTGGCGGGCATCCCTTTTAAGCGACCGCCGTAAAACAGATTCAAGAAAAAGGTTTGTAATATATCGTCTTGATGATGCCCTAGTACAATTTTAGTGGCTTTAAGCTCTTTAGCGCTGCGGTAGAGAATACCGCGACGTAGTCGTGAGCATAATGAACAGGTGGTTTTGCCGGCGGGGATTTTCTCTTTGACAAGAGAATAGGTATCCGCTTCAATAATGCGATAATCCACGCCACGTTGTTCTAAATAGTGGGGTAGCGTGTGCTCTGGGAACCCTGGTTGCTTTTGATCGAGATTAACGGCAATGATATCAAAATGAATTGGTGCCCTTTTTTTCATCTCCAGCAACAGATCAAGTAAGGTATGAGAGTCTTTACCGCCACTTAAGCACACCATTAATCGATCATTGTTGTCGATCATCTGATAGTCGCCAATTGCCTTGCCCATTTCGGTGAGCAGGCGTTCTTTGAGACGTGTCATATTAGCGGACAATGGAACATCTGAAAATGTCATAAAATACTGCTTATGAAAAAATTAATACCTCCTATTTTACCCGACTCTGTGGCCCCTAACGACATTCAGTTAGCGCACAGTAAAAAATTGCTCAATACGATTATTGATAGGATTCACGAACAAGGTGGCTGGATTGATTTTGCTACTTTTATGAATATGGTGTTATACGAACCAGGTCTTGGTTACTATGTGGCAGGCTCTGCAAAACTGGGAAGCCATGGTGATTTTGTTACTGCCCCTCAATTGGGCAATCTCTTTGCCAAAACACTGGCACAAGCCATTGTCCCAGTTTTGAATCAATTATCCACCAAAGAGTCGGTGGTGCTGGAATTGGGGGCAGGAAGTGGTCAGCTTGCCCATGATTTATTATTGGCTCTCGCTGAACGCGGTCAGTTACCTAAGCGCTACATCATTCTTGATGTCAGTCCTGAACTTACAAGTCGCCAGCAAACACTCTTATCTCGTCTACCGCAACACATTAGCACACAGATTGAGTGGGCCAGCTGTTGGCCTACTCAATTTGATGGGGTATTAATTGCTAATGAAGTATTGGATGCCTTTGCCGTACATCGTATAGAACGTCGTTCCGAGGGATGGTTTGAATGGGGTGTTAGCGTTCATGAAAATGAATTAAGAGAAGAGTCGAGAGTGCTAACTAATCATGCGTTAATGGAGTGCTTACCTCCCATCAATAATGAGTATTTGCCTTATATGACTGAAGTCAATCTCTCGGCTATGGCGTTAATGAAGGCAGTTGCAGAAAGCTTGCGTGAGGGTAGGGCGTATTTTATTGATTATGGTTTTCCAGAGCGTGAGTTTTATCATCCGCAACGCGCAGAGGGCACATTAATGTGTCACTACCGTCACTATGCTCATCCTAACCCCATGTGTTTATTTGGTTTACAAGATATCACAAGCCATATTGATTTTACGTCAGTGGCGAGAGCCGCGAGACAGGAAGGATTAGTTATCAAAGACTATGCCACCCAAGCGCAATTTTTACTGCATCACGGTTTAATTAATTGTTTGACAGCATTTGTAACAGACATGAATGTCGATATGGTACGTCAGTCGCAAGAAGTGAATATGTTGATGAGCCCTGCTGAAATGGGGGAATTGTTTAAAGTGTTGGTGTTGGGCAGAGGAGAGGAAGAGGAAAGTGCCTTAGTGCAATTGGGACTTAGTTAAATCCATATTGCCTTAATTTAGCTAAACGTAATGCTTTTAAAGTGGCAATTTTTTCAGGGACGCTAAGCGTTTCTGGATCAGTTAATTTTACTGCGATTAACTCGTGATGAACTAACCACAGCGGATGATGGGGGATTTCAGTGAGTGGTTTTTTATAGAATAACATCACCAATTCAAAAGCCTCTTGATAACGCTGCGGCCGTCTAATGGCATCAGCCCTTTCAATTAAAGACAGGGCATACTCGGCAGATAATTCTTTATTGAAGAGGGGTTCATGAGCGAGCTGATAAGTTAGTGTAGCTAATTCATTACATTCTTTTGGGCATTTTAATTGTCGACACAGTAAGGCGATCGTTTGATTAGCCTCTTTTGTTTGGCTAAAAAGAGTTAACACTAATCCCGCAAAGCGTTGACGCAATGGCAAGTTGAGTTGTGCTAACTGATCGATAAATGGCAGTGTTAACTCATGATATGAAGGATATACGTTAATCAATTGAGGTATGATTTTGTACAATGCGCCACATTGTTCAAGAACACGAAATAATTCTGATGGGGTGTTTTCCATTAAGCCGCGCGCAATTTCTTGCCACACTCGCTCTGCAACCAAAGCATCTACTTCACCTGAAGCGCTCATGTATTGCATCAGTGCCATGGTTTCAGGTGCTACACTAAAACCTAAGGGATGACTAAAACGCGCAGCAAAACGAGCCACACGAAGGATGCGCACAGGGTCTTCAATAAAGGCATCACTCACATGACGCAAAACTCGTTCCTGGCAGTCTCGAAGGCCGCCGTAAGGGTCGATGAGATGGCCTTCTGCATCCCGTGCCATGGCGTTAATAGTAAGATCGCGGCGCTGTAAATCCTCTTCTAGAGTAACCTCAGGACTGGCATGAATAACAAATCCTTTATAACCTCGTCCTTGTTTTCTTTCGGTGCGTGCCAGAGCGTATTCTTCGTGAGTAGTGGGATGAAGAAACACAGGAAAATCATTACCCACAGGAATAAAGCCTTGCTTTAGCATTTCCTCAACACTGGCTCCAACCACCACATAATCACGGTCTTGCACAGGAAGATTAAGGATCTCATCACGAACAGCGCCACCTACCTGATAGATTTTCATGGTTCACCCAGATGGATAGGCTGCAGATTGTCTACCGCAGGCACCAGACCAATACGTTGTTTAAGGGGAATATACGGTTGTTGTAAACGTTTACTGTAGAGTACCGTATTCGTCATAACGCGTTTTACATAGTCGCGCGTTTCATTAAAGGGGATGGTATCAATAAAAATAACACCATCCATGGGTTGTGTACTGAGCCATTGTTTTACTCGTCTGGGTCCTGCGTTATAGCCTGCGGTAGCGAGTGCTGGGGTATTCAGCTGTTCCTGTAAATGCTGTAAGTAATAGGTACCTAAATTAAGATTGGTTTCAAGTTCTGTGGTTTGATCGGGCAGAAAACGTTTTAAAGAGAGATGTTTGGCAATCCAGCGTGCGGTCATCGGCATGATTTGCATTAACCCTTGTGCGCCGGTTCTGGATAAAGCCTGGGGAGCAAATTGGCTTTCTTGGCGAATTAAACCATATACCCATGCTTCATCTAAATGGCGTTTTTTAACTGTGTTTTTTAACGTGTCTTCAAATGGAGTGGGGTAACTCAACGCTAAGTCTTCATAGAGTCCCACTTGGCTTGCACTGTAAATTGAACGATCAAGCCAGTTAGCCTCTTTGGCAATTTGGGCTGCGATTAAATGTTGTCTTGCTGTTAGTTTTTGGTTGGCCCAGTTCCACTCTATTCTATCCATTGGTTTAATATTCAAACGATGTAGTCGAAGAGCACGCTCCATATGAGGTAACAGCTCTTTTGTATCATTATCAGTAATAGGAGCCATCTCTACCTTTTTGGTGGGATGAACCCCTAGTTCATCCTGAGCGAGTAGACCATAGAAATCAGATTCGTGGGTGAGCTCTTGCAATAAGACTTTGGCTGAGTCTTTCTTTTCTAAATGCATTAATGCTTCAGCTTGCCAATATTGCCACATTCTTAGTTTTTGTTCTTTAGGAGGCATGGTCTCTATGGTATTAAGTACCTCTTGCCACTTTTTATTTCTTAATGCCATGCGTACATGCCAAGCGCGATAATGATCTTGGTTAATACCATTGTGGGCCCTGTGAAACCAGTCAAGACTCGATGGATTGAGATTTAAAGCACCTTGATAAGCAATTTCTGCCCAGCCTAAGTCACGCCAATGAGGCGGTAGCATGCTTGCATGGTTTTGCCACCACTGTGAGGCTTCAATATCATCGTCTTTAGCAAAGAGCTGAATGGCATGAACTATCAAGACATAATGAGCATTATCAAGATGAGGATGAGTCAGTTGTTGATTTAAAAAACGCTTGGGATGATTGTTGGCCTCTTGCCAATCCCGTGAGGAGATATGTTGCGCATTAGGCAGTGATTGATTAATCAAGTCAGCACGGACATCTTGGTGATTATGGAGAGCCAAATGAAGAGATTGCCATAATTCTTCTGTATCAATAACCGATAACGAGGTGAGTGGTGCCACAAGCTGACTGCAAAGATGATTGTCAGGATTATTAAGCCATAGTGATTTGGCTTCTGTTACTACATTTTTTGGTGTGTCTTGATTAAGGGTAAGGACAAGTTTGGCGCACTGTAAACCAAGGGTATTATTATCTTGTGCTTCTAGCTCAGATAAAAAAGTGTCACCTTGATGACTATTAAAAAGCGCATAGAGTAAATTGTTATGTAATGCAGGGTAGAGAGGGCTGTGAGGATACTTGTCTTTAAAACGATGCACTTGGTTAATGGTCTCTTGGTTAACACCTTGATCAATGAGAGAGCTCAAATACCAAAAGTGAGGGTAATCAGCAAGATCATCATTGCCAATCTGATTGCTAATGGCTTCTAGAACTCTGCTTTGTTGCTTTCTATGTGCATTGAAAGCCTTGACCAATAAAGTATCGTGATTGGTTTCATTGTCAGCGCTAACAAGACCGGGTAGGGTCAGCGCTATGGTGACTATACAAACAAAAAAAACTCTCAAGCCTCGCCTCTTTTTTCTTTTTTTATACTTGACCTTAATTCAGGTTGAAATAGTAAATTAAAGAGTATCATAGTAGGGTTATTAAGAATTGTTTTTTTGTGAGGGTGTATATGGCAGAGGTTGAATCTAGTCAACGTAAATTATTACATCGCAGAACGATTACTATTGAAGGATATGAGCGTGATGATGGTCACTATGATATCGAGGGGCATTTAGTCGATATCAAAGGGTACGATTTTCCGGTAATGAATGGCATAAGAAAAACCGGTGAACCGATTCATGACATGGTACTAGGTATTACCATTGATGCTGATATGACTATTATTGATGCCTATGCCAAAACACGCGCGCGGCCTTACCCTGGGTTTTGTGAGACGATCACAGACCATTATCAGTCTTTAAGAGGGTTGAAAATTGCGCCTGGATTTACCAAGGCCGTGAAAGAGCGTTTTGGTGGCGTTAGAGGATGTACGCACTTAACCGAAATGATTGGTACTCTTGCAACGGTTGCCTTTCAAACGCGTTATGGCTCAGCGGAGTCCCATTCCCCTAACAAACCGCCGCACTTAGATGGCTGTCATGCGTTGGATACAACAGGTCCGGTGGTAGCTAAATTTTATTCACAATGGAAAGTAGATAAAAAATAGTGAGTAAACGTAACAGAGAATGCGCTTTTCATCACGATACTATCTGATAGAATAAAAAAAGTTTTAGGTAGATTTTTACTTGATTAACTTGTATATCGATAAGGCTAATCCATGAAAATTCATGAGTACCAAGCAAAAGAAATACTGCGCCAGTATGGCGTTCCCACCCCGAAAGGGATTCCCTGTTTTAGCGTTGACGAAGCAATCAAAGCCGGCCAAACATTGGCTCAACCTGTGCTAGTGGTTAAAGCGCAAATTCACGCTGGTGGACGAGGCAAGGGCGGGGGGGTGAAGGTTGCGAAATCTCCTGAAGAGTTAAAGGCTTATGCTAATCAAATATTGGGTATGAATTTAATTACCCATCAAACTGGTCCTCAGGGACAGCCTGTGCGTCGTTTGTTAATTGAGGAAGGCGCTGATATTAAGAAAGAGCTCTATATTGGTATGGTGGTTGATCGTAAATCCCAGCGTGTGGCTCTTATGGCAAGCCCTGAGGGCGGTATGGATATTGAGGAGGTGGCAGCCCATACTCCGGAAAAAATTCTCACTGTATTGATTGATCCAATGACAGGATTAACCACTGCGCAGGCCAATCAAGTCTCTGAATTCATTGGCGTTCCTAAAGAGTTATGGACACAAGCTGAGGGCTTATTTCAGGGTTTATATAAAGCCTTTGATGAAAAAGATGCCAGTCTTGCTGAAATTAATCCTATGGTGATTACCGGTGATGGTCGCGTGTTGGCTTTAGATGCCAAAATGAATTTTGATAGTAATGCTTTATATCGTCATCCTGATGTTGTGGCGCTGAGAGATTTGGATGAAGAGGATCCGAGTGAGATTGAGGCTTCACGTTTTGATTTATCTTACATTTCATTAGACGGTAATATCGGCTGCTTGGTGAATGGTGCGGGATTGGCGATGGCTACCATGGATATTGTTAAACTCTATGGCGGTAACCCGGCAAACTTCCTTGATGTTGGTGGAGGGGCGACCACGGAAAAAGTTACCGAAGCGTTCAAGTTAATGCTTAAAAACCCTGATCTTAAAGCTATTTTAGTCAATATTTTTGGTGGCATTATGAAATGTGATGTGATTGCTACGGGTGTTGTTGAAGCAGCAAAACAGGTAAAGCTTGGTGTGCCTTTAGTGGTTCGTCTTGAGGGGACTAATGTGGAGCTGGGTAAACAAATCTTGGCCCAATCAGGGTTACCTATTATTTCTGCTAATAACATGGCTGATGCTGCTGAAAAAGTAGTTCAAGCTGCGCGAGGTTAATATGTCTATACTTATCAATCGCAATACACGAGTACTCACTCAAGGTATCACCGGTAAAACTGGTATGTTTCATACCAAAATGTGTCAGGAATACGCATTCGGTAGAGAGTGTTTTGTCGCTGGGGTGACACCTAAAAAAGGTGGGCAGTCTTATGAGGGAATTCCCATTTTTGATAGTGTGAAAGAAGCTAAAGAAGCTACCGGCGCCAATGTGTCGGTAATCTATGTCCCGCCACCCTTTGCCGCTGCAGCGATCGATGAGGCGGTCGATGCTGATATGGATTTGGTGATTTGTATTACAGAGGGAATTCCTGTGCGCGATATGATTCGCACACGTTACAAGATGCAGGGCAAGAAAACCATTCTGATTGGTCCTAATTGCCCGGGATTGATCACTCCTGATGAAATTAAAATCGGTATTATGCCAGGCCATATTCATAAAAAAGGCCCAATAGGGGTGGTCTCTCGTTCTGGTACGTTAACCTATGAAGCGGTGGGACAATTACGTGAATTAGGTTTGGGTCAGTCCTCTTGTGTGGGCATTGGAGGGGATCCTGTGAACGGTATGAAACACATTGATGTGTTAAAGCTATTTAATGATGATCCTGACACAGAGGCGGTGATTATGGTGGGTGAGATCGGTGGCGATGATGAGGAAACTTGCGCGCGCTGGATTAAAGACAACATGACTAAACCGGTAATTGGTTTTATTGCTGGCGTCACAGCCCCTCCCGGAAAACGCATGGGACACGCTGGGGCGATTATTTCAGGTGGTCATGGTACAGCTCAAGAAAAGCTTGCTGTGATGGAAGAGAGTGGTATTAAAGTAACTCGTAATCCAGCTGAAATGGGTAAAACCCTTAAATCAGTTCTTAAATAGTGTTAAGTAATTTACGCGGACAATTCTCGCGAATACAGTCCGCGTAAATTTGTAGTGAATGATCGTGAATAACAAAGCCACGGTCTTTAGCAACTTTACTTTGTCTTTTTTCGATTTCAGAATCATAAAATTCTTCAACGTGACCGCATTGCATGCACACCAAATGATCGTGATGTTCCCCTGCATTCAGTTCGTAGACCGCGCGATTTCCTTCAAAATGATGGCGCACGAGGAGCCCTGCTTGTTCAAATTGGGTGAGTACACGATAGACCGTGGCTAAACCAATTTCCATTCCCTCTTGGAGTAGACGACGATATACTTCCTCGGCGCTCATGTGGCGTAGATCGGACTGTTCAAATAGACTCAATACTTTAAGTCGAGGTAGAGTGGCTTTAAGACCAATGTCTTTTAAGTTTTGTGGATCGCTCATGAATCGTGTTTTATGATCAAGATAGGGTATTATAGGCAGATTCGTAAAAAACTGTTGATTATCGTTGAGGTTAAAGTTTCTGTGGGTAAAATTAAGTGGTTAAGAAAAGGATGGCTATTGAGTTGGGTATTACTATCGGCCTGTAGCTTTGATCTTCATCCATACAAAATGGAGATTCAGCAGGGTACCGCTATTGACTCAAAAATGGTTGAGCGCTTAAAGCCTGGAATGACAAGAACCCAAGTCAGTCTTGTTTTAGGAACGCCACTACTGGCTGATCCCTTCCATGCCAATCAATGGGATTATATTTTTTATACCCGAGAGAAAGGGGTGTTAAGTAAACCTTATCATTTAACGGTTTATTTTGTGAAAGACCATTTGGATCACTTTACTAACGATTATCCTCCAGTTAAGCCTGCTGAATATGAGGGAGCGAACGGCGAGAAATGAGTATTCGTATTGCGATAGCCGGCAGTACCGGCAGAATGGGAAGGACGCTCATTGATGAAGTGTTATCTGATAACGAGTTAACATTAAGTGCTGCATTAGAAAGAAGGGGTCATTCTTTATTGGGACGTGATCCAGGAGACTGGGTTGGTGTGGCAACCAATGTACAAATCGCTTGCTTATCACCTGATGAGCTTGCTAATACAGAAGTACTAGTGGATTTTACTCGTCCCGAGGCAACATTGGCGCATCTTCAAGTATGTCGTGAGTTGGGTGTTGCGATGGTGATTGGAACCACGGGTTTTAGTGCAGCAGAGCGTGAATTGATTTACCAAAGCGCGCAAACCATTCCTATTTTGATGGCTCCTAATATGAGTGTCGGCGTCAATGTTACTCTTTCTTTGTTGGATTTGGCTGCCCGTATGCTAAAAGAAGGCTTTGATGTGGAAATTACGGAAGCGCATCATCGTCATAAAGTGGATGCCCCATCAGGCACTGCACTACGATTAGGAGAAGTCATTGCTCAAGCGCGTGGTGTTAAGCTTTCTGAGGTGGCTTTATATGGTAGAGAGGGGATCATGGGCGAGAGAGACCCTAATACTATTGGTTTTGCAACAATTCGCGGTGGCGATGTGGTGGGTGATCATACCGTATCGTTTTTGGGTGATGGCGAGAGAGTAGAGATTACTCATAAGGCAAGTGGTAGAGATACATTTGCTAAGGGTGCACTGCGAGCGGCGAAATTTTTACACACCCAGTCTGCGGGATTTTTTGATATGGAAGATGTGTTGGGATTAAAAGCAATTCGACAATTATTTAAGGACATAAACGTTTAAAATGATTGAGTCTTCAGTTCATCGCCTTGATTTAATTGGCTTAATCTGGTAAGATTCTAACAATCGGAAACGGGAAGACGTGTGTAATTAAGCGTCCTTCCCGTTTTTCATATCTAATCCCGTCTGGAGTTCATTGTCATGGTCTTGGATAGATCAAATAATACGACCGTGCCTGCTGTTTTGGTTCTAGCAGATGGGTCGGTATTCCAAGGTGTGTCTATTGGTGCAGAAGGTACTAGTGTTGGTGAGGTGGTGTTTAATACTGCCATGACTGGGTACCAGGAAATTCTTACCGATCCATCCTACGCTCAGCAAATGGTGACGTTAACCTACCCTCATATTGGGAATGTCGGCGTAAATAATGAGGATAAGGAGTCTACAGCTGTGTGGGCTGCGGGACTTATTATTCGCGATTTACCTCGTTTGTTATCAAATTTTCGTGCACAACAATCACTACCTGCTTACTTACAAAAAAACAATGTTGTTGCTATTGCAGGCATTGATACACGTCGCTTAACTCGCTTGTTAAGAGAAAAAGGTGCTCAATCTGGCTGCATTATGGCGGGCGTTCATATCAACGAAGAGCAGGCCTTAACTCAAGCGCGTGCTTTTGGTGGTCTTGCCGGTCTTGATTTGGCCAAGGTGGTGAGCACTAAAACTGCTTATACTTGGACTGATAATGTATGGCGTTTAGCGGCTAATCCGATTAAAGAAGCTGTGGTTGAAAAGCAGTTTAAAGTAGTTGCCTACGATTTTGGTGTGAAACACAACATTCTACGTATGCTCGTTGAGCGCGGTTGTGAGGTGGTGGTGGTTCCTGCTCAAACCTCAGCCCAAGAGGCCTTATCTTATCAGCCTGATGGCATATTTTTATCCAATGGCCCGGGAGATCCTGAGCCCTGTGATTATGCTATTGAAGCCATTAAGGTGTTTACTGAGAAAAAAATTCCTTTGTTTGGCATTTGTTTGGGCCATCAATTGCTTGGCTTGGCATCAGGAGCTAAGACCATGAAAATGAAGTTTGGTCATCATGGTGCCAACCATCCTGTGCAGGACTTAGCCACTGGCAGAGTAATGATTACCAGCCAAAACCATGGTTTTGCCGTTGATGCAAAGACGTTACCTGATACCTGTCGCATTACCCATGTGTCTTTGTTTGATCAAAGCTTGCAGGGAATTGAGCGAGTGGATTGTCCTGCATTTAGCTTCCAGGGTCACCCAGAAGCGAGTCCCGGCCCGCATGAAGCCTCGCTGTTATTTGACCATTTTATTGACTTAATGAAAGCTAACTGACGTTGAGATTGTGTTATGCCAAAAAGAACTGATATCCATTCTATTTTAATCATTGGTGCTGGACCGATTGTTATTGGTCAGGCGTGTGAGTTTGATTACTCTGGGGCGCAAGCATGTAAGGCGTTAAGAGAGGAAGGGTACCGTGTGATTTTGGTTAACTCGAATCCTGCTACCATCATGACTGATCCAGAAATGGCCGATGTGACCTACATTGAGCCCATTAATTGGAAAACCATAGAAAAAATCATCGCCAAAGAAAAACCTGATGCATTGTTACCTACCATGGGTGGTCAAACAGCCTTAAATTGCGCGCTTGATTTGGCCCGTGAGGGAGTGCTTGAGCGCTACTCGGTGGAAATGATTGGTGCACGTAAAGAGGCCATTGATAAAGCTGAAGACCGTGAAAAGTTTAAAGCGGCAATGACTCGTATTGGTTTACACACTCCACGCTCTGCTATTGCTCATAGTATGGAAGAAGCACTGCAGGTACAGGCATTGGTGGGGTACCCTGCCATCATACGTCCATCCTTCACGATGGGCGGGAGTGGCGGAGGAATTGCTTACAATCACGAAGAGTTTGTTGCGATTTGTGAGCGTGGCTTGGATGCCTCGCCAACCCGTGAATTGTTAGTGGAAGAGTCAGTTATTGGCTGGAAAGAATATGAAATGGAAGTGGTACGTGATCGCAAAGACAATTGCATCATTATTTGTTCCATTGAAAACTTAGACGCCATGGGAGTGCACACCGGTGACTCAATTACCGTGGCTCCTGCCCAAACGTTGACGGATAAAGAATATCAAATTATGCGTGATGCTTCTCTGGCGGTATTAAGAGAGATTGGTGTCGAGACAGGTGGTTCAAACGTTCAGTTTGCGGTTAATCCCAAAGATGGTCGGATGATTGTTATTGAAATGAATCCGCGTGTATCACGCTCTTCAGCTTTAGCGTCCAAAGCCACCGGCTTTCCGATTGCTAAGGTGGCGGCAAAATTGGCAGTAGGCTATACCCTTGATGAATTAAGTAACGATATTACCCAAGGTGCTACACCAGCCTCTTTCGAGCCAACCATTGATTATGTGGTCACCAAGATCCCCCGTTTTGCTTTTGAGAAATTTCCTCAAGCCAATGATCGTTTAACCACGCAAATGAAATCAGTGGGAGAAGTGATGGCCATTGGCCGTTCTTTCCAAGAGTCTTTGCAAAAAGCGTTGCGTGGCCTTGAGACAGGTGCTCAAGGTCTGGATGATATGCCAGCTGATCGCGCTAGTATTGAGGCTGAGTTAGCTAACCCTGGTCCCTATCGTTTGTGGTATGTGGGTCAAGCCTTTCGCGATGGCATGAGTCTGCATGAGATTTACACATTAAGTCATATTGATCCATGGTTCTTGGCAGAAATTGAGGATTTGGTTGCTGAAGAGCAGTGGGTGAAAAATAACCCTGACGCCGCCTTATCTAAGGATCATTTGAGACGATTAAAGCGTAAAGGGTTTTCAGATAGACGTCTGGCAACGCTCATCAACCGTAACGAAGACAGTGTTCGTGAAGCAAGACATAGTCACGCTATTCGTCCGGTATATAAACGTGTGGACACCTGTGCTGCTGAGTTTGCGACTGCCACTGCGTATCTCTATTCATCGTATGATGAAGAGTGTGAGGCTAACCCCAGTGATCGTAAAAAAATCATGGTGTTAGGTGGTGGGCCTAACCGCATTGGTCAGGGCATTGAGTTTGATTATTGTTGCGTTCATGCCGCCTTGGCTTTACGTGAAGATGGTTATGAAACAATCATGGTTAATTGTAACCCTGAAACCGTTTCAACTGACTATGACACCTCTGATCGTTTGTATTTTGAGCCACTTACTCTTGAGGATGTATTGGAGATAGTGGCCATTGAAAAACCACACGGTGTGATTGTTCAGTTTGGTGGTCAAACCCCTCTTAAATTAGCACGTGGTTTGGAGAGAATGGGGGTGCCCATTGTGGGTACTCAACCAGATAGTATTGATCGTGCCGAAGACCGTAAACGCTTTCAGCAATTACTGCATGATTTAGGATTAAAACAACCTGATAACCGTACAGCATTTAATCGCGAATCAACACTTAAGTTAGCGCAAGAATTAGGTTACCCTATTGTTGTTCGCCCTAGTTATGTATTGGGTGGTCGTGCTATGCAAATTGTTCACACCCAAGCTGATTTAGAAAAATATTTACGCGACGTGATATCTGACACAGATGGGATGAATGGTGTGGCGGTCACAGAGGATGCGCCTATTCTTCTTGACCGCTTTTTAAATGATGCGCTGGAAGTGGATGTGGATGCAGTGAGCGATGGTGAACAAGTTATCATCGGCGGTATTATGGAGCATATTGAACAAGCTGGCGTTCACTCTGGTGATTCAGCCTGTTCTCTGCCACCCTTTAGTCTTAGCGAATCACTACAAAATGAATTACGTCGTCAGACTGTGGCCATGGCCAAGGCATTGAATGTGGTAGGTTTAATGAATGTACAATTTGCCATTCAAGGTGAGACGGTCTATGTGTTAGAAGTCAATCCGCGTGCTTCACGGACGGTGCCTTATGTTGCTAAAGCTACCGGTAGACAATTAGCTAAAGTCGCTGCACGCTGTATGGTAGGGCAAAGCTTGAAAGATCAGGGGGTGGTGAGTGAAATTATTCCTCCTCACTTTTCAGTAAAAGAGGCGGTATTCCCCTTTATTAAGTTTCCTGGTGTTGATACCATTTTGGGTCCTGAGATGAAATCCACGGGCGAGGTGATGGGAGTGGGAGCCACTTTTGCAGAAGCCTTTTTGAAATCGCAAATTGCTGCAGGGGTGAAATACCCAACCTCAGGTAAAGTGTTTTTGAGTGTTAAAAATAACGATAAAGCGCAAGCGGTAGATGTGGCAAGACAATTATCGCAATTGGGCTTTACGGTGGTGGCCACTAAAGGTACAGCGCAAGCACTACAAGCTGCTGGTATCCAAGTTATATCAGTGAACAAAGTTGCTGAAGGACGCCCGCATATTGTGGATATGATTAAAAACCGTGAAATCAGTATGATTATTAACACAGTTGAAGAGCAGTCGCGAGCAGTTCAGGATTCATGGTCGATTCGTAATGCAGCGCTACAAGGGCGTATTACTTATTACACAACCATTGCCGGTGCTAAGGCGGCATGTCTTGGTATGGCGCTGGCTCAATCAGAGAATTTATCTGTGTATGATCTACAATCGTTACAACAATCTATAGTTAAGTAGGGAGTATTAGTATGAGTACCATTCCACTGACCGTTGTCGGTGCCGAACGTTTAAAAGCAGAATTACATCGCTTAAAACATGTGGAGCGCCCCAATGTCATTCAGGCTATCAGTGAGGCAAGAGCCCAGGGTGATTTGTCTGAGAATGCTGAATATGATGCTGCTAAAGAGCGTCAGTCTTTTATTGAAGGGCGTATTGTCGAATTGGAATCTAAATTATCCAATGCGCAAATTATTGATCCCACCTTACTTGATGCTGAGGGTCGTTGTGTTTTTGCTTCTACAGTGGAAATTGAAGATTTAGCCAATCAAGAAACATTCACCTATCAGATCGTGGGTGAGGATGAGGCGGATATTAAAGAAGGTAAAGTATCCATTAGTTCTCCCATAGCGCGTGCTTTAATTGGTAAATATGCTGGTGATGTAGTAGAAGTCATCACTCCAGGGGGGGTGAAAGAGTATGAAATCCTCGACGTCAGATACTTATAATGTGATTCCAGAGGGGCTCGTTGCTCCTCAATTGAATTCTCAGCAACGTGCTCTTTTGCGCTCACGAGCTCATGCTCTTAATCCTGTGATCTTGTTAGGACAGGCGGGTTTGACAGAAGCAGTCCTCCTTGAAACCCATCGCACGCTGTTATCTCATCCTTTAATTAAAATTAAGTTAGCCAGTGATGACAGACAAGTTCGTGATGAGTGGTCGCAAACCATTTGTCAGCGTTTGGGCGCTGCATGGGTGCAGCAGGTGGGTAAAATTTTAGTTATTTATCGCCCTTTGCATGAAACCAACCCGCACCAGTAAAGCATGGATGCGCGAGCATGTGAATGACCCTTTTGTCAAAAAGGCAAAGTTAGAGGGTTATCGTTCCCGTGCTTCTTACAAATTAATGGAAATTGATGACCGGGACAAGCTTATTGTCCCAGGTAGTTCGGTGGTTGATTTGGGTGCCACGCCTGGAGGTTGGTCGCAGGTTGCCAAGGAGCGCTTAAAAGGGCGAGGGCGAGTTGTTGCAATTGATATTTTGCCTATGGTGCCTATTCAGGGAGTGGATTTTCTAGAGGGCGACTTTAATGATCCCCACATCAGGCAATTGTTAAAAGAAAGATTGCCCAGCCCTCAAATAGACCTTGTTTTATCGGATTTAGCCCCCAATATAAGTGGTGTGGCGTTATATGATCAAGCCCGTGCCACAGAATTATGGGTGGCTGCCTTGGAATTTGCTGTGCAATGTTTGAAACCAAATGGCCAGTTTTTAGTCAAAGTTTTTCATGGTATTGATTTTGAAGACTTTGTCAGGTTAATGCGCGCTGTATTTATTACAGTGCAAACGCGAAAGCCCGCTGCGTCCAGGGATCGATCTACGGAAGTGTATTTGTTGGGAAAAACCCTACGAGAAGATGCGCAAAGCGCTCTCGATAGGTACTTAGGGGCTGAATAAATCAGTTATTTAGTAGTACAATGGATTGACGTGGGTTGTTCCACGGTTAAATTTGTAATGTCTTGGAGGTTGCTGTCTTGAACAATATCTTCAAAAATGTGCTGGCTTGGGTCTTCGTTGGTGTCGTCTTAATGTTATTGGTTAGCCAATTTCAAGGTCGAACCAGTTCAGGAGAAGTCCTTTCCTATTCCGCATTTATTAATGAAATGAAAGCTGGTCACGTCAGTAGAGTGGTGATCGATGGTCATGCTTTGCGTGGCGAGAAAACAGACGGTAAATCTTTTACTACCTATACGCCATCTGATCCATGGATGGTCAGTGATTTATTAAAATATGGCGTCAATGTCTCAGCGAAACCTGAGGAAGAGCCCTCTATATTCATGAACCTGTTGATGTCATGGTTCCCTATGCTGCTGTTGATTGCCGTATGGATCTTTTTCATGAGACAAATGCAAGGTGGTGGACGAGGTGGGGCATTCTCCTTCGGTAAAAGCCGAGCGAAAATGCTTGATGAAAATACCAACCCCGTAACCTTCGCTGATGTGGCAGGTGTTGACGAAGCGAAAGAAGAAGTGGGTGAATTGGTTGAATTTTTACGTGACCCCAGTAAATTCCAGAAACTTGGCGGCAAAATTCCCCGAGGTGTACTAATGGTGGGTAATCCTGGAACAGGTAAAACATTGTTAGCGCGTGCTATCGCAGGTGAAGCAAAGGTACCTTTCTTTAGTATTTCAGGATCTGATTTTGTTGAAATGTTTGTTGGTGTCGGGGCTGCACGTGTTCGAGACATGTTTGAACAAGCCAAAAAAAATGCGCCGTGTATTGTTTTTATTGACGAGATTGATGCAGTAGGCCGTCAACGTGGTGCTGGGCTTGGTGGTGGTAACGATGAACGTGAACAGACTTTAAACCAGTTACTGGTTGAGATGGATGGGTTTGAAGGTACCTCAGGAGTTATTGTGATTGCTGCGACTAACCGTCCTGATGTACTTGATCCTGCTCTTCTTCGTCCAGGTCGTTTTGACCGTCAAGTGGTCGTTCCTTTACCTGATATTCGTGGTCGTGAGCAAATTTTAATGGTGCACATGCGTAAAGTGCCTATTGCTCCTGATGTTAAGGCGGATATCATTGCTCGTGGTACACCTGGCTTTTCTGGAGCTGATTTGGCTAACCTTGTTAACGAAGCAGCTTTATTTGCAGCGCGCTTTAACAAACGCTTAGTTGATATGGATGATTTTGAACGTGCTAAAGACAAGATCATTATGGGTGCTGAGCGTCGTTCCATGGTTATGCCTGAAGATGAGCGTCGCAATACGGCTTACCATGAGTCTGGACACGCAGTGGTGGCTCGTTTATTAAGTAGAACGGATCCTGTGCACAAAGTGACTATTATTCCTCGTGGACGTGCGCTGGGGGTGACCATGCAATTGCCTACAGAAGATCGCTACAGCATGAACCGCGATCAGATTCTACAAAACATTTCGGTACTCTTTGGTGGCCGTATTGCTGAAGAAGTGTTTATGAATCAAATGACTACTGGGGCTAGCAACGACTTTGAACGTGCCACTGATATGGCTCGTCGTATGGTAACTCAATGGGGTATGTCTGACTCGTTAGGGCCTATGGTGTATGGTGAAAATGAAGGAGAGGTTTTCCTAGGACGTACGGTTACCACTCATAAAAATGTGTCAGAATCCACCATGCAAAAAGTGGATACAGAAATTCGTCGCATTATTGATGAACAGTATGCTCTGGCACGTCATTTGATTGAAAGCAATCGCGATAAAATCGAAGCCATGGCACAAGCTCTTTTGGAGTGGGAAACTATTGACTCTGAACAAATCGAGGATATTATGGAAGGCCGTCCCCCACGTCCTCCCAAACCTACTACCTCGCAAAAAGCCCCACCCAAAAATCCAACAGGCACATCTGGTGCAACTATCGGGCATACCACCCGACCTGCCGAAGAAGTGTAGTTTTGTCTCATAACAATCCCGGTTATACCGGGATTGTTTTTTCTATTTAGCTAATCATGTTAACTTCTCAATGGACCACCCAACCCCAGGTGATGGGTATTATAAATGTCACCCCTGATTCCTTTTCAGATGGAGGACGGTTTAATCAGGTTGATTCAGCTGTTGCTCATGCCCACCAGCTCATTGCAGAGGGTGCTGATATGCTTGATATTGGTGGCGAGTCCACGCGCCCTGGTGCTGACCCTGTCAGTATTGAGGAAGAAATAAACCGGGTATTGCCGGTAGTCTATGCACTGAAAGATTGTGGTGTGCCACTGTCAATTGATACAAGGCATCATGAGTTGATGCAGAGGGTGCTTGATGTAGGCGTGGAGATGATTAATGATGTCACCGCTTTAATTGATCCATTAGCAGTTGACTGTTGTCGTCAAGCGCAGGTCAAGGTGTGCATTATGCACATGCAAGGTGAACCTAATACCATGCAACATCAACCTCACTACACCAATGTGGTTGAGGAGATTTATAGTTTTTTAAATAAGCGTATTGATGAACTTGTTACAGCTGGCATAAATAGAGATAAAATTTATATTGATCCAGGGTTCGGTTTTGGTAAAACAGTAGATCATAATTTAAAGTTATTACAACAACTATCACGTTTTAGAGAGTTAGGTTGTCCTTTGTTAATTGGTGTGTCACGTAAAAGTTTTCTCGGTAAGGTAACAAACACAGAGGTCAATGAGCGTATGCTACCCAGTGTTATCGCTGCTCTCTGGGCGACATTATCTGGTGCGGATATATTGCGTGTACATGATGTAAAACAAACTAAGCAAGCTCTAATAATGTGGCAAGCAATCGCTGAGGGAGAATATCGATAATGGCAAGACGTTACTTTGGTACGGATGGTATTCGCGGACGGGTGGGGCATACCCCTATTACCCCTGATTTTGTATTACGTTTAGGTTTTGCTGCAGGTAAGGTATTAACGCAATCCACCAATACCCACAGTACGCGTCCGCGAGTGATTATCGGTAAAGACACCAGAGTGTCTGGTTATATGTTGGAGTCTGCCTTAGAGGCAGGACTCTCTGCAGCAGGGGTAGATGTGTTGTTGGTGGGGCCAATGCCAACCCCTGCGGTGGCTTACTTGACTAAGGCGCTACGTTTACAGGCCGGTATTATGATTAGCGCCTCGCATAACCCTTATCCTGATAATGGAATTAAATTCTTTTCTGAAGAAGGGGAGAAACTTCCCGATGCGGTTGAGCAGGCCATAGAAGAAGAGTTAGAGCGTCCCATGGTATGCCTTGAGTCTGATTTACTTGGGCGCGTTAAACGTATTGATGATGCGCCTGGCCGCTATATTGAATTTTGTAAAAGCACATTCCCCAGTCAACTTGATTTAAAAGGGATGAAGCTCGTGGTCGATTGTGCTCATGGTGCTACCTATCACGTGGCACCGTGGGTCTTTCATGAACTGGGTGCTGAAGTGATTACAATAGGTAATCAACCTAACGGATTAAATATTAATGACGGGGTAGGGGCTACTGCTCCTCAGTCATTACAACAGCAGGTAATTGAAAATCGAGCTGATTTAGGCATTGCTTTAGATGGCGATGGTGATCGCTTGGTTATGGTTGATCAAGCAGGACGTCTTTATGATGGTGACGAATTATTGTTTGCTATTGTGAAAGATCGCCAGGTACGTCAACAGTTACAAGGTGGGGTGGTTGGCACACTCATGACTAATCTTGCCGTAGAAAATGCGTTTAAAGAATTAGCTATTCCATTCTTTAGAGCCAAAGTAGGAGATCGCTATGTGCTCGAAGCCCTTACGCAACGTGGTTGGTATTATGGTGGTGAAAATTCAGGACACATTCTCTGTTTAGATAAACATACAACAGGTGATGGCATTGTTTCTGCATTACAAGTTTTAGCTGCTCTGAAATATCAACAGTGTTCCTTGTCAGAGTGGTTGGGGTCATTAAGCTTATACCCACAAATATTAATCAATGTACCCACCCCGCAAGGATTTAAATTAACTGATAGTGCTCCTGTATGGACTGTTGTCAAAGAAGCAGAACAAGATCTTCAACAACAAGGAAGAGTACTATTGCGCCCCTCTGGAACAGAGCCTGTAGTAAGAGTAATGGTTGAAGGGCAGGATAAAGGAAAGGTCAGTTATTGGGCAAAACATATCGCCCAGCATGTTATCAATTAAAGCACTCATACCATATCAGGATTGAGTACAGCTCGTAAAACCACCTCGGGGTGATGGTGGCGCTCGCGATAACTGAGCCACCAAATCGCTCCTTTTTTAATACTCCAGTTGTGTTGTTTGCCTGAGAGTAACAGTGACGCCACTTGGCCGAGAGTAGGTTGATGTCCTACCACCACAACGGGTAAAGGAGAGTGTGGCCATTGTGCCGCGCGAATTATATCTTCCGCGTGAGCTCCCACAGCCAGTAAACGATTGGTTTCAATAGTATGATTAAGTGCTTTAGCAGTACTTTGTGTGCGTTTAGCAGGGCTTACTATTAATCTATAATTATTGTCAGATAGAGATTGATTGAGCCATTTGGCCACACGTATTGCCTGATCTTCGCCGCGAGCTGTGAGGGCTCTTAAATGATCGGGTGAACCATCTTCTGCTTCAGCGTGACGCCATAGAATTAAATCCATAATCACCCCTTATTGGTGAATGATAAAATATTAAGATTTATTTGTATCATAACGATTTAGTAAATAGTGATGAACATCAAAACCCTTTCCGCTACGCGGTTGGCGCTGATGATAGGTGCCATTACTATCCATTTGCCAAGCACGTAGATTATCGCGTAAATAAGGTTTAAGCCCTTCGTTTAAAACTCGTTTTTTAATGGTGTTATCGAGTATGGGAACACAGACTTCAATACGTCTGAAAAAGTTTCTTTCCATCCAATCTGCACTCGATATATAAACTGTTTCATCGACATCGTGCTGAAAGTAAAAGATACGATGATGCTCAAGAAAGCGACCAATAATAGAGAACACACGAATATTCTCTGATAGATTTTTTACTCCAGGACGCAATAAACATACCCCACGTACAATTAAATCCACTTTAACCCCTGCTTGAGATGCTTGGTATAACTCTTGAATAATTGACGGTTCGGTGAGCGAATTCATTTTTGCAATGATGTGTGCTTGCCGTCCTGCTTGAGCAATGCTAATTTCTTTTTGTATAGCATGAATAAGCTCTGGGTGGAGCGTGAAGGGTGATTGAAACAAATGTTTTAATGGAGCATGTTTACCTAACCCTGTTATCTGTAAGAACACTTCATTCACATCGCTGGTAATACCCTCATGGGCGGTGAGTAGACCAAAATCAGTATAAATTTTAGTGGTTTTTGAGTGGTAGTTACCCGTACCTAAGTGCACATAGCGTTTGAGTACGCCGTTTTCTCGGCGAATGACTAAAGCCATTTTGGCATGGGTTTTAAAACCATACACACCATACACCACATGTGCTCCAGCTTCTTCTAATTTAGCCGCCCAGTTGATATTAGCCTCTTCATCAAAACGCGCCAAGAGTTCCACCACCACAGTCACTTCTTTACCTTGGTGAGCTGCATCAATCAAGGCTTCAATTAATTCTGAATCAGTCCCTGCTCGATATACCGTTTGTTTGATAGCCAATACCTGTGGGTCTTGTGCCGCTACGGCAATGAAATCAACCACTGAGGAAAACGATTGAAAAGGGTGATGAAGTAATACATCTTTTTTCTTCAGTGACGTAAAGATGTCACTATTTTTACCATTTAATTCCTTGGGATTGTTTTGATTAAAACGTGGGAAACGAAGATCAGGGCGATCCACCATATCAGCCACTTGCATCAAGCGCACTAAATTTACTGGCCCATTAACGCGATATAAATCGCGCTCTGATAACTCAAAAGTATTTAATAGAAATGAGGCCATACTATCAGAGCAGTTTTCTGCTACTTCCAAGCGTACTTCATCACCAAATTGACGATGACTTAACTCTCCTTCAAGAGCTAAACGTAAATTTTTTGCATCCTCTTCTTCTAAAAACAATTCACTGTTACGGGTAACGCGAAATTGATAACAGCCATTCACTGTCATCCCTTGGAAAAGCTCACCCACATTAGCATGTAAAATCGATGATAGAAAAATAAAACCATAAGGACAACCAGCAATTTTTTCTGGCAAACGGATAAAGCGAGGAAGGCTGCGTGGAGCTTGAACAACAGCATGGGTGGCATTACGACCAAAGGCATCCACACCACTTAACTCCACGGCAAAATTCAAACTTTTATTGAGAATACGAGGGAAAGGATGGGCAGGATCTAAGCCAATAGGTGTTAATACGGGGAAAATTTCACGGAAGAAATAGTCTCTTGCCCAGGCTTTTTGCTCCTCTGTCCAGTGTCCACGACGATGAAAACAAATGCCCTCCAGAGCCAGGCGTGGTAAAATAATGTCATTGAGTAGAGCGTATTGTTCATCAATGAGTGCATGTGCTTCTTGGCTGACGAGCTCAAATACTTTTTGTGGTGGTAAGCCATCAGGACCGGAAGTAGTAATACCCTGGTTAATTTGTTGTTTTAAACCAGCGACCCGAATTTCAAAAAATTCATCAAGATTACTACTGACAATACACAGGTAGCGTAATCGTTCCAGCAGCGGCGTATCGTCGCTTTGAGCCATATTTAGCACACGTCGATTAAAAGCCAATAAGCCCAATTCTCGGTTAAGAAACTGTTTTTGAATGGATTGAGGTGAATTTTTCATAAAAGTTTAATAAAAGCTTCACGCTTTAGTAAAAGCAAAGCTACATATTAACGCCATAATTGTGACAAAAGGACGTCATTAATGTTTCAACTTGAAAAAAAATTAGAAATAACCAAGCAACCCCGTTTGGTTTTTCAATATGCCCGCTCCGAAGCTGATATTCGTGCGGCCCAAAAATTACGTTGGCGCGTATTTGCTGACGAAATGGGGGCGAGCTTATCTAGCCCTGAACCTGGCGTGGACATGGACCGTTTTGACGCATTATGCGACCACTTGTTGGCTCGTGACACCAGAACTAATGAAGTGGTGGGGACCTATCGCATTCTTAATGCTCGCCAAGCTGAGCAAGCGGGAGGCTTTTACTCTGATACGGAATTTGATTTATCTCGTCTAGCGCACGTTAGAGATCACGTTATGGAAGTGGGCCGCGCCTGTGTCCATCCTGATTACCGTAGTGGTGCCACCATTGCTGTGTTATGGGCAGGATTAGCCGATTATATTAAGTCTCATCAAGTACAATATTTAATGGGTTGCGCCAGCATCAGTATGATTGATGGTGGATTTGCTGCAGCTAACATTTACCGACAATTAGCAGAACATAATCTCGCTCCAATTGATTGGCGCGTGTTCCCGAAATGCCCTTTACCTTTAGAGCGTTTAGAAAGCGCTTCGGCGGTAAATGCTGAAGTCCCGCCGTTAATTAAAGCTTACTTACGAGTAGGTGCTTATGTGTGTGGTGAGCCGGCTTGGGATCCTGATTTTAATACAGCTGACTGTCTATTGTTATTGCCGACAGCTAATATGGACCACCGCTATTCCCGTCATTTTATGAAGCAATCTGTGACAGAAAAACTTCTGTAGAGGGTTTCAAATAATAGAAAAGTCTATTGATATTTTCCCTTCCCTAAAAGAAGGGATTTTTTTTGGCGTCCTTGTCTTATATCTTTGCTCTGAACGACAGGACTTTCTATACGAATGTGGTAAATAATTATAATCAGGCTTTTTATTTGGTAGACTATGGTTTTTATCTTAAGCGAAGTGAGTTATGTCTCATTCGGTCATTGCTGCCATTGATCTGGGTTCAAATAGTTTTAGACTTGAGGTGGCTCGAGTTGTTAACGGTCAGTTGTATACATTAGATGCACTAAAAGAAACCATACGTTTAGCAGCAGGCTTAAAAGAAGATAAAACACTTGATCATACCTCTCAGCAACGCGCGCTTAACTGTTTAAAACGTTTCTCTGAGCGTATCCGTGGTTTACCAGCAGGAGCGGTGAGAGTGGTGGGCACGAACACACTTCGCGTTGCTAAGAATGCCACACAATTTTTGCGTCAAGCAGAAGCTATCTTAGGTGTACCCATTGAGATAATTGCAGGCCATGAAGAAGCACGATTAATTTACATTGGTGTGTCCCATTTTCTGCCGCGCAGCAATGAAAAACGCTTGGTCGTTGATATCGGTGGAGGATCCACAGAGTTTATTATAGGTCAGCGCTATCGCCCTCTGGTGGTAGAGAGTCTTTATATGGGCTGCGTCACCTATTCGTCGCGTTTTTTTCCTGAGGCTAAAGTCAGCCACAAAGCGTTTAAACAAGCTGAACTTGCTGCAGCAACTGAGTGCCAAGTGTTAAAAAAACAGTTTGGTGGTCATCAGTGGCAAGTGGCAGTGGGCTCCTCAGGTACCGCTAAAGCGCTCACTGAACTATTAGAGCAAAATGGTTTTCCAGCAGGCCTTATCACGAGAAAAGGTCTTGAGTTTCTCAAAGAGCGTTTGATTGCGGCAGGCGATACCTATAATTTAAAGCTTCCTGGTCTTAAAAGTGATCGTATTCCTGTATTAGCCGGCGGTCTTGCCATTATGCTCAGTATTTTTAAAGAGTTAGCAATCACTGAGATGGTGACCACCGATTGTGGTTTACGTGAGGGCGTACTCTATGAAATGTTAGGGCGTATAGAACATCAAGAGGATATTCGCGTCACCACTGTTAATGAATTCGCACAGCGCTACCATACTGACAGTGCTCAAGCTTTACGTGTTAAACAACTGGCCTTAAAACTATTTAAGCAATTGGTTGATAAAGAGAACTATCAGCGCTATGCGCTTTATCTAGGTTGGGCTGCTCAATTACATGAGATTGGTTTATCTATTGCCCATGCCGGATACCATCGTCACGCAGCCTACATTATTGATAATGCCGATATGCCGGGGTTTTCCAAACAAGAACAAGCCATTGTTGGTGGATTATTGCAGGCTCAGCGGGGTAGATTAACCAAGGTTCAACCACGAGTAACTAATGATATTGGGTGGTCAATGATTCTTGCCTTACGCTTAGCGGTACTTATTCATCGTGATCGACGTCAATTATCAGAACCAATCATGAGGCTGTCACCCAATACTAAAGGATATGCTTTAACCATCAGTGCGCGCTGGTTGCAACACAATCCTTTAAGTGCGGCTAATTTGACTATCGAATCTGAGCATTGGAGCGAGCTTGGTAAAAGTCTTGTTGTAAGAAATAAGTAGCGTAATAAGTACGATCGTAATGAAAGTGTAATGATTGAACTGTAACCTACGCCTGAAACATTTATTTTCATTTTTGATTGGAGAGTTTTAACCATGACTAAAACTTTATCTAGACTGATTGTTGCTCTAGGATTTGCGTCACTTGCAGTAAGTGCTTCTGCTGCCAATATTACTGGTGCAGGCGCCACTTTTCCTTACCCCATCTATGCTAAATGGGCTGAAGCGTACAAAGCTAAAACCGGCGTTGGATTGAACTATCAATCTATTGGTTCTGGTGGTGGTATTAAACAAATTGAAGCTAAAACAGTGGATTTTGGTGCATCAGACAAGCCTTTAGAAAAAGCTGATCTAGAAAAGAATGGTTTAATGCAATGGCCAATGGTAATTGGTGGTGTTGTGCCTGTAGTACATTTAAGCAGTGTTAAGCCAGGTCAATTAAAATTATCTGGTGAGTTATTGGCAGATATTTACTTGGGTAATGTTAAAAAATGGAATGACCCTGCTATTGCCGCTTTAAACAAAGGTGTTAGCCTTCCTGATCAAGATATCGTAGTCGTATCCCGTTCCGATGGTTCTGGTACCACATTTAACTTTACCAATTACTTGGTTAAAGTGAGCGATAACTGGAAAACCAAAGTAGGTAGCAGTACTTCTGTTAAATGGCCTGTTGGTATTAGCGGTAAAGGTAATGAAGGTGTTGCCTCTTACGTGAAACAACAAGATGGATCTATTGGTTATGTTGAATACGCCTATGCTCTGCAAAATAAAATGACTTATGTATTGATGAAAAATAAGTCAGGTCATTTTGTAGCACCTGAGAGTAAGACTTTTGCTGCTGCTGCAGCTAACGCTCACTGGGTTGCTGAAGAGGGTTTTCATGAGATCTTAACCGATGAGCCTGGTGCTGATTCTTGGCCAATTACTGCTGCCACATTTATCTTGATGCATAAAGAGCAAGAAAAGCCTGACAATGCAAAAGCAGCGCTTAAATTCTTTAATTGGGCTTATAATAATGGGTCTAAAGCAGCACTTGAATTAGATTACATTCCTATGCCTAAGGCTGTTGTAAAACAGGTTGAAGAAACTTGGAAAAACATTAAAGATACGTCTGGTAAGTCAGTTTACTAATGTGGTATCAAATCTGAGGCAGTGTTGTGATTGTTAATCCTAATAAATAATTAATGTAGTTACTATTACAGATGAGCACTCAAGAGCCTCAATTATCTCAAGTCAACCGCTCCTCTAAGGAGCGGTTGTATCGCTTAGGGGATGTGTTTTTTGAAAACATAACCCGCTTTTTTGCTCTACTAGTATTGTTAATATTAGCGGCTATTTTAGTGTCTTTAGTTATATCCAGTATGCCTTCTATTAAGGCATTTGGAATTGGTTTTCTTTTTTCTGACGATTGGGATCCTGTTCAGGAAAAATTCGGTGCTTTAGTGCAAATCTACGGCACCTTAGTGAGTTCTTTCATTGCCCTAATTATTGCCTTACCAATTAGCTTTGGTATTTCTATTTTTCTGACAGAGATGTCTCCTAAATGGTTACGACGTCCCTTGGGAACTGCCATTGAATTATTGGCAGCCATTCCTAGTATTATTTACGGTATGTGGGGTTTATTTGTATTTGCCCCCATTTTCCAGAAAACAGCTCAACCCTTTTTAAAAGAAACCATTGGTCATATCCCTGGCTTATCGTTTTTATTCTCTGGTCCGCCCATGGGTATTGGTATGCTGGCAGCAGGAATTATTCTGGCCATTATGATTATTCCTTTTATTACCGCGGTGATGCGCGATGTGTTTGAGTTGGTTCCTATTGTGTTAAAAGAATCTGCTTATGGATTAGGCTCAACCACGTGGGAAGTCGTGTGGCGTGTAGTTCTTCCTTATACCCGTGCAGGGGTGGTTGGTGGTGTGATGCTAGGCTTAGGGCGTGCTCTTGGTGAGACCATGGCGGTGACCTTTGTGATTGGTAATGCCCAGCGTTTACAGACCTCTCTCTTGGCCCCTGGTAACAGTATTGCTTCATCGCTTGCTAATGAATTTCAGGAGGCAGTGGGGACGCTTTATACTTCCTCGTTAATCGAGTTAGGATTGATTTTGTTTTTCATCACCACCTTGGTGTTAGCACTGGCTAAATGGATGCTGTTGCGCATGAACCGTTTAGAAGGGACAAAGAGCTAATATGCAAAAACATTTAAGTAGAGAATCAAGAGCAATTTATCGTCGCCGACGCTATATCAATAACTTTAATATGATTGGCTCAGCCTTTGGTATGGCCTTTGGCTTATTTTGGTTATTTTGGATTTTAGCCACTCTTTTTGTGAAGGGAATTGATGCTATAAATTGGCAGATGTTTGCAGCGTCCACCCCGCCTCCAGGAAGTGATGGTGGACTATTTAATGCCATAGTGGGTAGTCTTCTTATGGCAGGTTTGGGTACTGTAGTGGGCACTCCCATTGGCATACTTGCTGGTACCTATTTATCTGAGTATGGTCGCAACAATTGGTTATCCTCTGCAACGCGCTTTATTAATGATATTTTATTGAGTGCCCCATCTATCGTTCTTGGTTTATTTGTTTACTCAGTTTATGTTGCCAAAACAGGCCATTTCTCAGGTTATGCTGGTGGACTTGCGCTGTCTCTAATAGTTATTCCTGTGGTGGTTAGAACCACTGATGACATGTTGAAATTAGTGCCCGATAGTCTACGAGAAGCCGCGATTGCTTTGGGTGCCCCTAAATGGAAGATGATCACTATGGTATCTTATCGGGCTGCCAGAGCCGGGATTGCGACAGGGGTATTGTTAGCGGTCGCTCGTATTAGTGGAGAGACTGCGCCGCTTCTTTTTACGGCACTTAATAACCAGTTTTTCTCGTTAAATATGAATGAGCCCATGGCTAACTTACCTGTGGTTATATTTCAGTTTGCCATGAGTCCCTATGAGGATTGGCATCGCCTAGCTTGGGGTGGGGCGATTTTGATTACATTCAGCGTGTTATTATTAAACGTTTTGGCGCGTGTTTTTTTCCGTCAAAAGAATAATGGATAGTTTTTAAATAGGTGTCATGATGACTGAACAGCATATGGGTTCGAAATTACGTATTTCTGTGAGAAATCTTAATTTCTATTATGGTAAATTTCATGCCATAAAGAATGTCTCTATGGACATTCAATCCAATAAAGTGACCGCGTTTATCGGGCCCTCTGGTTGCGGTAAATCAACTCTATTGAGAACCTTTAATCGTTTACATGAGTTATATCCACAAAATCGTGCCACAGGCGAAATTTTGCTTGATGGAAAAAATGTATTAAATAGCCGTAGTGATCCTACTTTGTTGCGTGCTCGTGTGGGTATGGTGTTTCAAAAACCAACCCCCTTTCCCATGTCCATTTATGACAATATTGCTTTTGGCGTAAAACTCTACGAGAGATTATCCAAGGCTGAAATGGATGAGCGTATTGAATGGGCTTTGACTAAGGCTGCGTTATGGAAAGAAGTAAAAGATAAACTCCACCAAAGTGGTTATGGATTATCCGGTGGACAGCAACAGCGTTTATGTATTGCCCGTTGTATTGCCATTAAACCTGAGGTGATTTTGCTTGATGAACCCACCTCAGCGTTGGACCCCATATCAACAGCTCATATTGAAGAATTGCTAGATGACCTCAAAACAGATTACACTGTAGTGATTGTGACACACAATATGCAGCAGGCTGCACGGGTGTCCGATTACACAGCTTATATGTACTTGGGCGAGCTCATTGAGTTTGATGAGACCGATAAAATATTTACAAAACCCAATCAAAAAGCGACAGAAGATTACATTACCGGAAAGTTTGGATAAATTATTGGCATAAAGGGGAGAGTATGCGCAAGAAGCTGGTGGCTGGGAATTGGAAAATGAATGGTTCCCTAAAAGAAAACGAAGCGCTACTAAAAACCCTAGTCCAACGCCAGCTTCAATTTAATCAGCTACAAACCGCTGTCATTCCGCCTTTTCCCTATCTTAGTCAAACGCAACAACAGTTACATACCAGTACAATCCTGTGGGGTGCTCAAGATGTTAGTGTTGAGAGTAAAGCAGGAGCCTTTACAGGGGAAGTATCGGCATCTATGTTACTTGATTTTGGTTGCCATTTCGTTATTGTTGGTCATTCCGAACGACGTCAACGCCATCAAGAAACCGATCAAGTGGTTGCTCTGAAGGCCAAGGTATGCATCGAAAATGGCTTAAGACCAATTGTCTGTATTGGCGAAAGTTTAGGGGAGCGTGAAAAAGGTGAAACCTTATCGGTATTATATCGTCAAATTGATGCAGTTTTAAATGCTTTGGATGTTGACCATATTCAACGCTTAGTATTGGCTTATGAGCCTATATGGGCAATTGGCACAGGAAAAAGCGCTACCATAGAACAGGTCCAAGAAGTGCACCAGGCCTTACGTCAGAGAGTGGCGGCAGTGGATTGGGTGGCAGCTTCTGCATTAAATATTCTCTATGGTGGTAGCGTGAAACCCGCGAACGCGTTAGAATTAATGTCCTTGCCAGATGTTGATGGTGCATTAGTAGGTGGAGCGTCTCTCGTGGCAGAGGATTTTATGGCGATTATTCAAGCTGCAGCCGTGAGTGCTGCAGGGTAATAGGAAAAGGTTATGTTGCATACATTAGTCTGGGTTGTCCATGTTTTAGCGGCAGTCGGCGTCATTGGTTTAGTATTGATTCAGCACGGTAAAGGTGCTGATTTAGGTGCCGCTTTCGGTAGTGGTTCAGCAGGTGGGTTATTTGGTGCCTCAGGTGCTGGTAACTTCTTAAGCCGCTCAACAGCTATTCTAGCAGCCATTTTTTTTGCAACAAGTTTGTTGTTAACGTGGTTCTCGGGGCATAGCTCAGGAGCGACCAGTGTCATGCAGCAAACCACGATAACGCAGCCGGTGGCGCCAAAAGTGGCACCTGTTGCGCCGTCAGTTTCGGACTCTAAATCCTCTGAAATTCCGAAATAAGGTTAACTAAATCATACGCAAAACGTATGGAATGATAAAAATAATGCCGATGTGGTGAAATTGGTAGACACGCCGTCTTGAGGGGGCGGTGGCGAAAGCCGTAGCAGTTCGAGTCTGCTCATCGGCACCATTACGAGGAGTTAATGTAGGTGATGGTGCAAAATTATTTGCCTGTGTTGTTGTTTATTTTAGTAGGCCTCGTAATCGGCGTATTGCCTCCCTTTTTAGGTAGGCTGTTGGCCCCTAGTCGTCCTGACGAAGCAAAAAATTCTCCGTATGAGTGCGGGTTTGAGGCCTTCGAAGATGCGCGTATGCGTTTTGACGTTCGCTATTATCTCGTTGCTATCTTGTTTATCTTATTTGATTTAGAAATCGCTTTTCTATTTCCTTGGGCCATTGTCGTCAAGGATATTGGTTGGTTTGGTTTTATCGCAATGATGATATTCCTACTCATTTTAGTAGTTGGTTTTGTCTACGAGTGGGTGAAAGGCGCCCTGGAGTGGGAATAAACGTTCAGTAAATTAGGAGGCGTAGTGTTATGGCTCTAGAAGGGGTATTAAAAGAAGGCTTTGTGACAACCAGCCTTGATACCATTATCAATTGGACTCGTACTGGTTCCTTATGGCCAATGACGTTTGGCTTGGCCTGTTGTGCTGTGGAAATGATGCATGCTGGTGCTTCGCGCTATGACTTGGATCGTTTTGGTGTGGTGTTTAGACCTAGCCCACGACAGTCTGACTTAATGATTGTTGCGGGGACTCTGTGTAATAAAATGGCACCTGCTTTACGTAAAGTCTATGATCAGATGGCAGAGCCACGCTGGGTGCTCTCTATGGGATCCTGCGCCAATGGCGGTGGTTATTACCATTACTCATATTCCGTTGTGCGCGGCTGTGACCGTATTGTTCCTGTGGATGTCTATGTACCTGGTTGCCCCCCCACAGCTGAAGCGTTGCTCTATGGTGTTATTCAGTTACAACAAAAAATCCGTCGTACTACAACTATTGCGCGTGCAGCCTAACTTATGATGAATGAACGTTTAGAACAGTTGCAAGCAGCATTCAATGAGCGCTTTGGTGATGCCATTGATCACGCGGTTATTCGTTTGCGTGAATTAACTATTGAAGTTAAGGCAGAAGCTTGGTTTAGCGTTGCTCAAGCTCTGCGAGATGAGTTTCATTTTGAGCAGTTGATTGATTTGTGCGGTGTTGATTACATGACCTATCAAGACCGTGAAAGCGGACCGCGCTTTGCTGTGGTTAGTCATTTACTGTCTGTGAAAAACAACCAACGTCTACGCGTTCGTGTGTTTGCCGAGGACGACAGTCTGCCTGTTTTGTCGTCTGTGGAATCCATTTGGTCATCGGCTAATTGGATGGAGCGTGAGGCCTTTGATTTGTTTGGCATTATTTTTGAAGGACATCCTGATTTACGTCGTTTGCTCACTGATTACGGCTTTGTGGGGCATCCATTCAGAAAAGATTTTCCGATATCAGGCTATGTAGAAATGCGTTACGACGAACACCAAAAACGCGTGGTATACCAACCGCTTACATTGGTACCTCGTGAAGTGGTGCCACGTATTACTCGTCCAGAAAATTATGGGGATACAGAACACCATGGCTGAGATTAGAAATTACACCATGAATTTTGGTCCGCAACACCCTGCGGCACACGGCGTATTACGTCTTGTATTAGAGCTTGATGGTGAAGTGATTGAGCGTGCTGATCCACACATTGGCTTATTGCATCGTGCCACAGAAAAGTTAGCAGAAACCCGTACTTACTTGCAAACTGTGCCTTACATGGATCGACTCGATTATGTATCGATGATGTGTAATGAGCATGGTTATGTCATGGCCTTAGAGAAATTATTGCAAATTGACGTGCCAGTTCGTGCGCAATACATACGAGTTATGTTTGATGAGATCACTCGTATTCTTAACCACCTGTTGTGGTTGGGAGCGCATGCACTGGACGTGGGCGCCATGACAGTTTTTTTATATGCGTTTCGTGAGCGTGAGGACTTGATGGATTGCTATGAGGCAGTCTCAGGTGCCAGGATGCATGCTGCCTACTATCGCCCTGGTGGGGTATACCGTGATCTTCCTGATCGTATGCCGCAGCATTTGGCCAACAAAGGTGGACGCAGTGATGCCAAGGCTCGTTCTTTAAATGCTGGACGGCAAGGCTCTATGCTGGATTTCATTGAGGATTTTACTGTTCGTTTTCCAGCTCTTGTGGATGAGTATGAAACGCTGTTAACTGATAACCGTATTTGGAAGCAAAGGACTGTGGGTATTGGGGTGGTCAGCCCCGAGCGCGCTTTAAGTATGGGTTTTACAGGTCCCATGATAAGAGGCTCAGGTATCGCTTGGGATTTACGTAAAAAGCAACCCTATGAAGTATACGCGGATTTAGATTTTGATATTCCCATAGGCGTAAATGGTGATTGTTATGATCGCTATTTAGTGCGTATTGAAGAAATGCGTCAGTCTAATCGAATCATCAAACAGTGTATTACGTGGCTTCGTAATAACCCAGGACCAGTTATTACAGACAATCATAAAGTGGCGCCACCTACACGTACTGATATGAAAACCAACATGGAAGAGTTAATTCACCATTTCAAACTCTTTACTGAGGGCATGCATATTCCTGCAGGTGAAGCCTTAGCTAGTGTGGAAGCACCCAAGGGTGAGTTTTCTATTTACATGATTTCAGATGGGGCAAATAAACCCTATCGGTTAAAGATTCGTGCACCGGGTTATGCGCACTTGTCTGGTTTGGATGAGATGACAAGAGGGCACATGATTGCTGATTTGGTAGCTATCATTGGTACACAAGATATTGTATTTGGGGAGATTGACCGTTGAGCTTATTATCCAAAGAATCCCTCGAGAAAATTGATCACGAGATTCGTAAGTATCCAGCGGATCAAAAACAGTCTGCTGTGATGTCTGCGCTACGTATTGCTCAAGAACAGCATGGTTGGTTATCTAATGACGTCATGGATAGTGTGGCGCAGTATTTGGGTATGCCCTCCGTTGCTGTGTATGAAGTGGCAACCTTCTATGAAATGTATAACACCAAGCCCATGGGTAAGTACAAATTGACTTTATGTACCAATTTACCCTGTGCTCTATCTGGTGCTGACGCCATTTGTAAAAAATTAAAAGAACGGTTGGGTATTGATTTTAATGAAGTCACTGAGGACGGTATGTTTAGTCTTAAGGAAGGGCAATGTTTTGGGGCGTGCGGTGATGCCCCAGTATTGTTGGTGAATAACCACGATATGCGTTCCTTTGTTACAGAAGAAAAGTTAGACGAATTGTTGAAGGAGTTAAAGTCATGACCGGTGCGATATTAGGGCAACTCGGTGACGACAGAGAGCACACTTGGCATTTACATGATTATGTAAAGCGTGGTGGCTATGAGGCACTGAAAAAAGTACTCAGTGGTATGAGTCCTGAGGCCGTTATTGATGAAGTGAAAAAATCAGGGTTACGAGGTCGTGGTGGGGCAGGTTTCCCAACCGGCACCAAATGGACCTTTATGCCCAAAGAAGTCAGTGGCGAGCGCTATGTGGTATGTAATTCCGATGAAGGTGAGCCTGGTACATTTAAAGACCGTGATATTTTGCGCTATAACCCGCACGCCGTTATTGAAGGAATGATTATTGCTGGTTTTGCAATGCGGGCAACGCGTGGTTATAACTATATCCATGGCGAGATTTGGTCGGTCTACGAGCGTTGTGAAGAAGCCATTGCTGAAGCTAGAGCAGCTGGGTTCTTAGGTAACAATATTTTAGGTAGTGATTTTTCTTTTGAATTATTTAACCACCATGGTTATGGGGCTTATATTTGCGGTGAAGAAACAGCTTTATTAGAGTCGTTAGAAGGAAAAAAAGGACAACCTCGCTACAAACCACCTTTCCCGGCCACCTACGGTTTATATGGTCGACCAACAACCATCAATAACACAGAAACCTTTGCTAATGTCCCCTGGATTATTCGTGAAGGGGGCGAGGCTTTTTTAGCTATGGGTCGCCCTAACAATGGTGGTACAAAAATTTTCTCAGTCTCAGGGCACGTGAATCGTCCTGGTAATTATGAAGTACCGCTTGGTACTCCTTTTGCAAAGCTACTGGATATGGCTGGCGGCATGAGAGGGGGACGTAAGATTAAAGCTGTGATTCCAGGTGGTTCCTCTATGCCGGTTATTCCAGGACAAATTATGATGGAAACAGACATGGATTATGACTCCATAGCCAAGGCAGGTTCAATGTTGGGCTCAGGGGCTGTGATTGTCATGGATGAGACCACCTGTATGGTGCGTGCATTAGAGAGATTATCTTATTTTTATCACGAAGAATCCTGTGGTCAATGTACTCCCTGTCGCGAGGGCACAGGATGGTTGTACCGTGTTGTTCACCGTATTGAAAAAGGTGAAGGGCGTGGTGAGGATCTCGATTTGCTGTTATCGCTATGTAATAACATTCAAGGACGAACTATTTGTGCTCTGGGTGATGCGGCAGCGATGCCTGTACGTGCATTTATTACCCATTATCGTGATGAGTTTGAATACCACGTCACACACAAGCGCTGCCTTGTGGGTGCTGATCACGTTTCTGAGAAGGCGGCGTAAACATGGCTTTGGTTACTGTTGAGATAGATGGACAAACAACCCAAGTGGAGAGTGGGCGAACCGTAATGGATGCGGCCAGAAAGCTTGGTATAAAAATTCCACACTTTTGTTATCACAGAAAACTCTCTATTGCGGCCAATTGCCGCATGTGTCTTGTGCAAGTTGAGAAAGCGCCTAAACCCCTTCCCGCTTGCGCAACCCCTGCCACTGAAGGAATGAAAGTATTTACCCATTCTGAATTTGCCATTAATGCGCAAAAAGCAGTGATGGAGTTTTTATTAATTAACCATCCTCTAGATTGCCCCATTTGTGATCAGGGTGGGGAATGTAAATTACAAGATATTAGTGTGGGCTATGGCCCTAGTGCTTCACGTTTTAAAGAAGAAAAACGTGTGGTGAGTAATAAAAATCTAGGACCGCTCATTCAAACGGATATGACCCGTTGTATCTTATGTACCCGCTGTGTACGTTTTGGTCAGGAAATAGCCGGTATTATGGAGCTCGGTGTGGGGGGTAGAGGTGAGCGCTCTGAGGTGTTAGCGTTTGTTGACCGTACCGTGAATTCTGAAATTTCTGGTAATGTCATTGATTTGTGTCCCGTTGGTGCATTGACCTCTAAACCATTTCGTTATCGCGCCCGTACCTGGGAGTTGCAACGCTCCCCCAGCGTCAGTCCTCATGATGCCATGGGTAGTCAATTAGTTGTTCAAGTAAAGCTTAAAAAAGAAGTGGTGCGTGTATTACCTGGTAAAAATGATGCGATTAATGAGTGTTGGTTATCCGATCGTGATCGCTTTGGTTTTGAAGCGGTGAACAGCAGTGATCGCTTATTAAAACCCATGATTAAAGAGGAAGGTGAGTGGCGCGAAGCAGAATGGGCTGAAGCGCTGCAAGTGGTGGTTGATGCCTTTGATAAAATTAAAAGTGCACATGGAGCTAACTCATTGGGGCTGTGGGCGAGCCCGCAGTTATCTTTAGAAGAATTGTGGTTGGCGCAAAAATTAATGCGTGATTTGGGTTCTTCTAATATTGATCACCGTTTCCGTCAGCGCGACTTTTCTATGGACCATGCTGATGTCAGCGTGCCATGGCTTGGCATGCCAATTGAACAGTGGTCACAACTCAATACCACTTTATTAATAGGTTCAAGAATCCGTTCCGAGTTTCCTTTGCTTGCCGTACGTTTACGTCACGCCGTCAAAGCCGGTGGGGTGGTTCATTTAATAAACTCTTTCACTGATGATTTAGCTATGCCAACTGGTCAGCAGTTGGTGGGTACGCCAAGTGTCATGCCATCTTTATTGGCTCAGGTATTACAAGCTGCAGCAAGCCTCACAGGGCAGACAGTAAACGCCAATTGCCAAGCCATGATGGGTGGGGTGGTCAGCGAAGAAGCTCAGTCTATCGCTCACAGTTTGATTGGTGAGGGTAAAAAAGCAGTGGTGTTAGGTCAGCTTGCAGAACAGCACGCAGATTATGCCACGCTATGGAGTCTTGCCCAAGAGTTGTGTCGCATTACAGGTAGTACACTCAGTTATTTGCCACAAGGGGCGAATGCCGTTGCAGCTCATGCTGTGGGAGTGGTGCCTTATCAAGGTAGTCTTGGAGCACATGCTTATCAGGGTTTAAATGCACAACAGATGATGGAGCAGCCACGCCATGCACTGATGGTGTTAGGTCTTGAGCCAGAGGTAGATGCGCTTGAATCACATCGTGCATTAAAGGCGTTACAGGCTGCTGATTTTGTTGTTGCCATGCATGCGTTCAAAGGTAATTTGCCTGAGTGGGCTGATGTTATTTTACCGATTGCGCCCTTCACTGAGACGCCAGGAACCTTTGTCAATATGGCAGGGCAGGTACAAACAGTGAAAGCGGCTATCCACACCAAAGGGGAAAGTCGCCCCTTGTGGAAAGTGTTACGTGTGTTAGCCAATTTATTTGATTTACCGGGTTATCAATATGACACCTTGGAAGAGGTGTATAAAGAGGGTGAATTAAATTGGGCTGATGTGATTAAACAGAAATTGAACAATCACAGACACTATTTGCCAGCACTTAAAATGCGTGCTTCGTTGAATGTGTTAGAGCGCTTAAGTGAGGTACCACCGTATCAAATTGATGCCTTAACACGTCGCTCAGCTCCACTACAAGACAGCACCTTAGGACAATGTCGTTATGTAGCACTGTCTACTAACACTGCTAATAAGCTCAAAGTAACTGAAGGACAACAGGTTCGTATTAGCCAAGGATCAGGACAAGCCCAATTGAGTGTACGAATTAATAATCAATTGGCTGATCATGTGTTATGGCTACCCAGTGGTATTGACGAGACTAAAGAGTTAGATGTGAATCAGTTAACGATTACCGTGGAGGCCGTAAGCTAATGCAAGCTGTTATTGATTTCTTCGGTCCTCTCTGGCCTTTGGTGTGGACACTGTTAAAGATTGTTGTGATTGTCCTGCCTTTATTAGGTGCTGTGGCCTATCTAACCTTAGCTGAGCGTAAAGTAATTGGTTATATGCAAATTCGTATTGGTCCTAATCGTGTGGGGCCAAAAGGATTATTGCAACCTATTGCTGATGCCATCAAATTGTTGATGAAAGAAATTGTTGTGCCAACGGGAGCCAATAAATTCTTATTTGTCTTTGCCCCTGTATTAGCCATCATGCCAGCGTTGGCTGCTTGGGCTGTAGTCCCTTTTGGCCCTGACCTGGTGTTAGCTAATGTTAATGCTGGTTTACTTTATGTTATGGCTATCACCTCGGTAGGGGTATATGGCGTGGTGATTGCAGGATGGGCATCTAATTCAAAATATGCTTTTTTAGGAGCGCTACGCTCCGCAGCGCAAATTGTATCCTATGAAATTGCCATGGGTTTTGCTTTAGTGACCGTATTGATGATGTCACACAGTCTTAACTTAACTGACATTGTGCGTGCTCAACAGGGACCTTACGGGATACTGCAATGGAACTGGGTACCATTACTACCCATGTTTATTATTTATATCATCTCAGGCACCGCAGAGACTAACCGTGCTCCTTTTGACGTGGCTGAGGGTGAGAGTGAAATTGTGGCAGGTTTTCATGTGGAATATTCTGGAATGGCCTTTGCTATTTTCTTCTTGGCAGAATATGCCAACATGATTTTAATTGCTGCGCTCACCTCCATCATGTTTATGGGGGGATGGTTGTCTCCTGTTTCATTTATTCCTAATAGTATTTTGTGGTTATTCGCTAAGATGGCTTTTGTGCTGTTTTTATTCTTGTGGTTTAGAGCTACTTTCCCTCGTTATCGTTATGATCAGATTATGCGACTGGGTTGGAAAGTGTTTATTCCATTAACGTTAGTATGGCTCGTTGTCGTTGGGGTGCTCATGCAAGCGCCATTTCGGTCGCTGCCTATACTTAACATTTGGTTCCATGGATAGGAGTTGACAATGGGTGCCATTACAGAGTTTGTTAAAAGTTTAATGTTAGGTGAGCTCATTAAGGGTATGGGCGTGACGGGTAAGCATTTTTTTGCTCGTAAAATCACTGTTCAGTATCCAGAGGAAAAAACACCGCAATCCCCTCGCTTTCGTGGGCTTCATGCACTACGTCGCTATCCTAATGGGGAAGAACGTTGTATTGCCTGTAAATTATGTGAAGCCGTCTGTCCTGCGATGGCTATTACCATTGAGTCTGAGGTACGTGCAGACGGATCGCGCCGCACTACGCGTTATGATATTGATTTAACCAAGTGTATTTTCTGTGGTTTTTGTGAGGAATCTTGTCCCGTTGATTCCATCGTTGAAACACGAATTTTTGAATACCACGGTGAAGAGCGTGGTGATTTATTAATGACTAAAGAAAAACTCTTGGCTATTGGTGATCGTTACGAGGCACAAATCGCCCAAGATCGCGCGCAAGACGCTCCCTATCGTTAAAGGAATAGAAAAGTGATGACCTCTGCTGTCATGTTGTTTACAGTATTTGCTGTGATTTTGGTAATTAGTGCATTAGGTGTGATTACTGCAAGAAACCCAGTGCATGCTGCCTTATTTTTAGTATTGTCTTTTTTTACCGGTTCAGCATTATGGATGATGTTGGAAGCTGAATTCTTAGCCATTACTCTGGTGTTGGTCTATGTGGGGGCGGTGATGGTGCTGTTCCTCTTTGTGGTGATGATGCTCAACATTGATCTTGATCGTCTGCGCGAAGGGTTTTGGAAACACTTACCACTAGGAGCTGGGGTTGCGTTACTGATGGTGGTGGAAATGGTGCTCGTGGTGAGTAGCAAACAGTTTGCCAATATGTCGAGTGTCAGCAATAGTTCGGGTATGAGTAACACCCAAGAGTTGGGGATGCTGCTTTATAACCAATATGTTTACCCCTTCGAATTGGCTGCGGCCATATTGTTGTTAGCGATCGTGGCGGCCATTGCGCTTACCCATCGTCGTCGTAAAGATTCGCGTTATGTGGATCCTGCATTCCAGGTGAGTGTGAAGGCATCGCAGCGTGTCAAAATTATTAAGATGCCGGCGGAGAAAGACCTGTGACTTTAAACTTAACTGATTATTTAATGTTAGCTGCGGTACTCTTTGCGATTAGTATCGTCGGTATTTTTTTAAACCGTAAAAATGTCATTATTCTATTGATGTGTATTGAATTGATGCTGCTTGCGGTTAATCTTAATTTTATTGCGTTTTCTCATTATTTAAATGACACGGCAGGCCAGATATTTGTATTTTTTATTTTAACGGTAGCAGCAGCGGAATCTGCTATTGGACTGGCTATTTTAGTGGTGCTCTTTAGAAATATGCGCACTATTAACGTTGATGATATTAACCAACTCAAGGAATAAGCTGTGAGCATGACATCGCTTTATCTCATCGTTCCAATGGCGCCTCTTGTGGGGGCACTACTTGCGGGACTGTTGGGCAAAACATTGGGTAAAACAATCAGTCACACGGTGACCATTGTTGGCGTATTAATTTCTTTTATTGCCTCTCTGGCTATTGCTCAAGATGTGTTTGCTGGACATCTTTTTAACGGCAACTTATATACCTGGATGACAGCAGGGGATCTGTCTTTTCATGTGGGATTTTTAATTGATCCCTTGACGGTCACCATGATGCTGGTGGTCACATTTGTCTCTTTAATGGTCCATATTTATACAGTGGGCTATATGCATGATGACCCAGGGTACCAGCGTTTTTTTAGCTATATTTCACTGTTCACCTTCGCCATGTTGATGCTTGTGATGTCGAACAACTTTCTGCAACTGTTCTTTGGTTGGGAAGCAGTGGGATTGGTCTCTTACTTATTAATTGGTTTTTGGTTTCAACGCTCAAGCGCAGTATTTGCTAATTTAAAAGCCTTTCTCGTTAATCGCGTGGGTGACTTTGGTTTTCTGCTTGGTATCGGTTTGATCTTAGCTAATTTCCATAGCCTAGATTACGCCACGGTGTTTTCAATGGTCCCGCAGTTAATGCATCAGCAGATTACTCTGATAAGTGGCCACAGCTGGTCTTTGATGAGTGTTATTTGTATTCTTCTGTTTATCGGTGCCATGGGTAAATCAGCACAAATGCCCTTACATGTCTGGTTACCTGATTCAATGGAAGGTCCTACCCCTATTTCTGCTTTAATTCATGCGGCCACCATGGTCACAGCGGGTATCTTTATGGTATCTAGAATGTCGCCACTTTTTGAAGTGTCGGATACGGCACGTTCTGTGATTTTAGTCATTGGCGCCTCAACGGCACTCTTTATGGCTTTCTTAGGGGTTATTCAATACGACATTAAGCGCGTAGTGGCTTATTCAACCTTATCGCAGTTGGGGTATATGACCGTGGCCTTGGGGGCCTCAGCTTACCCGGTGGCGATTTTCCACTTAGGGACCCATGCTTTCTTTAAAGCGTTGCTGTTTTTAGCTGCAGGCTCAGTGATTCATGCCATGCATCATGAACAGGATATGCGTCATATGGGTGGTTTGAGAAAGTACTTGCCCATTACTTATATTACGGCGTTAATAGGTTCCTTGGCTTTATGTGGTATTCCGCCCTTCGCTGGGTTTTTCTCAAAGGATCTGATTATTGATGCGGTGAGTGGTTCGCATTTATATGGGGCAGGCTATGCACAATTTGCTGTGACTGCTGGCGTATTTGTGACAGCATTTTATACTTTCCGTATGTTTTTTATGACCTTTCATGGCAAAGAGCGTATGGATCATCACACCAAAGAGCATTTACATGAATCGCCTCTAGTCATTACTCTGCCATTGATTTTGTTGGCAATACCCTCGCTCTTGGCGGGCTATATGTTAATTGGTCCCATGATTATGGGAGATTATTTTGGTACCTCAATAGTCATTGATCCACAGCATTCTGTGCTCCATCACATTCGTGAAGAATTTACCAATCCCAACGGGTTTATGGTGAACGGTTTGATGGCGCTACCTCTATGGTTAGCAGTAGCGGGTATTGTGTTGGCTGCAGTGTTTTATCTATTTATGCCACGCATTCCAGAAAAAATTAAAGCGCAATCTGGGCTAATCTACACGCTACTTAGTAACAATTATTATTTTGATTGGTTTAACGATCGCGTACTGTCACGTGGCACCATTTCTTTGGGGAAAAAATTATGGCGCTATGGTGATGTGACACTCATTGATGGCACCATGGTAATGGGAACGGCTCGCACCATTAGCCGCTTTGCTGATCGTTTGCGTCATTTGCAGTCAGGTTACATTTATCACTATGCGTTTATCATGATTTTTGGTGTATTTGTGCTCATGAGTTTATGGTTTATAAGAGGGTAAGGGTGAACTGTTGATATGAATTTTCATGCCTATTTGTCATTTAGTATCTGGTTACCCATTATCATGGGCTGTCTTGTGGCGCTTACTGAGCACGAGGTGCGTCGCCTGACCTTAAGCTTGTCGTTATTGGGGGCTGTATTAAGTTTTCTTGTTACTCTTCCTCTGTATGCTCAGTTCTCATCCACGGCCACAGGAATGCAATTTGTGGAAATGGTGCCTTGGATTAAAGCCTACAACATCAATTATTATTTGGGCATTGATGGTATTTCTTTGTGGTTTGTATTACTCAATAGTTTTGTTACGATTCTCGTGGTGATTGCAGGGTGGGTGGTTATTCGCACACACTTAGCACAATATATGGCAGCCTTTTTGATTTCCTCTGGACTCATTAATGGTATTTTTGAGTCATTGGATGCTGTGTTGTTTTATGTTTTCTTTGAAGCCACCTTAATTCCTATGTTCTTGATTATCGGTATGTGGGGTGGTCCGCAACGTGTTTATGCATCGATTAAGTTCTTTTTATATACACTCATGGGTTCATTACTCATGTTGGCTGCTTTTATTTATCTTTATTTTGAAGCCGGACGCAGTTTTGATATTCTCAAATTCCAAGCGCTGTCACTCGCTCTGCCTGTACAAATTTTAATTTTCTTGGCCTTTTTTGCCTCCTTCGCTGTGAAAGCCGCCATGTGGCCTTTCCATACCTGGTTACCCGATGCTCACGTTGAGGCACCTACTGGTGGCTCAGTGATTTTGGCGGCAATTACCCTAAAAACTGGGGCTTATGGCTTTTTGCGCTTTAGCCTACCGATCACTCCTGATGCCTCTCATACCTTGTCAGGTTTAATGATTACCTTGTCATTAATTGCTGTGTTATATGTGGCGTTGGTGGCATTGATCCAAAAGGACATGAAAAAACTGATTGCCTACTCCTCAGTGTCGCACATGGGTTTTGTGACCTTGGGTATTTTTATGTTTAATACCTTGGGTATTGAGGGCAGTATCTTACAAATGATTTCTCATGCGTTTGTATCCATTGCCATGTTCCTCTGTATTGGCGTTTTATATGATCGTATGCACACAAGAGATATTGGCGCTTATGGTGGTGTGGCCAATAAGATGCCCGTTTTTGCTGCCTTTTTAATGCTCTTTGCTATGGCCAGTGCAGGCTTACCTGGCACCAGTGGTTTTGTGGGTGAGTTCACCGTTATCTTGGGTGCAATTAAGGTTAACTTTTGGTATGCGGTTCTTGCTGCCGCCAACCTGGTTTTTGGTGCGGCCTACATTCTGTGGATGTATAAGCGCGTTATTTTTGGAGAAGTGGTGAATAGCGAGGTGGCGCAGTTAGAGGATGTGACTGGTCGCGAGAAATTTTTCTTGGCCATCATTGTGGTATTAATTTTTGCTATGGGTTTATATCCGCAACTGATTACCAGTACTATTCATACATCAGTGAATCAATTGATTCAGCAATCATCAGCAATTAAGTATTAATGGAGCATCAATGAACTTTGCCTTTTCAAGTATCGCCCCAGCGCTTCCCGAGATAGTACTCTTGATCTCGCTCAGTCTTTTGTTGCTGCTCGATTTATGGATCAATGACGAGAACCGCTTTTATACCTATGTGCTTGCTCAACTCGCATTAATTGCTACAGGCTTTAGTGTATTGATGGGAGAAAACGGCCAGATCATGACAGCCTTTAACGGCTTATTTATTAGTGATGCCATGGCACGCACTCTAAATATATTTTCTGTGATTACCATGGGTTTTGTCTTTGCCTACTCTCGCCTCTACTCACAGGATCGAGGTCTCTTTAAAGGTGAGTTTTTTGTACTAATGTTATTTGCCTTGTTAGGCATTATGGTAATGATTTCGGCTAATCATTTCTTGGTACTTTATTTAGGTCTTGAGATGTTAGCGCTAGCACAATGCGCATTGATTGCTCTTCAACGTGACTCTAAAAAAGCCACTGAAGCCGCCATGAAATACTTTGTACTCTCGGCACTGGCGTCAGGCTTGTTACTCTATGGCTTATCAATGCTCTATGGTGCTACGGGTTCATTACTCATTCCAGAAGTAGCCAACGCCATTGCTGCAAATACCATTGATCCTGCCATATTGGTGTTTGGTTTGGTATTTGTGGTTGCTGGTTTAGGGTTTAAATTAGGGGCAGTGCCCTTTCATATGTGGCTTCCCGATGTGTACGAAGGCTCTCCTACTTCAGTGACTTTGTTTGTGGCCTCAGTCCCTAAAATTGCGGCTTTTGCTTTTATTATTCGCTTGTTAGTGGGTGCCTTAGGCGCGCTTGTTAATGATTGGCAACCCATGCTTGTGATCATGGCAGTGTTATCCATTGGTCTTGGTAATATTGTGGCGATAGCACAGACCAATATCAAAAGAATGTTGGCATACTCAACTATTTCCCATATGGGGTACTTAATTCTTGGCATACTCTCAGCGAATAACGCAGGTTATGCCGCCTCAATGTTTTATGTGGCCTCTTACGTGATCATTTCTGTGGCCGCCTTTGGTATTGTGCTATTGCTTTCACGCCATGGTTTTGAGGGTGATCGCTTGGATGATTTTAAGGGATTAAATAATCGTAGTCCTTGGATTGCTTTTATGATGTTATTGGTTATGGTATCCATGGCAGGAATTCCGCCATCAGTGGGCTTTTTTGCTAAATTATCCGTATTAAGTGCAGTGCTTGATGCTGGATATACTTGGCTTGTGGTGTATGCGGTGATTTTCTCGTTAATTGGTGCATTCTATTACCTGCGTATTATTAAGCTCATGTATATGGATGACCCTGTGGGTGAGGAGAAATTAGTAACCGAACCTGATCACTTAATCTTGATTGGATTGAACGGGCTGGTTATTTTTATTTTAGGGATTGTTCCGCAGTCCTTGATTGATCTTTGTTTTAATTCCATTGCACACTCTTTTAGATAAGCCATATGAAAGATATTCTTGATGGCTTTCCTGATTTTACCGAGTCGCAATTAACCACTGAACAACTCTTCAAAGGTCGTTTGTTGGACGTGAGACGCGACACCGTCTCTTTGCCCAATGGTGGGGAGGCCGTTCGTGAGTACATTGTGCATAGCGGTGCTGCTGCTATTATTCCACTCTTAGATGATGGTAGTGTGTTACTTGAATACCAATATCGTTATCCCAACCAACGTCATTACATTGAGATTCCAGCAGGTAAATTAGAACCTCATGAACCCACTCTCGTGGCAGCTCAACGCGAGTTATTGGAAGAGACAGGTTATCGAGCAGCGCATTGGCAACACCTCACCACATTGCATTTGTGTATTGCTTACTCCACCGAAAAAATAGAATTTTTCTTGGCCCGTGGTCTCACCTTTGAAGCTCATGATCGCGATGAAGAGGAGTTTCTAGAAACCTTAGCACTTCCTCTAGAAGAAGCGTTTAAATGGGTGGCAGAAGGGCGTATCAATGACGCAAAAACCGTTGCTGGGTTATTATGGTTAAAGGCGTTTGGCCAGCATTTAATTTAGTTTTTTAAACGCTTAATTACTATCCTGTAAGGGTATTGATTAACACCACTTTAAAACTGATACAGGTTTAAGCAAACGCCAACTTAAATGTGATACAGCCATACTTTTTCCTCTTTAGCTGATATCACTGAGCACAAACCAGGCAATCTTTCGTGAACATTAAAGACAATGTCCAACTACGGCTTGGTTGAGATGAAACGAGAGAACAGGCACGTCCGTCCAATTGCTAAGGGAACGGACTTCCGGATCGTTGCCTGATCGTGTTTTGCATTCAATATTTTTGATAAATAGGTTTTTTTGGTATTAAAAGATGTGTTTGAGGGGATGCGTGCATAACGTTATCCCTCAAACAAATCAGTAGTAGTGACACTTAGAGCATCAGCTCATTGAGACGTTTAACAAACCCAGCAGGGTCCTCCAACACACCCCCTTCAGCAATGAGAGATTGTTCAAATAACAGTAAACTCCATTCTTTTACTTTCATTTCGTTATTCTCAAGCTGTAAGCGAGTAATGAGACGGTGCTCAGGGTTGATCTCGAGAATCGGTTTGGATTGAGGCACCTCTTGCCCTGCCGCTTTTAATAAACGCTCCAAATGTCCTGAAATCGCCCCCTCTTCCATCACCAGGCATGCCGGTGATTCAGTTAAACGATGACTGATTCGCACTTCTTTGACTTTTTCACCCAAGGCATTTTTTATGGACTCAATCAGTGGTTTGAGTTTTTCATTGTCAGCGGTTTCAATTTTAGGGGTATCCACTCCTAATTCGCTTAAATCTAAATCACCCTTAGCCACTGACTGTAATGTTTTTCCTTCAAACTCATGTAAGTGACTGACTACCCACTCATCCACACGGTCACTTAATAACAGTACTTCAATGCCATGGCGTTTAAAGATTTCTAAATGAGGGCTATTTTTAGCCGCAGTCCAGCTGTCAGCCGTGACGTAGTAAATGGCCTTTTGTTCAGGCTTCATGCGTGAAATGTAGCTATCTAACGAGACAGTTTGTTTGGCATCATCAAGGTGGGTGCTGGAGAAGCGCAATAACTTAGCCCACTTATCACGATTCGCATGCTCTTCAGCAGCGCCTTCTTTGAAAACTTGACCAAAGGAGTTCCAAAACTGTTGATAGCGCTCTTCATTGTCTTTGGCAATATCCTCCAAGAGCGATAAGATTTTTTTGGTGGAACCTAAACGAATGGCATCAATATCTTTAGATTCTTGTAGAATCTCGCGCGAGACGTTAAGTGGTAAATCCGCTGAATCAATGACCCCGCGTACAAAACGCAGATAATGAGGGAGCAGTTTCTCAGCCTCTTCCATGATGAATACACGGCGTACATATAATTTAATACCGTGACGCTGTTCACGATCGTATAAATCAAAGGGCGGGTGAGAGGGAATATAAAGTAACTGGGTATATTCTTGTTTGCCTTCAACCTTAGCATGGGTCCAAGCTAGAGGCTCTTCAAAGTCATGGGAGACATGTTTGTAAAACTCTTTATATTGCTCGTCTGTGATCTCTTGGCGAGCTCTAGCCCACAAGGCGTTGGCTTGATTTAATGTTTCCTCTTCTGTCTCACCTTTCATGACAATAGGAAGCTGAATATGGTCAGAATAACGACGCACTAAACTCTTAATTTGCCATGGTTCAAGGAAGCTGTCTTCCCCTTCTTTCAAGTGCAGGACGATGGTGGTGCCCCGTTCTGCCTTATCGATAGTCTCTAAAGTAAAGTTGCCATCACCATGTGACTCCCAAAGAATGGCTTCATTGTGATTTAATCCAGCACGGCGCGTGGTCAAAGTGACTCGCTCAGCAACGATAAAAGCAGAGTAAAAACCCACCCCAAATTGACCGATTAATTGCGCGTCTTTGGCTTCATCGCCAGTTAATTGATTGAGAAATGACTTGGTGCCAGAGTGGGCAATGGTACCAATATTATTAATGACTTCATCGCGACTCATACCAATACCGTTATCAATTAAGGTTAAGGTACGAGCCTCTTTATCAATCTCGATACGGACTTTAAGTTCCGTATCCCCTTCCCAGAGTTCAGGAGTTTTAATGGCTTCAAAACGCAGCTTATCGCAGGCATCGGAGGCATTGGAAATCAATTCACGTAAAAAAATCTCTTTATTGCTATAAAGAGAATGGATCATGAGATGAAGTAATTGTTTTACTTCGGCTTGAAACTGCATTGATTGTTTATCACTCATAGTGCGTACCCTTTAAATACTAAAAAATAATAATTTTTACTATAAATGGGGTGTGAGTTGATAATTTCAAGAGGGATGAATCAGGCTTTTAGTCCTTTCATGGTGCGTGCCAGGCGTTGCAGCCCCAACCATTGCTGCGCCCAAAACCCCTCACCATAGGAGCGACCGGTTAGCTGATCTTCAATGCCTGTGCCATGAAGCGGTTCATTAAAACGTGCTGTACCAAAAAGGATATCCCAGATAGGAAAGAGTACGGCAAAGTTACAGCTTTGATTGCCGCTTTCACTACCAATACCAATGCTATGATGAATGCGATGAAAACGGGGGCTTACTAATAGTCTCTCGCCAATATAACCAAAATCAATGGCCACATTGCTGTGCGCAAAGCTTTGCAGGATGCGAGTGAGCATCAGAGGAATAACGAGCTGATTAGGCGCCACGCCAATTAATAGAGCCAAGAGTGAGAAAATAGCCGCGGTTAATATATCATCGAGTAGATGATTACGATCATCCGTCCAATAGCTCATTTGACGTTGGCTATGATGGAGTCCATGTAATGCCCACCACCACTCTAGGCGATGTTGTAAGCGGTGAATCCAATAACCCATAAAGTCAATAATCAGTAAATAGACCACAAAGCTTAACCACATATTGCTATAGAGAATAGGAAACCATTCTTCAAGCGATAAAGGGATAAAGCCATGAAGCCTTAAGTTTCGATCAAGGCTATAGGTAATGGGCCAGAGTATAAAAAAGAGCGCTAAAGGAATAAAGCCCAAGCGATGAAGTAGGGTATAGAGAATATCAATGGCTACAGAACGACGATCCGGCCAATTTTCTACAGGTTTCAATGCTTCTAAAGGACGAAATACAACGACTAATATGAGTATTTCAATGACCCCTAACAGTAATAAATAAATGGCATCGTAAGCACTCTCCACATAAGCTTGTAGTCCCATATATTGAAACAAGGGCTCAACCCAATGCTCAAAGAGAAAAGCTTGAAGTGGGGTTAACAAGTCAGTCATTATGGTGTAGGCAGTGGTTTAAAACATAAGCCCTTTTGTTGTAAGCCAACAATCAGGGGTTCTAATACATTCACAAATGGATCATGACGCGATTGAATACCTAAATGCATCATCAGTATGTCGCCAGCATGAATATGGGTTAATGCACGCTTTAATAATACACGATTGGGATAGCGCTCTGAGGACAGTTCATCACCTAAAAACCCAGCTGCAGACCAACCTACCGCTTGTGAGTAACCACAGCGTTGTGCAAATTGATTGGTGCGTTCAGTAACATGCCCACCTGGTGCGCGCCATAGATGACTCATGGAGTGGTGGGTGAGAGTATAAAAACGCTCATTAATACGAGACAGCTCCTGACAGAGCGCTGGTTCTGTTAAATGCTCTTGGCTGCCCGTGGGACTGACATAAAGCACGGTTCCATCATTGAGATCGCGTCTGAAATACCAGTGACGCCATGTATGACTAGCAAATTGATGTCCTTCTTTAACGCGCGCTAACCAATAATCACGCCAACTGTCATCAAGGGTATGGTCTCCCCTGTAAGTGGGTTTATTGGTAACAAAAAAAGTGGCTAACACATGATGGCGCTGAAGGATACCAGCGATTTTTTCAGCGCTCACCATGTTGCCGCTATCGAGCGTTAAATAGACTGGATTGGTGCAAGTCTCTTCAGCCATAGCGTTGATTGTGCTAAGTAAACACAATATAGCAAGAAGCCTTCTCATTGTCGTGGCGCATGACTCATAAAAAACAAACCGTGAGGTGAGCGTCCCACTGGAATCACATGGGTAATATGATAATTGGTCAAATCTACCACCCGTACTTCTTTAACCCAGCGGCAGGTCACCCATAATTCTTTCATATCCTGCGAAATTTCCATGTCATCTGGTCCACCTGGGATGGGGAAGGTGTGATCCACAGTTAGTGTGTTTGTATCTATTAAGGAGATAGTATCCCCCCCTCGATTAGAAATTAACACATGTCGATGATCTCCCAAGGGCATGAAATTGTGCGCTCCCACACCCGTTGGGATATGTTTAACAATTTGCGCTTTACGCCAATCCACCACAGCCACCCCATTATCCCCCATGACTCCCACTAATAAATGTTGGTTGTCAGGGGTCATGATGATCCCTGCGGGAGTATTGCCTACAGGTATAATCCAGGCTACTTTTTGTGTGGCTAAATCAATGGCAGCAAGTTGATTGCTGCCTTGAAGGGTAATAAATACCATGGTGCTTTGTTGGTTAAAAGCCAGATGGCTTGGCATGGAAGACAAGGGAATGCGAGCAATTAGAGAGAAATCATCAGCACGATAAATATCTACGCGATCAAGACGTAATGAATTTGAAACGAACCATTTTTTATCAGGGCTAAAGCCTATTTGATAAGGGTCACTAATGCGGGAAATACGCTTTTCAATTTCGCCTGTTGTGGGGTTGAGAAATACCAAATCATTACTGACCGCATCGGCCACAATTAAGGCACTGTTATCGGGAGTGCTCATTAAATGATGCGGCTCTTTGCCTACATAAAAATGTTTTATGGGTTGATAGGTATGGCGATCCACAAGACTAATTGAGCCATCGCCAGAATTGAGAACAACCGTCACTTCGGCAAAGGACTGAGAGACACAAAAAGACAAGAGAACAATAAAAAAAAGTCTGCGCATAGTTTAAAATGATAACTTACTTCATTCTAGCACTGTTTACGAGTAATCCATACTATGAAATTTTGTTCTTCCTGTGGCGCTGAAGTCACTATTACAATTCCTGAGGGTGATCAGAGAGAGCGTCACGTCTGCCAATCCTGTGGTGATATTCATTATCAAAACCCTAAGGTTGTGGTGGGATGTGTCACCCACTGGCATGATCAGGTTCTACTCTGTCGTAGAGCCATTGAACCACGCTTAGGATTTTGGACTATGCCTGCAGGTTTTATGGAAAATGGCGAAAGTTTACGCCAAGGTGCCAAACGCGAGACTGAGGAAGAGTGTGGGGCACAAGTAGAAGTGGGTGAATTAATTAGTGTCATTAGTATTGCTAACATTAATCAAGTACACTGCATATTTAACGCCCCGATGGTAAGTGATCGTTTTTTTGTTACTTCAGAAAGTAGCGAAGTCAGACTATTTCATGAGCATGAAATCCCTTGGCAAGATTTGGCTTTTAGAACCGTTGAAGTAACACTGAAGCATTTTTTTGACACGCGCCGCCAGGCAAGTGTGTCGCCTCTTATTATTGATCTAGGACCCCATTAATTCATGTCAGACAAACTCTCTTTACAGCGCCGCATTAAAACCCTACAAGTGGAGTCGGTGGATCATGAAGCCATGGGTATTGCCCGTCTTGATGGCAAAGTGGTGTTTATTGATGGGGCTTTGCCTAATGAACGGGTTAAAGCTATTATTACCAAAGAAAAACCTGCTTTTGATTTAGCGCAAATTGATAGTGTTTTGTCTCCTAGTCCCACGCGTACAAAGCCGCGCTGTCCTCATTTTGGGGTATGTGGCGGCTGCAATATGCAGCATGCTCATGCGGATGCTCAGGTGGCTTTTAAACAGCGTATTTTAGAAGATAATCTTGAGCGTATTGGTAAAGTAAAAAGTGACACCATACTGCCTGCTATTTATGGGCCGGAGTGGGGCTATCGATATAGAGCGCGATTATCAGTGCGTTATGTGGAAAAAAAAGGTGGAGTATTAGTGGGCTTTCATGAAAAGTCCTCAAGCTTTGTGGCAGATATGCATGAGTGTCATATTCTGCCTAAGCATATTGGCTTTTTAATTGATCCTCTACGCGAGTTAATTCAGCAATTATCGATTCGTGATAGATTGCCGCAGGTGGAACTGGCGGTGGGTGAACAGGTTTCTATTTTAGTATTCAGAATTTTAGAAACACCAAGCGCTCATGACGAAGAGCTCATTAAAGCGTTTGCTGATACTCATCAAATGGTGATCTGGTTTCAAACCAAGGGGCCTGATAGTGCTACACCATTTTACCCACTTGAGTTTCCAAGATTAACTTACAGCTTACCTGATTTTGCAGTGACCATGCCCTTTGCTCCCACCGAATTTACTCAAGTCAATCCTCAAGTAAATCGCTCTTTGGTATCAAGAGCGTTGAGCTTTCTTGACCCTCGAGCAGGCGAGAGAATTGTGGATTTATTTTGTGGGCTGGGCAACTTTACTTTACCCATTGCAAGAGCAGGGGCCAGTGTTCTTGGTGTTGAGGGTAACCCTGCTTTAATTGAAAGAGCCTATCAAAACGCTGAGTTCAATGGCTTAAGAGACTCAGTAGAGTTTAAGGCGATGAATTTATTTACAGTCACTGAAGACAGTTTCTCTGAACTAGGTAGGATGGATAAGTTACTGATTGATCCTCCGCGTGATGGGGCGGTGGAGGTAGTGAAGTCATTGGGACGCTCTCGTCCGCAACGTGTGGTGTATGTATCGTGTAATCCGTCAACCCTGGCGCGTGATGCGCAAATCATGGTACATCACCAAGGCTATAAATTAAGGGCGGCTGGGGTAGTAAATATGTTCCCCCATACCGCCCATGTTGAATCAGTGGCTATTTTTGAATTAGCTTAATCGCGTTCGCCACCAAAGATACCGAGTAACTGCAGTAAGCTCGTGAAAATATTATAAATGTTGATATACAAGCTTAAAGTAGCAGTAATGTAGTTGGTTTCTCCACCATGCACGATTTGACTAACATTAAATAAAATCATGAGTGATGAGAAAAGAATAAAAGCAGCACATAATACCAATTGCATCATGGGTAGTTGCAAGAAAATATTGGCAATCACAGCTACCATTAACACGATAGAGCCAATAATAAGGAAGTTGGCTAAGCCGCTGAAGTTGCGACGTGTGGTTCCTGCTAATCCAGCAAGGCTAAAAAATACCACTGCTGTTCCACCTGCAGCCATCGTGATGAGTTGCCCACCGTTACGGAAATGAAGGACAAACTGAAGTAATGGTCCTAACATAACCCCTAAGACGAAGGTTAGAAGTAAGAGTAAATACACACCTGTTGAGCTGTATTTATTAGCTTCAATAGCAAAAAACAATCCATACACGACACCTAAGAATAGTAGGCTAGAGAGTATTGGGGAGGCCATCATAAAGGCGAAACTCATATTAATGCCAACTAACGCACCAATGGCCGTGGGGATCATGGATAAACCAAGTAACCAGTAAGTGTTTCTTAACACACGATGGGTTACCGAGTCTAATTGCCCTGATTGGGTATAAGTGTTGTAGGGACCTGCCATAATAAAACTCCTTGCAGTAATAGTTAAACCAGCGAAATTTATATTGTTATAGTATAAGACTACGTCAGATGCTCTCAAGTTTCAAGTGGGGATGATTCCCTTAAATTTCAATAGTTGAACTCAATTTAATAAAATTAGTGTAAAATCGTTGCCTTAAGTTGAGCTTAACTTAGAAAATCTTCATAAGTAAGGAAGCGTGGCCGAGCGGTTTAAGGCACTTGTCTTGAAAACAAGCGTGGGCTGATACCCCACCGTGAGTTCGAATCTCACCGCTTCCGCCATTAATTTAAAGAAAAAATTTACATTTATTTAACTTTCCAGGCTGGGATGTACCGGCTGTACCCAATTAACAGGGGATGGGTATTCATTCAAGTCCGTTAATAATGTAGGCTGTACCCAATTAACGGGGGATGAGTATTCATTAAACTCTATTAAATATTCCATTCCAACCGCAGTGCGTTAGTACTCTTAGTCTGTAGTTTTCAAAGTTTCTGAATCCAAACGCTCGTCGTGACATCATTTCCATTTTAGTATGGAATCCCTCTGTAATACCATTTGATTTAGAGAAGCGCCACATTCTAACAATCGGCTCTAGCCAAGATTGCAGGGTTTGAGCTAAAGACTTGGCTGGACTGTGAGAGAGCTGCTGGATTAATCTTGTCAGCCTCTTGATCTTCTTTTTAGCCTGGTATCTACGCAGGTGTCTACTCAGTAGTAATGAGTTTAATCGCTGCTTGGCAAAGTATAGAGATCGTAATATTGGGTACTGATCCAAGTAAATGCCTAAGTTATGCTTCTGTTCTTCACTCAATCGCCAACGATGTCGACGCATTAGACTGAGTAATCCTCGGTTCTTTCTGCCCACCGGATCGGTTTGTTGCCATAGTTTGAGGAAGTGGTGATTCACCAATCTAATAACATGGAATCGATCAGAAATGATCTTAGCGTTAGGGAAATAGTGATGAACAATCTGTCGATAAGTCTCTGATAGATCCATGACGACGAACTGCACACGATCTCGTCCTGGTAAACGGTTTAAATAGCGCCGTAGACTAGGCTCAGAGCGCCCCAGAACCACATCAAATACCTTATGGTTTCTCAAGTCTACTAGGGTTGTGGCATAGCCTTGTTTACGACTAAAAAAGTGCTCATCAATACCAAGAACGATTGGGCAGGATCGTCCTGAGAGTTCTGATATGCGCTTATTAAGGTGATGGTGATACCAGCGCTCTACGGTGGCGCTACTAATATGATGGGTGAGAGACAGTTTATGTTGGCTGATACCTCCATCGTGAGCTTCAAAGATCTCGAGACGGAAGCATTCGGTTGCCCTATGGCGTGGACGTATCCCCTTAAAGGGGTGTCTAAAGTAATGATTACAGTTCAAGCAATGGTATTTGGGTACGCTTAAATGCAGTACCATTAACTGATTCCCTTGGCGGGTATGCTTGAGTGTACGCTCATGGGTGGCTTTGATTCGAATAGGTCTATATTGGCAGTGGATACAGTCCATTCTGCGCTTAGGCTTAGCCCAAACATGAATAGCGGATCCTCTATCTACTCTAAGAACTTCAAGACCATCAATACCTAGGATAGAATCTATCTGGGACATCGGTATTACCTCCATTAAAAAAGTTTCTTCGCAAAAACAATTTTAATGAATACCGCTGTCCCCCGTTAATGATGTAGAGCCTAATGTAGAGCCCAAAACCTCTGTTGACCCATTAGTACTTATAGATCAATACAATTCGTTGCATAACTATGTAATTTGAGTTAATAAAACTTTTGTTATTTGGTTTTTAATAAGAGAGTTAAGTTATCTCGGTATGGAAACGATTGTTTTAAAGCCGATGATGTGACTCAATTATTAATTATGGATTGTTGCTGTAAAAGCTACGTTTTAAGCATCTAAAGTTATTGAAAATTAATAATGTTAGTCAAATCTTTGGTCAAATCAAATCCAACGGCGAAGTGGTATTAGTGAACCCTGAAGGGGTTTACTTCAGTCCTTCCTCTAGTGTGAATGTAGGTGCTTTGGTTGCTACTACTAATAATATAAGTAACAGTGACTACATGAATGGTAAAGCCACCTACACTCGTGGTAATGCCTCAGGCTCTGTGGTTAATGAAGGTAACATCACTGCAGGTTTAGGACGTTATGTGGCACTCCTTGCTCCTTCAGTTAGAAACAGTGGCATTATCATCGCTCAAATGGGGACTGCTGTTCTTGCCTCAGGAGATGTGATTACCCTTAACTTTAATTCAGGTAATCATTTAGCTTCTATTACCGCTACCTCAAGTAGCATTAGCGCATTGGTTGAGAACAAGAATGCTGTGATTGCTCCTGGAGGACTCATTATCCTCTCCGCCCGTGCTGCTAACCAATTGGTGGGAGGAGTAATTAACCAGGGCGGTAAAGTCTCAGTCAGTAACTTGGCCCTTAATCAAGTGGGTGGACGTATCGTTATTGATGGCGATAATGTTAACTTAAATAATCAATCCACTACCTTAGCTCAGGGCAGTAGCAATGGCGGACAAGTCAGTATTACCGGTAACACGGTAACCTTAAATACTGGCTCCACCATCGACACCTCATCCACCACCCAAGGCAATGGTGGTTCTGTTTATGTCATGTCACAACATACCACTACTGTTAATGGCACCATTAACAGCCAAGGGGGAGTGAAGGGCGGTAACGGTGGAGTGGTTGAAACCAGCTCTCACGGTACTATGATCTTAGGGCAGACTGCCAATATTAATGTTTCAGCACAAAGTAATCAGGGCACCAACGGTACTTGGGTATTAGATCCCTATAACTTAACCATTGATGCTAGCAGCGCTGCAGTCATCTCCCAAGCATTAAACACCGGTAGTGTGACCTTAGCAGTGAACTCAACTGGTTGCTCCAGTGTTGGAGTATGCACCACAGGAGCAGGTAATTTAATTATTGATAGTGGTGTCACTATTCAAAAAACCTCAGGATCACTCTCCACCTTAAACTTAATCGCTGATGGTAGTTTTATTAATAACGGTATCATCAACGGCACCTTATTGAATGTCTCCATTCAAGCTGCTCAAGTACTCTTGAATAGCGGTAGCCAAATTAACGCTAACCAAGTATCAGTGACTTCCAGCCAAGGAGAATGGACTTGAAGAAGCGATTTACAGAGGAACAGATTATTGGGTTTTTGAAGGAAGCAGAAGCTGGCATTCCTGTAAAAGAGCTATGCCGTCGACATGGTTTTAGCGATTGTTCTTTTTATACTTGGCGTGCCAAGTTTGGAGGAATGACAATACCGGATGCTAAAAAGCTGCGGGATTTAGAGTCTGAGAACAGTAAATTAAAGAAACTGTTGGCTGAGGCTATACTGGACGCTGAAGCTTTAAAAGTGGCTCTTGGACGAAAGTACTAAGCCCACAAGACAAACGCGAGGCTGTAAAGCTTATGTGCCAGACTACGGCTATTTCTGAGCGACGTGCCTGTTATCTTGTGGGTATATCAAGAACTGTTCTTCATTACCAGCCTGTAAGTGGGACAAAGAATCAGGAACTACAGCAACGTATTGTTGATCTTGCCCAAGAGAGACGTCGATTTGGTTATAGACGTATTCATGCCTTATTAAGACGTGAAGGAGTAGAAGCCAACCATAAAAAGGTATTCCGTCTTTATCAGTAAGCAGGGTTGGCTGTTAAACGTAGACGTAAGAGACATGGCGTGATGGTACAAAAGCAGAGCTTGTTCTTAACCATTAGCCCTAATGAGGTATGGTCCATGGATTTTGTATCAGATGCCCTAGCCAGCGGAAGAAGGGTTAAAGCATTGACCATTATGGATGATTTTACTAAAGAGTCCATTGATATTGCTCTTGAACACGGTATATCGGGACAACAGGTGACCCGTATACTGGATCAAGCTATTTACTTTAGAGGTGCTCCTAAAGCCATTCGAACGGATCAAGGGCCGGAATTCACAGGTAAAGCACTAGATCAATGGGCTTATAGGCATGGGGTAGAGTTACGTTTAATACAACCTGGGAAACCTACCCAAAATGCCTATATAGAAAGTTTTAACGGTAAATTCAGGGATGAATGCTTGAATGAGCATTGGTTCATGAGTTTAAAAGAAGCGAGAGTACTTATTAATGCTTGGCGAAAAGATTACAACGAGCATAGACCACATAGTGCTCTGAACTATCAAACGCCAGCAGAGTTTGCGGCAGCATTTAGGTCAAAGCAAACAGGGTCAGTATTACAGGAAAAGAAGGATGTTTAACAGAATTTTACTAGATCGACACTGAGACTATAAATGGGGGTAGGTCAGGGTTGTTCCTAAGGCTCAGCTTATTATTCTTAAACCACGTATCAAACCCTTTGTTGATCATGGTTACAATATTAATATTGGTAATGAAGATGTTAAGTTACAAGTTATTCAAAATGTTAATAAGGTTTATCATGACGCAGGTACTGAAGTTAAACATATTAACTTTACCTATCTTCATAATGGTGTAAAAGACACTTATCAGTTATCTTTGCACAAGAGAGGTATTATGATTATTCCTGATGGTAAGTCTGCTGCCTCATACGTTGATAATCATCGTGATGAGATTGTTGGTGAAAGTATTGTTAATGCTGTAAAAGAATTTTCGATTAATGAAGATTCTCTCAAAACGATTTACATTAAATTTAACCAATAACCTTTACTTAATTTCAGTTTGACTGGTTTGGCGTTTTTTTGCTAAATCATTTCTTTTTACCATTTGCCTTTCTTGTCTTTTATCTAGACATCTTTGTTTAATACAATTTAATATATAAGTATTTTCTCGTGATTTTATATTTGTGATACTTGTCTTTAATTCTCTTTGTGAGTAACTAATATGTCTGACATAAAACCCCCTGTTCCTCCTTTTACTGAGGAAACTGCTAAACAAAAGGTAAGAATGGCTGAGGATGCTTGGAACAGCCGTGATCCTGATCGTGTGGTTCAAGTGTATACAGAAAACACTTTATGGCGTAACCGTGCTGAGTTTCCCAAAGGAAGAGTGGAAGTCCATGGTTTTTTAAGCCGTAAATGGGCTCGTGAAATTGATTACCGTCTGATTAAAGAATTATGGGCTTATACCGACAATCGAATTGCTGTACGTTTTGCCTATGAATGGCGTGATGATTCTGGCCAATGGTACCGAAGCTACGGTAATGAAAACTGGGAATTTAACGAATTTGGTTTAATGCAGCGCCGCTTTGCCAGTATCAATGATTTGCCTATTAAAGAGTCGGATCGTTTATTTCATTGGCCGTTAGGTCGTCGCCCGGATGACCATCCTGGATTGTCTGATTTAGGTCTTTAATATTGAATCAGTCATCTATTAGGGGAGAGTTCACTCTCCCCTTGCCTGAACATTACAGGATAAGTGATATTCTCCCCTATCACGAGAGAGATAGGAGCGCTTTATCTGAAGAGGTGACCGGTTCCACATTACGTAAAGCCATACTTTGGCAACACTCTCCTGTGGAAATTCAACTTAATTTTTCTGATGATTTAGTTCATGCGGTTATTTATTGTAATGATCCACCGCAATATGATTGGAATGGCTTTTTTTCACGCTGTATTCAACGTATGTGTGGTTTGACTCAGCCCATCGACTTATTTCGTGATCAGTGGGGACAACATGAAGAATTACAGCCTTTGTTTGATACTGGAACACATTTAAGATTTGCACTCACGCCCACTGTGTTTGAGGCATTAAGTTGGGCTGTGGTATCACAACAAATTAGTGTTAAAGCTGCAGTGCAACTTCGACATCGTATGATTAAGGTTTGCTCAGTGACAACTGAATCAGGTTTGTATTGCTATCCTGATGCAAAGAGATTATCGCAAGTTACTTTAGAAGATTTATTGGCTATTGGTTTCCCCAAGGCTAAAGCAGAAACTTTACACCGTTTATGTGACTTTGCATTAGATCAAGACTTAGATGAATTGGACGGTAATAACGAACATCACATGTATGATCTGAGTCAGCGATTACTCGCTATTAAAGGGATTGGACATTGGACTGTTAATTACGGGTTATTACGTGGATATGGTTATCTTGATGGCTCACTACATGGAGATATTGCTTTGCGTCGCGCTTTGCAAATACTCTGGCAACATCCAGATGATATTACTGACAAACAGGCAGAGGCTTGGTTATCACAGTTCACACCATGGCGTGCCTTGGTCGCAGCTTATCTATGGCAATATACTGGTGCCTAGTTAGTTATCTTTAAGAGGTGTTAAGTCCATCATAATGATGGGACGTGTTAAAATTCACCTCATGAGTAAATCATTAATACAATTATTTCAAAATAATCGCGCGTGGGTAGACGAGGTGTTGTCACACAATCCTCACTTTTTTAGCCATCTCGCAACTCAGCAAGCCCCTGAATATTTATGGATTGGTTGCTCTGACTCTAGGGTGCCCGCAAATCAAATCACTGGACTTGAACCAGGGGAAGTCTTTGTTCATCGTAATGTTGCTAATGTGGTTGTGCATACAGATTTAAATTCTTTATCAGTAATCCAGTTTGCAGTTGATGTCTTAAAAGTAAAACATATTATTGTGGTAGGGCATTATGGTTGTTCTGGGGTACATGCTGCTTTGCATGGTAATCGTATTGGTATTGCTGATAATTGGCTACGTCATGTGCGTGATGTACATGATAAACATCGTCAACTAATTGACTCTGTCAGCTGCGAACATGACCGCTATGATAAGTTATGTGAGTTTAACGCCATTGAACAAGCGCTTAATGTGTGTCAAACAACCATGGTGCAGGATGCTTGGAGTAGTGGCCAAGAGCTCAATGTTCATGCCTGGGTATATGGTATAAAAGACGGATTAATTCGGGACTTGGGTTTTAGTGTTGCCAGTAATGACGAGTTAAACGATATCTATCCTAAAACCATCGCTTCTATTTATTGTTAATAGTGACTAATTAATTATTCCCTGAATATCTTTTTCAATAGCATCGGCAAGTATCACATCAAGCCTCGTGATTGCATTAATATCATGTGTGTAGAGTTCAACGATGACTTCACTATATTTAATAGTGAGATTGGGGTGATGCTGTTCTTTTTCAGCAATAATACTAATTTGATTGACTACGGCCATCGACTCTAACCAGTTTTTCGTGTGCCATTTACGTATTAGGCGCTGAGACACATAACTCCAATTGTTGAGTGTCTGTGATAATGCTTGAGCGATATCTTGATCAGTCAAAGGTAGTAATTGAGTCATAGTTAGCGAGCCTTATTTAAATCTATCGTTGGCAGTGTGGACAAAAGAAAGTTGAGCGTTGTCCTTGCCGGATACGTTTGATCGGTATCTGGCAGCGATAGCAGGGTTGATGTTCACGATCATATACTTGATGATGAATTTGGAAATAACCATTTTTTTCTGTGCCATGCTGAAAGTCTTTTAACGTACTTCCTCCTAACTCTATAGCATGATGAAGGGTGTTTAGAATGCTTTCTGCTAGGGTTTGGTAGCGTTGTTTGGAAATACGCTTAGCACTGCGTTGAGGTAGTATTCCTGCCTTAAATAAGGCTTCACTTGCATAAATATTGCCCACCCCAACAACAATCTCACCACCTAATAGTAACGGTTTAATTGCCTGTACTCTGGTATGAGCGTGTTGCCATAAATAGTGACCATTAAATAATGGATCAAAGGGTTCAATACCTAGTTTTTTAAAAAAAGGCAGAAAACAAGACTCATCATGAGGGTCAGCCCAAATCAGAGCACCAAAACGACGGGGATCATTATAAATTAGACTATAGTCCCCAATACTAAAGGAGGCGTGATCATGTTTAGTCAAAGGGGCATTACGTGGTTTGATAGTTAGTGTTCCCGTCATGCCCAGATGAACCATCAGACTACCTTGGGTGGTACTAATAATTAAGTATTTGGAGCGCCGATTAATCGCTGTAATAGTAGCGCCACAGATTTTTTTACTTAATTGTGAATCGATAGGATAACGCAGTTTGGGAGTAAGGATTGTCGCCTTGTCAACTTTATAATTAATGAGATACGGTAGCAAAGATAAGCGCGTTACCTCAACTTCAGGTAATTCTGGCATGGTCATACATCCAAAGAAAAAGGGGTGAATTCAGTATCACGGTCATAAAAGTCTTCATGCTCTGCTTTTTTGAGTTTATTAACTAACCAATAAGTTAACGGAGTAGCAAGAATTTCCCATAGGGTTTTGAGTCCATATTCTAGTAAGGCAATTTGTACTAGATCATGGGTCGCCCAAATGCCGTAAAAAGCCATGCCATAGAAGAGGAGGGAGTCAATTAATTCTCCTACGGCAGTGGAACCGATTGTTCTCATCCACAACCATTTACCGTTAGTCGCCACCTTCATTTTGGCAAGAACAATACTGTTGGAGAAGCTACCACACCAATAGGCAATTACAGAGGCCACTGCAATTCGCCATGCATTATCAAAAACGCCTTCTAATTGCCCTTGAAAGGTAGCCATAAATTCATTGTGAGCGGCGGGTAAATGGACAACAATAAAGGCCATTATTGAGGCAAACAGTAGGGCTACAAACCCTGCCCATACCACCCGTCGATCACGTGCATAGCCGTACACTTCGGTGAGAATATCACCAAAAAAATAGGAGATAGGAAAGAATAATACTCCCGCTCCCACAGTTAGAGTTCCTATCACAGGTAAAGTAATATAGGTTTGTTTGGCAGCACCAATTAAATTAGAGCATAGTAAAATACAGACAAACGCCGCCATGATGAGATCATAGAAGCGGTAGTGTTTTGTGTGGTGGGTGGGTATGTTTTTATTCATGATGTTATGAAGAGCAGCTAACGGAAATCTCTTTTGCCCATTGTGGTGGGAGTTGCGCCCAATGCTGATGAGTGGGCTGCTCATCAAAGGGTTTATCTAGTACAGTTTTTAGTTGCCGCACCATACTAAAATCACCTTCTTCAGCCAGTTTGATGGCCTCTTGTGCTAAATAATTACGTAAAATAAAACGTGGATTAGTGCGGCGCATGTCACTCTGACGTTCACGGTCTTCGGAGTGTTCGAGCATTAAACGTTGGCGGTAACGTGACAACCATGAATTAAATAAAGACAGCGATCGCTCAAGTGGTGCAAAAATCAATTCATCTTGAGATGAATTGGTGAGGCTTAACTCACATAATTGACGGAAAAAAAGTGTGAAGTCCACTTGATGGTGATGCAACATATCCAGTAAGTCTTTTATGAGTGCTGCATCACTTTCCTCTTGTTTTTTGAAGCCTAATTTTTTTCTGAATAATTGTAAGTAGCTCCATTCATAACGTTCATGAAAGCGCTCCAGTCTCTCTGAGAGGAGGGCTTCATCATTAATCAACGGCCAGAATGCAGAGGCTAAAGCCGCACAATTCCAGTAACCTGCATGAGGTTGATTGGCGTAGGAGTAGCGACCTTGTTGATCGGTATGGTTGCAAATATGTTGCCAATCAAAATGGTCAAGAAACCCATAAGGGCCGTAGTCTAAGGTGATCCCTAGTACTGACATATTGTCTGTATTCATTACTCCATGACAAAACCCCACCGCCTGCCACTGCGCCATGAGTCGCGCTGTATGACTGACAATAAGTTCAAATAAATCAATATAGGGTGTATCACTTTCTAATAATTGAGGGTAATACTGATTAATAATAAAGTCTAATAAGGTTATTAGCTGGGGTAGTTGGTTACGATGAGCATAATGCTCGATATGGCCAAAGCGAACAAAAGAAGGAGACACTCGAGTCACAACAGCCGCGGTTTCTATTGTCTCTCGTCTCACTGGCAAATTAGACCCCACCAAAGCCAGCGCACGAGTGGTGGGAATATGTAATGCCGCCATGGCTTCACTGGCTAAATATTCACGGATACTTGAGCGTAGCACCGCTCGTCCATCTGCCATGCGTGAAAAAGGGGTCACGCCAGCCCCTTTGAGTTGTACCTCGTAATGCTTATCAATGGTGTTTATCGAGCCTAATAAATGGGCTCTACCATCACCCAGTTGTCCTGCCCAAACGCCAAACTGATGGCCAGAGTAAACACTACACCAGGCTTTATCAACTAACCCTGAGCATATATCAAGCCATGGTTTTGAGCGTTCAATAGGTAAATTAAGAGACTGGGCGAGCGTGTTATTCCAATCAATCCAGTAGGGTTGTGGTAATGGTTTGGTATTAACTTGTTCGATAAAAGGGTGTGCGAGACCAACAAAGGGGGTCTCATGGGACAAAAAAAGTGTTTCAGTTGGTGCGTTCATAGCTTATTCTATCTCGTTTACGAGGAGTGGATGAGTGGACGATAGCAATACCCTGTGGGATGCAGTAGTCATTGGTGCGGGTGCCGCAGGATTGTTTTGTGCGGGACAAGCGGGACTGCGCCAAAAAAAGATATTGGTGCTGGATCACGCTAAAAAAATTGGTGAAAAAATTCGCATAAGTGGTGGTGGATTTTGTAATTTCACTAACCGTTATTCCAGTGCACAGCATTTTTTATCGCGTAATCCTCATTTTGTTAAAAGTGCGCTTGCACGTTATCGGCCTTCAGATTTTGAAGGTTGGTTACAACATAATCATATTGCTTATCATGAAAAACATCGAGGTCAATTGTTCTGTGATCGATCGGCCCAAGATGTTATCAATATGTTATTACAACTTTGTCAGCAAACCTCTGTCACCATTCGCTTCCCAGTGACGGTCCATGATTGTCAATTAATCGATAAGGTATGGCATATTTATACCAATCAAGGCGTTGTCAACAGTCTCACTCTGGTTTGGGCGACAGGGGGGTTACCTGTACCTAAAATTGGTGCCAGTGATAAAGCACTGCAATTTGCCCAACAACGAGATCATTCAGTTATCTTACCGCGCCCGGCATTGGTTCCTTTATCTCTGACTGAGAAAGAGGAGAGTTCGTTCACTCAGTTATCTGGTTTAAGTGTTCCCGTTGTGATTCACTCTGGCAATAAAGGTGAGCATTATGGACAGGCCCACTTTGATGAGGATTTACTATTTACGCATCGCGGATTGTCTGGTCCCGCCATACTTCAGGCCAGTAGTTATTGGCGAGAAGGTGAGAGTGTTAGCGTGGCTTTTTTGTCATCCAGTCAATGGCAAGAGATGGATAACTCAGCGGGGGGTAAATTAGTTGAAAATATTCTCACACTTTTTTTGCCACAGCGTTTAGCTAAACATATTGCTCAAGTAACCGCTTTAGAGCAACGTCGTTTTGCAGAGTTAAATCGTACGGAAAAAGAGCGTTTAAAAAATAGTGTCTTAAACTATGTCTTTCATCCAGATAAAACCCTTGGCTGGAATAAAGCTGAGGTAATGTTAGGCGGGGTTGATACCAATTTAATGGACAGCCGCACCATGGCATCCACCGTAATTCCGCAATGTTATTTTATTGGTGAATGTGTGGATGTCACCGGGCATTTAGGTGGACATAATTTTCAATGGGCTTGGTCTAGCGCCTATGTCTGCGCTCAGTCGCTGTAACGTGGTTGCTTCTCAATAAACTCAATTTTGTAGCCATCAGGATCCTCTACAAAAGCAATCACTGTGGTGCCATGTTTCATGGGACCTGCTTCGCGCGTGACTTTGCCGCCGCGTTCGCGAGCCATATCACAGGCTTTCTTAGCGTTATCAACTTCTACGGCAATATGGCCATAACCGTTACCAATGTCATATGAAGATGTGTCCCAGTTATAGGTGAGTTCAATAACAGCACCATGTGATTCGGGTTGGTAGCCTACAAAGGCTAGGGTAAAGCGTCCTTCAGGATAGTCTTTACGACGTAATACATGCATTTCTAACACGTCGCAATAAAACTGAATTGAACGCTCTAAGTTACCAACGCGCAGCATGGTATGTAAGATTCTCATACAAAGGCTATCCTAGTTAATAAAACAATTATAAAGTTTTGTGTGTACCATCACAAAATGGGCTATCAAAGCTTTCGCCACAACCGCAGATATATAGCGTTTCATCGTTGTCTGCGACATAATGATAAGGTGTACGGTCTGTCACTTTGTGAGCACCGTTACATAAACCTGTGCCGCTTTTACCGCAGGTACAAAACCAATATTCTTGTCCGGCTTTAACTTCAATTGCATAGGGCATGATAAACTCCTTATAATGTACGTGTTCGTACTATTTTAACTAAAAATATACTTTTTTGCTATGACTAATTTTTTACCTACATTACGCGCTCTTGTCAGAACGTATCAAGCCTTTGATAACTTCTCATCGCACCATATCAAAAGCTTAGGACTAACCACGGGTCAGTTTGATGTGATTGCCACATTAGGCAATACACAGGGTATGACTTGTGGTGAAATCGGTGATAAAACACTCATGGTAAAAGGCACGCTTACTGGAGTATTAGATCGACTAGAGGCAAAGGCGATGATTGTGCGGGTTGATAATCCCAAAGACAAACGTAGCACCTTGATTAAGTTAACGGCCTTGGGAGAAAAAACTTTCCAAGAGACCTTTCAACCACATTTAGATTATTTGTCTCAAGTATTTTCCAAGCTATCAGAAAAAGACTTGGAAGCTATTGAAAAGAGCTTACAGAAGCTTAATAGTATATTTTGAGAGAATACATACCAATAAAAAAACCCGACAAGTCAATGTGCTTGCCGGGTTTATATATGAACAACTTGTTACTTAGAATAACTTAGCTGCTTTTTGAATCGCAATAGATACACCGATCAAGAAAGGAATACCAACTGCAGCCCAAGCTAGGATACCACCAAAACCTAATGAGCCTCTGGCTGTATCTTCCACTGCCACTTTACCAACAGTTTGCTCATGCGCTTTAGAGCGTTCAGCTTTTAACTCTTCTTCAGTCATGTGATATTTAGGATCAACAGGACGAACTAATAAGTTACAAACCATACCGCCTAACAACAGTAAAGCAAGGATGTAGAGTGTACGATCATATACTAGGTTATGTGGTACTCCTGCATCAATCTGTGCCTGACGGACAGAAGCAATCAATGAAGGACCTACAACACCAGCCACTGACCAGGCGGTGAGTAAACGGCCGTGAATGGCGCCAACCATCTGTGTACCAAATAAATCAGCCAGATAAGCTGGAACAGTAGAGAAACCACCACCATACATGGACAAGATTACACATACAGCAACAATAAATAGTCCAGCGCTGCCATGATGTCCCATTGAAGGCATAGCAATATATAATGCGATACCTAAAATAAAGAATACAGCATAAGTTGATTTACGACCTAAGAAGTCTGACATGGATGCCCAGAATAAGCGACCTAAGCTATTAAACAAACTAATCAGTCCAACTAAGCCTGCTGCAGAGGCTGCAATAGCGGCTTTTTGTGCAGGGGTTACCGCGTCAAAAGAAATATCTAATCCTAATAAATGGGGACCAAACACATCTTGCAACATTGGGCTTGCCATAGCAATAACACCAATACCTGCGGTCACATTTAAGCATAATACACCCCATACTAACCAAAATTGTGGGGTTTTCCATGCTTTATCTAAGTGAACATGGTTTTGGGTAATCATGTATTTTTTACCACCGTCATCTTTTGGTGTCCAGCCAAGAGGCTTCCAGCCGGTTGGGGCAATTCTAAAACCAAAAGCACCTAATGACATAACCACAAAGTAAAGAGCACCCATGGTGATTAACGTCACTCCTACGCTGTTAATGCCAGGTGTTGCGCCATAATGTTTCATTAAAGCCACAGCTAAGGGTGCGCCAACCATGGCTCCACCACCGTAGCCCATAATAGCAAAACCGGTAGCCAAGCCGCGACGGTCAGGGAACCATTTGATCAAGGTAGATACAGGGCTGATATAGCCTAAACCTTGGCCAACGCCACCGACAATACCGCTTAACCACAGTAGCCATAGTTGATGGTAAATGACACCAATTCCGCCTAATACAAGACCACCACCCCAGGTTATAGCAGCAATAAAACCAGCCTTACGTGGGCCTGCATGTTCTAACCAGCCACCCCAAATAAAAGCAGCAATACCCAATACTGCAATAAATAACTCAAAAATGGGTGTGACCATAGGGATGGTCCAGTTACAGGTTGTGGTAAATAACATATCCCACGTACTTAAGTTTTTACATGCTAGTGCATCTGCATTGGGCAATAGATTGACCATTGGTTTCCAAAATACGGAGAAACCATAAGACATGCCAATACAGAGGTGAATGGCTAAAGCAGCCGGGGGCACCAGCCAACGATTAAATTTTGGACCTGCGATAGTCCTTGCTCTATCTAGGGCGCTCCAATTCATCTTCTACCTCCTAAATTTTTTACAAGTTTTTTAACAAACAGCGATTACAAAATTTGTGACACTTGGCTAAATGAGAGCCTTGGGCCACGTGGATGGGTTGCTGAATGATCAGCAATACCCAAATTTATTAAAAAGTTAGCTTTAAGACGGCCGTCCGGGAAAAAAGTGCCATTAACAACGTCAGCATTAAATCCTGACATGGGGCCAACGTCTAAACCTAGAGCCCTGGCTGCAAGCATAAAATAGGCTCCTTGCAGACTGCTATTACGGAAAGCAACTTGGTCGGCAAGAATAGTGTTCTTGTCATATAGTGATTTGGCATCATAAGCTGGAAATAATTCAGGCAAATGCTCAAAAAAGTGAGTGTCATAAGCCAATATCACGGTTACAGGGGCTGATTGCACTTGAGCAACGTTACCCGGTGACAGAGCCGGTATGAGTTTTGAGCGCGCCTCGTCTGTTGTTAAAAACACATAACGTGCCGGGCAAGAATTGAAGGCGGTAGGTGCCCATTGAGTTAAGTTAACCAATTTTTCAAGAATACCCTCTGGTACAGGTTCTCTCTTGAAAGCATGTGCTGTTCGTGCCTTAACGAATAATTGATCTAGAGCCTCTTGGGCCAGTCCAAAATGATTCATTTTGTGCTCCAAGGTTAAATTAACTGAACAGACTACCCGAGTTTTTAGACTGACTCAAGAATAATTTTGTATTGAGTATTTGATAGAATAGCTACAGCATCTCTTTTTTAAATAAAAATGTTGAGGAATGAATGAGTTACGATCTTTATTATTGGACTACGCCGAATGGACATAAAGTCACCCTATTTTTGGAAGAAACAGGGTTAAATTATCGTTTAATTCCAATTAACATAAGTATAGGTGATCAATTTCAACCTGATTTCTTGAAAATCGCCCCCAACAATCGCATCCCCGCATTAGTAGACCATGATCCACAAGGGGGAGGGCAAGCCATTTCTATTTTTGAGTCCGGTGCAATCCTTCTCTATCTCGCAGAAAAAACAGGTTATTTCCTTTCAAAAGAAATACGTCAGCGAACCGAAGTATTGCAATGGTTATTTTGGCAGATGGCAGGGTTAGGCCCTATGGCTGGACAGAATCATCATTTTGTTCAATATGCTCCTGAGAAAATACCCTATGCGATGACACGCTACATCAACGAGACCAATCGTCTTTATGGGGTATTGAATAAACGTTTGGCAGATCGCCAATTTGTGGCCGGTAATGACTACTCAATTGCCGATATGGCCATTTATCCTTGGATTGTGCCCTATGAGAGACAACAGCAAGACATTAACGAGTTCCCTCATTTAAAAAGATGGTTTGAAAGCATCGCACAACGCCCTGCAACGATTAAAGCCTATGACAGAGCAAAGGAAGTTAATACAACACCTACAGTCACTGAAGAGGCCAAGAAAATCTTATTCGGGCAACGTGCAACTTAATCATTTACTTTTTTAAACGGGGCGTGTTCATTGAGTTCGGAGTGGTAATGTTCAATATGACGCCCCTCCCGTTGGAGAAAATCTTCCACGGCTTGTGCAAAGCGTTGGTCTCGTAAATGATGAAAAGAGCGTGTTCTTATGGGAGACAGGCCACGCGCTAGCTTGTGTTCGCCTTGTGCCCCACCCTCAAAAACGGCTATTTTTTGTTGAATACAAAAGGCAATGCTTTGGTAATAGCAGGTTTCAAAGTGTAGACCAGGGATATATGTCACAGCACCCCAATAGCGCCCATAAGCCCGTTCTTGATTAAATAAATTCAGTGCGCAGGCAATCATTTGGTTGTTGTGATACGCCACGATTAAGCAACAATGAATGAGCCCAGTTGCTAAAAAATGCTCGAAAAAACGGTGGTTTAAATAGGGGGTAGAACCATGTTGTTGATAGGTGTTTTGATAACACTGTTCAAAAAAGTACCAGTGCTCGCTAGTAATGTTAGAACCTGTTAACCAAGAAAAAGTAATACCTTGATCTTGAATTTTCTTTCTTTCTTGTTTAATTTTTTTTCGTTTGTCATGATTCATTGATCCTAGAAACTCATCAAAGCTTTCATAATTATTGTTCTGCCAATGAAATTGCACTCCCTCTCGCGCAAGAAAACCTGATCGAGACAGTAGTTCGCCATCTCTTTCGTTGGGGAATAGGCAATGGATGGATGAGAGCTGAGAGTCTTCTTCGAGTTCAAGTAAACGAACCACCAGTTGTTCACGAATGCTCTCATCTTGAGATAGAATGCGAGGACCCATAACAGGCGTGAAGGGGATGGCTACTAATAATTTAGGATAGTAGGGTTGACCTAGTTGTTCGTAAGCCTCAGCCCACGCCCAATCAAATACATATTCGCCATAAGAGTGTCCCTTTAAGTAACAGGGGATAGCTCCCACGCAATGCTGATTATCCCAAGCGGTTAAATATAACATGCCCCAACCTGTCTTAGCGTGCACGCTGCCGCTGTCGTGCATGGCTTTCAGAAAATCATAATTAAGAGTGGGATTATTCTCTGTAATAGTTTGCCAGTCTTCCTTGCTAATACGATCCAAAGACTGAGTGATGTCATATTTAATGGTTGTCATAGGTGAATGTATCGTGAAAATTCGTAATGCGTCCTGTGTCTTTAGCGCTGTAACCGTTTAACTGATCCATGGCTTTGAGAAACTCCGCATCATGCAAAATAGATAAGATGGGAATAAAACGGTTGTCATTTAATAGCGATTCATTACATACGTAAAAATAACGTTCAGTAAACAAGGGAATAAAATCAAGATCAAAGAGCTTGGCTGCCGTCTCCACACCTAAGCCAACATCTGCTTTCCCGCTTGCAATGTAAGCACCAATGGCGGCATGGGTATACTCGGTGTTGCCATACCCCCTGATGGCGTTGATAGATAGATTGTGTTTTTTTAACAACATATCAAGAATAACTCTCGTTCCCGCACTTGGTTGGCGGTTAACAAACATAATATCTGGTCTAACAAGATCATTAATAGTATGAATATTCTTAGGGTTGTTTTTAGCAACAATAAGGCCTTGATGACGTTTGGCTAACTCAATAAAACGTATATCTTCAGGAAAATTAGCGTTAATGAGCTTAAGATAAGGTTGCTCAAGTTCACCTAATGGGACGTGAAAACCTGCAATGTCACAAATTTGGCGGTTAAATGCATCAATAGATTCTTTGCTGCCACGATAATTAAAATCCAGTTCAATATGGCGTTGATTGAGAAATTCATTGAGCAGGGCTACAGCGAAGCCGTGACTTGCAAATAAACGTAATACCCGTCTTGTACGACGTGTTAGGGCCTCAATGTCTTCACTGATTTCTGAGCTGATACTCTCTAAGAGAGGACCGAGCCTCGCTTCGGTGAGTTTATCTGCCCATACCAGTTTTTTACCCAGCTCAGTTAATCTTGACCCGCGTCCTGGTACGCTTTCAAGGATGGCGCCGCCAAAAATTGCTTGGGCTTGCTCAATGAGATTCCAAGCATGACGATAAGATAAACCGATTAATTGGCTCGCCTCTTTCATATTATGTTGCTCTTCAATGGCTCTTAATAATTTGAGAGTTCTTGATAGAGGGAAATTTTCTCCCTCGGTAGGATCAAATAAATGGAACTCAGGCAGGATATTGATTTTCAAAGTGATACTCCCCTTAGAGTAATTAGTCTCTTATTTAAGTGAAATAAATTGCAATTATAGTCGCTATAAGTTTTTCTTTTAATTCGATTGACTTCTTGTGTTAATGGGGATAACCTAGGAAAACATTACGGGATTGTTGCACAGAGTGTCAAGAACTATTTGCAATTAAGTGCAACAACTAACAAATTATTAAAGGAGGAATCCTTGGATACAGTTGAGTTTCATCATGAATCTGTTATACGCCAAGCGGCAGAACGCTACCGCGATGTGCCGGGCGCATTACTACCTATCCTGCATCATATTCAGGACACAATAGGATTCATTCCAAATCAAACAGCATCAGAACTCTCACCCATTCTTAACTTATCGCGCGCTGAGATTCATGGTGTTATTACTTATTACCATCATTTCAAACAAACTGCTCCTGCTAAGCATACTGTTGCCATATGTCAGGCTGAAGCCTGCCAAGCTAGAGGCTGTCGTTCTTTAACTAAAGACGCTACAGCCATGTTAGCTGGTGATCATGATTGGCACATTGAGCACGCTTATTGTTTGGGTTTATGTGCCACAGGGCCTGCTATTGAAATTAATGGTCAACTCAAAGCTCACGTTACCAGTGAGAAGCTACAAAAGTGGATAAAAGACGCTAAGGAGAACGCATGAAACATACCGTTTTTATTCCCTGTGATTCAGCTGCATTGGCTGCAGGAGCAGAAGAAGTAGCGCAAGAAATTGCTCGTCTTGCCAAAGAGGCTGGTGTTGAAATTAATATTAAGCGTAATGGGTCAAGAGGCCTATTTTGGTTGGAGCCTTTGGTAGAGGTAGAAGTTGATGGTATACGCCATGCTTATGGTCCAGTGAGCGTTGAGCAGGTGGCTGATTTATTTGCTGCTGACTTTTTAAACGCTGGAACACATGAGCTTTATCAAGGTGTGACCGAGGAAATTGAATACCTCAAAAACCAAGAAAGACTTACCTTTGCACGTATTGGTATCACTGAACCATTATCACTCCAAGACTATGAAAAGCACGATGGCTGGCAAGGCTTGAAAAAAGCGATCTCACTACAACCAGCTGATATTGTTCAAGAGGTATTAGATTCAGGTTTACGTGGCCGCGGTGGCGCTGGTTTTCCTGCGGGGATTAAATGGCGTACTGTCATGCAAGCTCAGGCAGATCAAAAATACATCGTTATTAATGCTGATGAGGGTGATTCAGGTACCTTCGCCGATCGTATGGTTATGGAAGATGATCCCTATATGTTGATTGAGGGGATGATTATTGCAGGTATCGCTGTAGGAGCAACGAAGGGTTATGTATACATTCGTTCAGAGTACCCCCATGCTGTTGATACCATGAATGAAGCAGTTCGTCTTTCTCGTGAGGCTAACTATTTAGGTCATAACATCTTAGGTTCATCTTTTACCTTTGATATTGAAATTCGTAAAGCAGCCGGTTCATACGTGTGTGGTGAAGAAACCGCACTGTTGGAGAGTTTGGAAGGTAAACGCGGTATTGTGCGCGCAAAACCACCACTTCCAGCGCTTGAAGGGTTGTTTGGTCGTCCAACCGTTATCAATAACGTATTGACTATGGCTGCGGTACCTTATGTATTAGCCCAAGGGGCGAAGGCTTATGCTGATTTTGGTATGGGACGCTCACGCGGTACATTGCCTTTCCAATTGGCAGGCAATATCGCTCGTGGCGGTTTAGTGGAAAAAGCCTTTGGAGTGACTGCTAGAGAATTAATTGAAGTATATGGTGGCGGTACATTTACCCAACGTCCCATTAAGGCAGTACAAATCGGTGGTCCTTTAGGTGCTTATATTCCGGCAGATAAATTAGATATTCCCATGGATTATGAAGCGCTTGCACAAAAAGGAGCAGTATTAGGTCACGGTGGCGTTGTTGTCTTTGACGACACGGTTGATATGGCTGAGCAAGCAAAATATGCCATGGAGTTCTGTGCCTTAGAGTCATGTGGTAAATGCACACCTTGCCGTATTGGTTCTACGCGTGGTGTTGAAGTGATTGCTAAAATTCAGTCACAACCACAACAGGCCGTGGCGCAAACTGCCTTATTAAGAGATTTATGCGACACCATGCTCAATGGTTCGCTCTGTGCCATGGGTGGGATGACTCCCTACCCAGTATTGTCTGCTCTGGATCATTTCCCAGAGGATTTTAATATAACCAAAACCGAACAGCACGCAGCTTAAGTTGGAGGAATGATGGATACAGTTTCAGTACATGATATTGATTATGGCACCCCAGAGGTAAGTTCTACAGAACAAGTTACTTTGACTATTGATGGGTTTCCGGTCACCGTAGCGAAAGGCACATCGATTATGCGTGCTGCTGTTGAGTTAGGTACGCAAATTCCTAAGCTATGTGCCACAGACAGTCTTGAACCCTTTGGTTCCTGTCGTTTGTGTTTGGTTGAGATTGAAGGGCGTCGTGGCTTCCCCGCCTCTTGTACTACTCCAGCGGAAAGTGGCATGGTAGTACGTACTCAGTCACCTAAGCTTGCTGATTTGCGTCGTGGTGTGATGGAGCTTTATATTTCGGATCACCCTCTTGATTGTTTAACCTGTGCCAGCAATGGAGATTGCGAACTACAGGATATGTCTGGTGCAGTGGGATTACGTGAAGTTCGCTATGGCTATGAAGGTAAAAACCATATTCATTCCGACAAAGATACATCGAATCCTTATTTCCAATACGATCCTTCAAAATGTATCGTCTGTAATCGTTGCGTACGTGCGTGTGAGGAAACTCAAGGTACCTTTGCTCTAACCATCTCTGGTAGAGGATTTAACTCACGCGTGTCTCCAGGTGAAAGCCAATCATTTATGGATTCAGAATGTGTATCCTGTGGCGCCTGTGTTGATGCCTGCCCAACAGCTACATTGGTAGAGAAAAGCATTGTTGCTCAAGGTCAGCCAGAACATAGCGTAATTACCACCTGCGCTTACTGTGGCGTTGGGTGTGGCTTTAAAGCTGATATGAAAGGATCAGAAGTTGTACGTATGACTCCTTGGAAAGAGGGTAAAGCCAATGAGGGTCACGCTTGTATCAAGGGTCGTTTTGCCTGGGGTTATGCAACTCACAAAGATCGTATGTTAAAACCTATGGTTCGTGAAAATATTACTGATCCATGGCAAGAAGTGAGCTTCGATGAGGCAATTAATTTTGCTGCTAAAAAATTACGTGGCATTCAAGACAAATACGGTGTTGATTCAATTGGTGGTATTACCTCATCACGTTGTACCAATGAAGAAACCTATTTAGTCCAGAAATTAGTAAGAGCAGTATTTCACAATAACAACGTTGATACCTGCGCTAGGGTATGTCACTCGCCAACGGGTTTTGGTTTAGGACAAACTTATGGTACCTCTGCTGGTACACAAACCTTTAAATCCATTGAACAGTCAGACGTTGTATTAGTAATGGGTGCTAACCCAACTGATGCTCATCCTGTATTTGGTTCACGTATGAAAAAACGCTTACGTGAAGGCGCAAAACTTATTGTTATTGATCCACGCGCTATTGAGTTGGTCAGTACCGCTCACATTAAAGCTGACTATCATTTGCAACTAAGACCTGGTACTAACGTGGCTATGGTTTCTGCCCTTGCTCATGTGATTGTAACCGAAGGACTAGTTAAAGAAGACTTTGTTAATGAGCGCTGTGATTTAGAGTCATTTAATTTATGGCGTGATTGGGTTACTAAAGAAGAAAACAGTCCTGAAGCGTTAGAACTCACAACTGGTGTACCGGCTCAATTAGTACGTGAGGCTGCAAGACTCTACGCAACTGGCGGTAACGCTGCCATTTATTACGGTCTTGGTGTCACAGAGCACGCTCAAGGTTCAACCGCTGTGATTGGTATTGCCAACCTTGCTATGGCCACAGGTAATATTGGTCGTGAAGGAGTAGGTGTTAACCCACTTCGCGGTCAAAACAATGTTCAAGGCTCTTGCGACATGGGTTCATTCCCACACGAGTTCCCAGGTTATCGTCACGTTTCTGATAGTAAAACACGTGGTCTATTTGAACAAGACTGGGGTGTTTCCTTAAGAGGAGATCCTGGTTTACGTATTCCTAATATGTTTGATGCAGCTCTTGAGGGGTCTTTCAAAGGACTATATTGCCAAGGTGAGGATATTGTTCAATCAGATCCTGATACCCAGCATGTTACAGCCGCCTTAGAAGCCATGGAATGTGTGGTAGTTCAGGATATTTTCTTGAACGAAACAGCCAAATACGCCCATGTGTTCTTACCTGGTTCAAGCTTCTTAGAAAAAGATGGTACTTTCACTAACGCTGAGCGTCGTATTTCTCGCGTACGTCAAGTGATGGAACCCAAAGCAGGTATGGCTGACTGGCAAGTAACTGTTGCCCTTGCCAAAGCGTTGGGCTACGAAATGAATTACAGTCATCCTGGTGAAATCATGGCTGAGATTGCTCGTTTAACCCCTACCTTTGCCGGTGTGAATTACGAGAAATTAGATAAGCTTGGTAGTCTACAGTGGCCTTGCAATGATGAGCATCCTGAAGGTACACCGCTTATGCACGTTGATCACTTTGTGCGTGGCAAGGGTCGTTTCATTATTAGTCAGTATGTACCAACTGAGGAGCGTGTTACTAAACGTTTCCCCTTGATTTTAACCACGGGCCGTATCTTGTCTCAGTACAATGTTGGCGCTCAAACAAGACGTACCGAAAACGTTCATTTCCATGATGAAGACCGCTTAGAGATTCATCCAGATGATGCGAAAGAACGTGGTATTAGTTCAGGTGATTGGGTAGGTATTGCCTCACGCTCAGGTGAGACTGTACTGCGCGCTCTTGTATCGGAAAGAATGCAACCTGGTGTTATATATACCACATTCCACTTCCCTGAATCAGGGGCTAATGTGATTACAACCGATAACTCTGACTGGGCAACTAACTGTCCAGAGTATAAAGTGACCGCCGTGCAAGTGATGAAGGTAAAACAGCCTTCAGAATGGCAGCAACAGTACAAAGAGTTTAACGATAATCAACTACGTTTATTGCGTGAACGTAAAATTGCAGACAGTTTAGTGGGCGTTAAGTAATGGATAACCTGTCACCACTTCTTGAGCAAACGCATACTACCGAACCGGTAGAAGTAATACGCTTGCGTGGTACATCGGTTGATAAAACCGATGATACCGTAGCTCAAGAGACACCCATTGGTATTGAATACAATGGTGTGCCTTTTGTGGTGATGCTTGCAACACCGCAGGATCTTGAGGATTTTGCGGTGGGGTTTTCTCTTACAGAAGGTATAGTTAAAAGTGCTGACCAAATAAAATCAATTGTTATTGAAGAGCTTGATGCTGGTATTCGTGTAGCAGTAACTATTGATGAAAAGCGTTTTGCTATTCTTGATGGGCGTCGCCAAAACTTAGCCGGTAGAACGGGTTGTGGTTTATGTGGCACGGAGCGCATTGCCCAAGTATTTAAACCCATGTCTGAAGTGAAGAGTGGTTTTACTTTATCTCTTGAGCATTTACACAGAGCTCTTGAGGAGATGAAACATTTTCAGCCTTACAACAGATTACCGGTGCAACTCACGCGGCATTTTGGGTGAACGCGCGTGGTCAAATCATGTTAGCTCGAGAAGACGTGGGTCGTCATAATGCACTAGATAAGCTTTACGGTGCCATGGCTTCACATGCTTACGATTTTGAGAATGGGGCTGTACTTGTTACCAGTCGTGCCAGTTATGAAATGGTTCAAAAAACCATTCAGATGGGGGTGGGGATTTTGGTTGCTGTATCAGGGCCTACCGCGCTAGCGATTCGTATGGCTGATGAATACAAATTAACGTTAATGGGTTTTACCCGTAGTCAATCACAAGTTATATACACACACCCTGAGCGTGTGATAGAGCAATAAGGAGTGAAGTAGTCATGATGAATCCACAACATTTGATTAAGATGGCCAATGCCATTGGCGATTTTTTTTCAGCAATGCCAGATCAGGAGCAAGCCGCTCGTGACGCAGCAAGTCATCTTAAGCGTTTTTGGGAAAAGCGCATGCAAAAATCATTTTTTGATTATATAAAAGCCAATGGTGATGGTGAATTAAAACCCATCATGAAACGTGCTTTGACTTTCATGGATGAGGAATTAGGCGCCTATCACGGTTAATGTTTTAACAAGGCCGGGGATCCCTTCTCCCTCTTTTGTCCTCGGTCTTTTTCTCTTTTCGTTCTTATCAATTATTTTCCTCTCTTTATCCTTGATCTAGATTAAGGATTTCTTTTTTGTAAAAAGTCATGCTATTTTAAATAAAAGCAATAATCATTCTATTAACGATCTACACCTAATAATAACTATAAGAACGTCTTAGAGGAGAAATTGGGGTATGACGAATTACCAGTCTGTTGCCAGTAACACTGGAGAGAGTGCGTTTTATAATCGTTGGATGCAGTTATTTTTTGGCATTATTTGTATGGCCATGATTGCCAATTTGCAATATGGTTGGACTTTGTTTGTTAATCCCATTAATACTAAATACCATTGGGGTAAAGCTGCTATTCAGATTTCGTTTTCTATTTTCGTTTTGGTAGAAACCTGGTTAGTACCTGTTGAGGGTTGGCTTGTGGATCGCTTTGGCCCACGCCCTGTCATTGCCTTGGGCGCTATTCTTGCAGCTCTTGGCTGGGTGATGAATGCCCATGCTGATAATTTAACTATGCTATACATCGCAGCAGTGGTCTCTGGTGTAGGAGCAGGGTGTGTGTATGGTACGGCAGTGGGTAATGCATTGAAATGGTTTCCCGATAAGAGAGGTCTTGCAGCAGGATTAACTGCTGCAGGCTTTGGCGCTGGGGCTGCGCTCACCGTTATTCCTATTGCGAATATGATACAAACCGCGGGTTATGAATATACCTTTCAGTTTTTTGGGGTAGCACAAGGCGTTATTATTTTTATCTTGTCTTTGTTCATGATTCGCCCACATGCACCGCAAGGCATTATTATCCCAACTCGTATCGTATCAGTTAAAAAAGATTTTACTTCTGCCCAAATGATTAAAACCCCTGTTTTTTGGGTGATTTATATTTTGTTTGTGGCAGTCGCTGCTGGTGGATTAATGGCCACAGCACAAATTGGACCGATCGCGAAGGATTATGGTATTGCTAAATTACCTGTTACGACCTGGCTTGGTAATACCTTGCCCTTGTTAACCATGACCTTAGCTATTGATAACTTATGTAATGGTTTTACCAGACCACTATGTGGGTTCATATCAGACCGTATTGGTCGAGAAAACACCATGATGTTAGTGTTTGTCGGTGAAGGATTGGCTTTACTGGGCTTAATGCAATTTGGACATGATCCTGTGTGGTTTATGGTGTTTGCTCCCATGGTGTTTTTATTTTGGGGGGAGATTTTTTCTATTTTTCCAGCAACCTGTGCTGATACCTTTGGTATTAAACACGCTGCTGCAAATGCGGGCACACTCTACACGGCTAAAGGCACGGCCTCTCTCATTGTTCCCATCGCCTCAGTGTTATCCGCAGGTGGCAATTGGCATCGCGTATTTATGTTATCCGCAATCATCTCTATCTTGGCAGGGTTGTCAGCACGATTTATTTTATCGCCAATTCGTACCCGCTTTATTCATGATGCCAATCAAGAAAAAGAATAACTTAATTAAGTTAATTATCGTTAATTGATATGTGTCAATGACGACAGGTCTCCCTCACTTTAATCTGTTTTTTAAATAATCATAATCACAGTGAGGAGACCTTTATGAGGCTTGTTATCATCGGTCAGCAAGACTTTGGTAAAGCGGTACTAGATGCTTTTTTAGCTCGTGGTGATGACGTATTGGCAGTATTTTGTGCCCCTGAAAAAGACGGTGCAAAAGCCGACCCCCTGAGAGTTGCCGCACAAGAAAAACAGATAACAACCTATCAGTTCTCTTCTCTAAAAAGCCCTGAGGCGCATGAAGCGATGCGTCAATTACGACCAGACATTGGTATTATGGCCTACGTTCTACAATTTGCTCCTCAGGATTTTGTTAACATACCACGATACGGTACGATTCAATATCATCCCTCTTTATTACCTAAGTATCGAGGGCCGAGCTCAATTAATTGGCCCATTATTCGTGGAGAAAAAGAAACGGGACTAACCATTTTTAGGCCAACCGATGGTTTAGATGAAGGGCCTATCATCTTACAACAACGCGTTGCTATTCAAGAGGATGATACATTGGGTTCAGTGTATTTCAATCATCTTTTTCCTCTGGGTGTACAAGCGATGCTTGATGCAGCAGATCTTGTTGTAAAAGGCCTGCATCGTGAAGTGGTGCAAGATGAAAACCAAGCCAGTTATGAAGGATGGTGTCGTAGTGAAGAGGCGCGTATCAACTGGCATAATCATGTAAATGATATTTATAACTTGATACGCGGCTGTAATCCTGCACCAGGAGCCTGGACAACATTATCTGGTAAAAAAATTCAATTATTTGATGTAAAAAAACATGTTTTTAGGACCTTTGGTCAAGTACAAGGAAAAATTGGTGAGGTGAGTCAAATTACTGAGGAGAGTTTTAGCGTTACTGCACAAGGAGGGCAAATTGAAGTGTTTAAGTTAAAACATCAAGACGCTAAAAAAATGAATGCAAGCGAATTTGTGCAAAGTTATCAAATTACTTTAGGTACTTTATTGAATTCTTGATCAAAATCAATTGCTCTATTTGATAGCTGTAAAAAATTGACTTTAATCAATGGCAATCATCTCTCAATCAATAATACTAATCATGAATCATTATTTTAGTGTTTATTGTCAGAGAGAAAGCCATCATGTCTAATGCTCAAGCTGCTAGCGTAAGCAATATTAATGGATCTCATGAAGCCACAGAAGAAGAACTCATTGATGGCTTTCATCTGGTTATTAAAGCCTTACAACTCAACGATATTCATACGATTTATGGAGTGCCAGGGATTCCAATCACTGATCTCGCGCGTCTTGCTCAAGGGCAAGGTATGCGCGTTATTTCATTTCGTCACGAACAACACGCAGGGAATGCAGCAGCGATAGCAGGCTATCTTAATGCAAAGCCGGGAGTCTGTTTGACTGTTTCTGCTCCCGGTTTTTTGAACGGTTTAACGGCACTTGCTAATGCTACTACTAACTGTTTTCCAATGATTCTAATCTCAGGATCCTCTGAGCGTGAGGTGGTGGATTTACAGCAGGGGGATTATGAAGAGATGGATCAATTGGCTATTGCCAAACCATTATGCAAAGCTGCTTTTCGGGTCTTACATGTCGAGGACATTGGTATTGGTATCGCGCGAGCCATTAGAGCGGCAGTATCTGGTCGCCCTGGTGGTGTGTATTTGGATTTGCCAGGTAAGTTATTTGTGCAAACCATCGATAAAGCATGGGGGCAACGCTCTTTGGTTAAGGTGGTGGATCCAGCACCCAAGCAGCATCCTGATCAAGAGGCGTTAGAGCGTGCTATTGAATTATTAAAAACGGCACAAAAACCACTCATTATTTTAGGTAAGGGAGCAGCTTATGCGCGCTGTGATCAAGCCATAAAACAATTGATTGAGAGTACAGGTATTCCCTATTTGCCCATGTCAATGGCAAAGGGGTTGTTACCTGATGATCATCCGCAATCAGCTCAAGCAGCGCGCTCTTATGTATTACCACAAGCCGATGTGGTGCTGCTAATAGGGGCGCGTTTGAATTGGCTGTTGGCACATGGCAAAGGAAAAACCTGGGGGGGGAGTTCAGCCAAGCAATGGGGAGGACAACAATTTATTCAAATAGATATTGCGGCCACAGAAATGGACAGTAATGTTGCCATTAATGCGCCATTGGTTGGCGATATTCATTCCTGTGTCAATGGATTACAAAAGTTTATTGACGCCTCCTGGCCCAAACCGTCTCTTGCTTGGTTGAAAGCAATACAAGATAAGAAAAATAAAAATAGCCAGAAAATGGCAGAGGCTCTTGCTAACAATCCTTCACCGATGAGTTTTCATAGTGCATTAAGAGTGGTTCGTGATGTGATTCAAGATAACCCTGAGGCAATATTAGTCAACGAAGGAGCCAATGCCTTAGATTTCACTCGATCCATTGTCAACATGTACCAACCGAGAAAAAGATTGGATGTGGGGACATGGGGTGTGATGGGAGTGGGAATGGGTTTTTCTGTGGCAGCAGCCATAGAAACAGGCCAGCAAGTGATCGCCGTAGAGGGAGACAGTGCGTTTGGTTTTAGTGGTATGGAGATTGAGACTATTTGTCGTTATCACCTACCAGTATGCGTTGTGGTACTCAATAATAATGGCGTGTATCGAGGAACTGACGTGAATCAGAGTGGCGGAGAGGATGTGGCCCCTACTGTTTTTGTCAAAGATGCTCGCTATGAAAAGTTGATGGAGGCCTTTGGCGGCGCGGGGTATTATGTCACTACACCAGAGCAATTAATGCAGGCCATGAAACAGGCTATTCAATCTAAACGGCCTACTTTAATTAATGCCATTATTGATGAGGCTGCGGGTACAGAAAGTGGGCGCATTGCCAAATTGAACCCAACAGCCACGCTAAAAAATAAGTAGTACTAGTCTTGGTGCAGTAGACGACTTAAGGTTTCTGGAGAAATGTTTAAGTGTAACGCCAAATCTTTTTTAGGAATAAGGTTGGAGAGCTCAGGATGCTTTCTCTGAAAACGCTTCATTCTACCTGTGGCGTCCAGTAGATGAAGCGTGATGGTGTGGGCCATAATCTCACTCATGAGACGCATCACCTCATACTCAAAATCATGTTTTAGTTCAGGGTACTTATTCATGAATTGTGCCCATTGAGGAAGTGGACATTTAGCGACACGAACTTTGGTCACAGCACGGATGCTGTAAGGTGCAGGGGTGTCAAGACGCCATGCTGCGTAACTTGTTTCAATATCCTTTTCTCCTGCAAAGCGCAAAATCATTTCTTTACCCTCTGGGTTAGAGACTACCCGTTTTAGTAGCCCCTCAAGAATAAAGTACTGCTCCATTTCAACGGAACCTTGAGCTAAGAGAAGGTCTTCTTTCTTGACTTCAGAAATAACGAGTAGCGTCTCTAATTCATTCAGTTGCTCATCATTTAAAGAATGCAGAACGGTATTCTGACGTAATGCACTACTTAACATGATACGCAAAGGATGTTGAGTTAACGGTGTTTCTATAACAGGCGAAGTACTTTGAACCATAAGGATTTTAATAAGTTAAATGCAATGATGATAAGCGCTAATTATTTAATACTATCACAACACAACCAAGCCTTGCAGTCTTCCTTGATGATTTGTGTATTTTCTTATTTACGGATTGTCACGGTACAAGTCATCCCTGCAACAAGATGAATATTATTGGGAGGAGGGTCAAGATGAATACGCACAGGGATACGCTGCGCTAATCTTACCCAATTAAAGCTTGGGTTAACATTTGCTAATAGTCTTGATCCAGTGGGATTGTCACGATCATCGATACCATGGGCAATACTGTCAACTTGCCCTGTTAGTTGTTGGTTAGAGCCTAATAAAGTGATTAGGGCAGAGTCACCTAAGGCAATACGATGAACTTTGTTTTCCTCAAAATACCCGTATACCCAAAATGAATGCTCATCAATGACGGCCATTGCAGGGTTCCCAATATGAGCAAAGTCACCTGGACGAAGTAATAAGTTAGTAATCCATCCATCTACGGGTGAGCGTACTTGAGTTCGTTCTAAATTGAGTTGCGCTTGCTGTAGCTCTGCTACGGCAGCTTGGTAACGAGACTGCGCGATGTGGAGGGCAAGCTGCGCAATTTCTTTCTCTTCACCTGACACCACTTTGTTATCAACCAATTGACGGCGGCTGGCTTGTGATTGTTTTAGTAATAGATCGGTTTTTCTTTCTGCGGCAATGGCCTCAGCTTCTAACACTGTGTTGTGATAGTGCTCAGAATCAATTTCAAACAACAGCTCGCCACGCTTCACATGTTGATTATCTTTAACATGAACGTGTGTTACCAATCCATTGACATCAGGCGCAATATTCACAATATCTGCTCGCACACGACCATCACGAGTCCAAGGGGCATCCATATAATGAACCCATAGAGCTCGAGTAAGAAATGCTGCGCAAATCACAAAAAAAAGTGTAATTAGATATTTACTGTATTGTTGAATAACGTTTTTCATAGACTAGTAGATGAGTAGTGCCATTAATGTAAAAATTACAATGAACAGAGAGGTTCTAAATAAAGCAGGATGCCATACTCTATTGTAGATCTCTCGGTTTACAAATTGTTTATCGAGTAGCCACATGACGACTAAGGTGACAACAAAAACAGGAACCAGTGTGGGGAGTTGTGCGCCAAAAATAATCATATCCTGATTGATCATGATGATTCCCCTTGTAATACAAAGAAGCGTTGATTATCAATAAGGGCTTCTTTTAATAACCTAAGCTCACTGTTAATAGAGTAATACTTAGAACCTTCTTCGTGATCTAAATAGGTAAGTAGTTTATCAAGACTTGTTATACATTCTTGAAAGGATGATTCTTCACATTGCTTAAAAAGTTGTGCCAGTGTTTGACTCATCGAATTGAATAGATTATGTAATATCGTGTTATTGAGAGTGATTATTTCTTTCTGGATATTAATAATTAAGTACCCCATTTCCAGACAAATAAAAAACCAAGTGATAACCTGTTGATCTGTTTTTTCGCTCACTTTATGAGTGCTACCAGAGCGATAAATTAACTCTCTTGCTGCGAGTTCAAATTTTTCACGACGTAACGTCTGTGTGGTGAGGCAAGCATCTACCACCAATTGTTGTAAGGAACGAATGGTTCTTTTTTGTAGCCAACTATTACTTTGTAAATCCATCAGCTGATACATGATAGCTGAACAGAACAGGCCTATAAAATCAGCGATGACATCGTTAAAAAAAGCCAGCTGATTATCTTGATATGTTTTGCTAAAACCCAAATGGCTTAAATAAATAATAAACATACCAGCACCAATCACAGCTTTATCTGGTTTGGCTGTGAATGCGCTAGCTATTACTATACCTGGCAAAATAGCGATGATGAGAGTAGTAAAGTCATTGGCTTCAACGAGTAAATTAAAATTAACCCAGTATCCCAATAGAGCACCAATAAATCCCCCAATAACAAATTGTTTAACCGTTTTTGAGGGGGCAGGGCTCGTTGCAAATAAGGTGGTTGCAACCACAGCCATAGTGATTGCTTCAATGCCTGATGGCCAGGCACTTAATAACCATACACTGGCCATAATCACCAATACCAATGCACCACGTATCCCTCCCAATAGAGCGCTAAGCGGTTCAAAATGAATGCCTAATGGTGGAGGGTCAAATGATGGTTGGTTGTTACTTAATGCTGAGTAAGTGGTTAAATAGAGTTTGATTTCAGATAGCAGGCGACGTATTAACACTAAACCAGTAGATAACTCTGGTGAGTTTAGTGAGGGTGATTGATGGTTTGAGTGAGTAGATTCAGCTAGATTGTTTTCTAAGTGATTTAATTGTTGAATTGCTAATTGGGCTTGACTCTCATTGACAATAGCTTGGCCATTGATATGGATACTCTGTACTAAGCGTTGATAAATCTTGTTCAGAATAGTGATAGTGGTGTGTGCTTGTTGCTCTGTGAGGCGACGTAATAATTCAATCAATGTATGATGTGATGTCGCAAGAGACATAAACTCTCTATTTAATCGTGTTAGTTTTAAGCGTAATGAACGAGATTGATCGCTTTCAAGTGTTGAAGAGGCTTGATAGGACTCTAGTCTAAAAATATCATTCATCAATTGCATGACGGCAACTTTATTGTTCTGTTCTGTGATAGAGGTATTAAGTAAATAAGTAAAATCAATGAAGCGCTGACGTAATGCATGAGCGATCGTCTCGCCCATGCGTCTTGGTAAAATAAGTTCACTCACAGTGGTAGCACAGACTAATCCAATCATGATTTCTGAAATACGGTTCATGGCAATGTCAAAGCTATAGTTGGCATTGAGAGTGGCGGGAAGCCCCACGATACATAGCGTGTAGCCTGCCAACACAAAGGCGTAAGATTGATGGTCGCGCAGTATGATGGATCCTGCGGTACATAGCCCAATCCATAGAGCCATACTGATTAAAAAAAGAAAAGGTTGCTGTGCAAATAAAGCAACCAGTAACAGAGACATACCAATCCCAGCAATTGTACCTAACAGTCGGTAATAGCTTTTGCTCAATACCATTCCGGAGTGGGTTTGCATCACAATGGCGACAGTAATTAATGCTGTTCTAGGTTGCTCTAAATCAAATAGTAGAGACAATAAAATAGCCAGTATTCCTGCTAGACATAATTTACCGATATGCGTGAGCATCATGGATTCTTTTTTACACCATGCCCACAAAGATTGAGTAGACATTGTCAATGACTGAAGGTGACTTGTCATATGCCACCGCCTAATGCTCTCATTAGTTCTGCATAGGCATCAAGTCGTTCTTTTTCAATGTTAATTAGACTCTCTTTGGTGTTGAGATAGGTTTCATTGTGAGTTAAAACTGACTGATAATCAGTTAATCCGGCTTGATAAGATTCATTAGCATACAACACTGATGTATGGGATTTATTCAATGCTTCATCAATATCTTGTTGTTGTTGAATGGTACTCTTAAGAGTTGTGATCGCGTTAGCTACTTCTTTTAGAGCGTCAATGATGCGATTATTATATTGATCTACGGATAAATCATATTCTGTGGTTGCTATCGAAAGGTTAGCGCGCCTCATGCCGCCATCAAAGATGGGCAGAGAGACTGCTGGGCCAATACCAGTCATTAATCCTTGATGGCTTAGTAGTTGATTAAAACCAATTGCTTCAAAGCCTAAAAAAGTAGATAAATTCACATCAGGATAAAAAGCAGCTTGTGCCACATGAATTTTTTTCTCCATTGAGTTAATGCGTGAGCGTGCAGCACGAATATCAGGTCTTTTAGCAATAAGATGAAGGGGGAGATCTTGAGGTAAACCAATGGCTGAGTTTAAAGTGAGGTGAGGGCGCTGTATGCGTTGAGATTCCCCTGGGCCTTTGCCCATTAAAGCACTGATTTCATATTTAAGTAATTGGCTATATTGTTCTAATGTGGTGATTTTAGCTCTCAATAGTGGCAGAGAGCTCTCGTGTAAGTTAACGCTAGCGGTGGTACTAATTCCTGCTTGCTGTCGTTGTTTTTCCAAGGTGATACGTTCTTGTGAGTCATCGAGTTGTTGTTGCGCAATATCAGTTAATTGGTACGTGGCTGCAAGTTCGATATAGAGTTTAATAATCGCGTTTTCAAGTTCTATGCGTATCTCTTGACCATCTAGTTCAACAGCCTGGGCTTCATCCACTGAAGCTAGCCATTGATCTTTACGCTGTCCCCATAAATCTAAATTGTATGAGAGTGATGCAAAGATATTATTATTCCAATAGGTATACCCTCCCCAAGGAGGAGGAATAAATTGTAGTTCCGTGAAGTGCTCACGCATAGCTGTTGAATTAATATCAACGTTAGGCTGTCTTTGACTTTGATAGAGTTCAGTTACCCCCCGGGCAAGAGCTAATCGGTGATTAATACTTTTGATAATCTGACTATCTTGAATAGCCTCTGCAATTAATTGATTGAGTTGAGGGTCCTTATAGATGTTCCACCAATTATGCTGAGGCCAGGTGGTCGTGACAGGTGTAGAGAGTGTGTGTCCAACATTAATTTGATTAATACTGAGAGGTTGGGTGGAGGGTACGATCCCTTGGTTGGAAGCGCAGCCCAGTATAAATAAAGAAAAGATAATAGTTAGGTACCTAACTTTAGCTATAAAAAAATTCATCGTAATAGTTCGAGATGGTTCACTAAGGTTTTTAATGAGTTCAGCATCTCTTCCCTTTGTTCTGGGTTTAGGATGTTCATCAACGATTCTATTTTTTCATTGTAGTCTGGAACGGTGCTATCTAGTTTTTTTAAACCAGCCTCAGTTAAGCGAATTACATATTTACGACGATCTATTTCGTCCTCTACTCGAGACACATACCCTTCACGTTGTAGGCTATCAATAAAGCCTGTAATGCTGGCTTTAGTAACACCGGCTTTTTCAGCCAAATCACTAGGGGATGAGGTGAGGTTGGGTTGTCTTAACAATAAAATAAGAATCCACCACCGACCTTGTAATAGGCCATGTTTAGCCAGTAATTTATCAAGTGCTTGTGAAATATCAGAGCTTGCTCTTAATAACACAACAAAATCTACAATCGCCGGAATATTGATATTTGGATAGCGCGCGGCAAATTGCCTAAGGCTGTGCTCGGTAGGTAGTTCTTTAAGTAGTAACATAAATTGAACATGAATATTTGTTAGGTTATTAATATTATGGTACCTAACTAAATAATTGTCAATTATTCTTTGCCATTACTTTAAAACAGAGGGTAGTTTTTAGAGAGTGACATTTAATGCTTTTGCGAATAGCCCAACGAGTTCGATTTTTTCTTTGCTTGCTAGTAATGCTTTTCCCAAAGATAATTTTACATACGAGCAGGTGTTTGGTGAAACGCACCAGGAGCCATTTTCTGCAGTAGAAGCAACTGAGTACCTAGAAGTGTCCTTGCCGACATTGCGCAACTATATGCAATCGGGTGGGCTTTTACCAAGCAATACCGCAGGACGTAATCAACTGTTTTTCGCCCAAATGCAGGGCCTTCAAGCGTAGTCGCTTAGTTCGTAAATAAAGATAACCTAATGGAATCTTACTAAGTTATGCTTGAGGCTGCCGGCAACAAGGCTCAGCCAGTGTTGTTCGACCAGGTATTTTTTAGCCTTGACGAAGAAAAACTCAAGTAGTTCACAGCATTGTTGAATGGTCCTGCGCAACCTAATCCTGGGCTTGAGCGATTGTGCACCAAGATGCAAGACGATCAATTCGTCAGAACATGCCTAATCTAATTCCTGTAATGGTCCTTTCCCGCTTGGTAGTTGATACCCTAGCACGAGGTATGAAACTGGGTGCCGCCTTACTTAAGGATGCGCTGCAGCGTTGTGTTATGGTATCGCGGGAGTACGAGGCATACTTGTCCATACCCTTAAGACCGTGCTCGCCAGTTTTATGAATATTATGGGTTTAAAGCCTTCCCAGCACGTCCAATGATCTTGATGATGCGATTAATTCAACCGTCGAGCTAATTACTTAGTTAGTACTTTGAGATTAAGAGTTTGAGATGGTTTTTCTTGATCGCCGTTAATGCCATAAGTCAGGATTGGAAAGTAAAAAGCCCCGCATGATGCGGGGCTTTTATACTGGCGGAGAGAGAGGGATTCGAACCCTCGATGCAGTTTTTGACCGCATGCTCCCTTAGCAGGGGAGTGCCTTCGACCACTCGGCCATCTCTCCAAAAAAACAGAAACAATATTCTACCAGACAATTACAACTTAAGCAGAGGCTGAATTATCTAAATTAAATGCTTTGTGTAAAGCACGAACAGCTAATTCCATGTATTTTTCATCAATAACAACAGATATTTTGATTTCTGACGTAGAAATCATCTGAATATTGATCCCTTCCTCTGAGAGAGTTTTAAACATTAAACTCGCCACTCCCGCGTGGGAGCGCATACCCACACCAACTAAAGATACCTTACATATTTTGTTATCCCCACGAACTTCTCTTGCGCCAGTTTGTGGTTTGATAGAGTTGTTGAGTAAATCTAATGTTTTTTGATACTCATTACGGTGCACTGTAAAAGAAAAATCAGTGGAACCATCCACACCAATATTCTGGATGATCATATCCACATCAACATTGGCTGCTCCAACGGGAGACAAAATAGAGTGAGCGATGCCAGGTTTGTCTGGTACTCCCAGTAGAGAAAGTTTAGCCTCATCACGATTAAAAGCGATACCGGAGATTATGGGTTGTTCCATGGTGTTATTTTCCTCAAAAGTGATCAAGGTGCCATCATTTTTATCTTCAAAGCTTGATAGAACTCTTAGTTTAACTTTATATTTTCCAGCGAATTCAACAGAACGTATTTGCAATACCTTTGAGCCCAAACTAGCCATTTCCAGCATTTCTTCAAAGGTGATTGTTTCTAAGCGTCGTGCCTCAGGCACGATACGTGGGTCAGTTGTATAGACACCATCAACATCTGTATAGATTTGGCATTCATCTGCCTTGAGTGCTGCAGCCAAGGCCACACCCGTAGTGTCAGAACCACCGCGCCCTAGTGTGGTAATGCTGCCATCCTCCGTGACACCTTGGAAGCCTGCTACAACTACTACATAACCTGCATTTAAGTCAGCACGGATCTTCGTATCATCAATGTCGAGAATACGCGCTTTAGTGTGAGCATTGTCGGTTAATATTCTCACTTGAGTGCCGGTATAGCTTTTGGCTTTAATGCCAATACTCATTAAGGCCATAGCAGTCATTCCAATAGTAACTTGCTCACCTGTGGAGACCATAACGTCTAGTTCGCGGGGATCAGGTGTGCTTTGGATTTCTTTGGCAAGTTTTATTAAGCGGTCAGTTTCGCCGCTCATGGCGGACACTACCACAACAATCTGATGGCCCTGTTTGACAAACTTTGCTACCCGTTCTGCTACTTTTTTTATTCTTTCAGGGTTGGCAACCGAGGTACCGCCATATTTTTGAACTATTAATGCCATAATTAAGATATGCCCAAGACAAAACCTATATTTTACATCATTCAGTGGATCTTGTTGATGGTTTGCAATTAGGATACGGTGGTCTGTACTAAATCTAATTTTTTACTCTGAGCGGGCTGTACCGGCCAATGCCGCCCACCCCCACAAGCCGTGAAGCGGATGCTCGTGACCATGCGCTGGATATAGTGTCTGGAAGTGAAACTAAAGAGTCTGGTGTGGATGCGGGTTAAACCGCTACGAGTGTTACCAGATTGTTGATAGGCGGTTTTGCTTGCGACCTAAACACGGCCCTCTCGGCGCTGACCCGGATCATGGAATTGGTCGTATTCTGACTTAACCAGCACGTGTTTAAGGAAAATTCTCGCCAAATTTTGCCAATCTAGATAGACTTCGATCATGACCACTATGAACATTTCCCTGCCAGAAACACTGAAGACATTTGTCGACGAAGTAGTAAGCGATATACTCAGGAATTTAAGGAAGAAACAGCAAAGTATCTGGGGACAGTAAAGAGTACTTTATCGGAGTAGGTTAACTGTGACAGCCTAACTCATCTTTAGCGCACATCACACAATCAACAAGAAGCAGAACTCAAACGCTTGAGGGTAGTGTTAAAACGAGTGGCAGAGGAGCGAGATATCCTAAAAAAGCGACTACGTATTTTGCTAAAGAAGCGCGGTGAAAGATATATGCGCAAAGGAGTTGGAGTCAAGTTATTCAGTGAAAAGGTTGTGCCACATGATGCACGTTCATCTCTTTGGCTATTATGCTTGGCGATCCCAGCCCTTGATTTTTAAAACAGAGATAAGTTGTATGTGGTGCTCATTGTAAAGTTACATTACGTGTAACCTTCTGGCGAATAATGTCAAGTCCTCTAGTTGTTGGTTTGCGATTAAGTGGTATAGAGTGGCAGAATGTAGAAATGCTTGTAATTTAAGTAAACAAATAGACTTTATCATGCCTCAATCTGAGAAACACCTGACTTTTGAAGACCATAATCGTGATGTGACAGGGATGACTTATGTTTACCCTGTGGTGTCACGGCGTTCGGCTGGGGTATCAGTTGGCATCAATTTGAATACCAATAGTGCTTGTAATTGGGCCTGTGTGTATTGCCAAGTACCTGATCTTAAACGAGGAAAAGCACCGTTGACGGATCTGGTTTTATTGCGCAAAGAGTTATTTAGCATGTTTGAACAAATTGTCCATGGGGACTTCATGGAACGCTTTGTTGATGCTGGTTTAAGGCGCTTAAATGATATTGCTTTCTCAGGTAATGGCGAACCCACTTCAGCCAAATTATTTCCTCAAGCAGTAGCAATCGCTCAAGAAGTACTCGCTTTTTATGGGCTAACTGACAAAGTTAAAATTGTGGTTATTACCAATGGTAGTTTTAGTCATCAAGTGGCTACTCAGCGCGCTTTTCAGTCCATGGCTCAACACGGTTTAGGAGAGATTTGGTTTAAGTGTGACCGTGGGACTAAAGAGGATATTTTAAGAATCAATAAAATTAACCTTGATCCAGAACTGATTATCACCCGTCTCGGCCAGGTCGCTCCTTTATGCCCCACATGGATTCAGACTTGTATGGTTAGTTGGGACAACCTTCCTCCACGGGAGGAAGAGGTGGCTAGTTGGTTATCTGTAATAGAACGCGCCCTTCGACAATCTATTCCTTTACAAGGAGTATTGTTATATAGCCTAGCGCGTCCTTCCTATCAGCCAGATGCGCCAAGAATTGGGCGTTTGAGTGAAGAATGGCTTAACCAATTGGCGCTACGTATTGAAAGATTAGGGTTGGCTGTAAAAGTGACTCCTTAGTGGATTAATCAAAGTTGTGGTACTAGTGAAATGAAAGATATTTATTAGGACAAAATGGTGCCTCTGTACGCTTTATTAATGCTGTGTTAGAATTACGTTCTTTGCGCCCGTAGCTCAGTTGGATAGAGTACTTGGCTACGAACCAAGGGGTCGTGGGTTCGAATCCTGCCGGGCGCGCCACAATTACAGCGGGTTAGGTTATAGTTAATCTAACCCGTTTTGCATTTTAGGCGGCAAGTTGTTTTAAGAGCGCATGGAATGTCTATGGCTTTTATATGTCGAACAAGGCTAAGTGCTGAATTATCATAGCTAATCATGAAATATGCTCAATTATCAATAGCATCAACGACAAACTTGGAGGGGGTCTGATGTTTAACCCAAATGCAAATAGAATTATTGCTTTTTTTTGTTTGGTATTTTTCTTAGTAGTCAATGTTTGGTCAATGGAAAATAAGCAAGCTCAGTCTTTAGCGTTTAAAGCATATAAAGGCGATCTTGAGGCATTAAAACAACTTAAAAGTGCAGCTGATGTTGGGGATGCGGTTGCGCAAAACTGGTTAGGTTCGTACTTTAGAGAAAAGCATGAGTATAGTGATGCCCTATTATGGTTTAACAAGTCAGCACAACAAAACAATCCTGTTGCATTAAATAATCTTGGCTTTTTATTTAGCGAGGGATTTGGCGTTAAGTCAGATAGCCCTAAAGCAGTTAATTACTACAAGCGTGCCGCAGAACTTGGTAATTTAGATGCCTTAAATAATTTAGCGTTGATGTATGCTCAGGGAGAAGGCGTGACACAAAGTTATCGTGACGCTTATGTTTGGTTTGAAAAAGCCGCAGATAAAGGTGATGGTCTTGCTACAGCAAATATTGGTATTTACTATGCGCAAGGTTTTGGTGTGCAAAAAAATGACACTATTGCTTTTGCCTTATGCAAAAAAGCAGTACTGATGGGGGTGGGGCAAGCCCAACGATGTAAAGCTGAGTTAATTAAACGTATGGATCAAAATCAAATTAATCAGGCCGATAAATTAACTGAGCGTATGCAACATGTCGGCGTACGAACAGCCATTAACGATTATTTACTATACGTACATTAAGGAACAGAAAAGCCATGTTTGATTTTGTTCCAACCATGACGCGCTCATTAATTTTTATTAATGTCATTGTATTTTTTCTGCAAACAATCACTACCACCTCAATTCCTTTGGAATGGATGGCATTATGGCCTGTCACGGCACAACCAGGTTACGTGGGTTATCCTCACTTTGAACCTTGGCAGATTATTACCTACGGATTTTTACATGGTGGTGTTAATCATCTTTTTTTAAACATGCTAGGGCTTTACATGTTTGGCTCTGACGTGGAGAGAGTGGTAGGAGAAAAACGTTTTTTAAAAATTTATTTTGCTTCTATTATTACCGCAGCATTATCACAGTTAATTTATTATTCAGTGATGGGCGGTGAACCCTATCCCACTATTGGCGCATCAGGTGGAGTGTTTGGTTTATTACTGGTTTATGCATTATGTTTTCCTAGACGAACCGTCATGCTACTTATTCCTCCCATCCCCATGCCGGCGTGGCTTTTTGCGACACTTTATGGCGGTTTAGAGCTTTTTCAAGGTATAGCAGGTACCCAAGTAGGAGTGGCTCACTTCGCTCATTTAGGTGGGATGTTAGGGGCATGGTTATTCTATAAATATTGGCGTAGAAGATAAATGAAAAAACCTGCAGTAATATTATTAAGTGGTGGTTTAGATTCAACAACCGTTTTAGCTATCGCTAAGCATCAAGGCTATACGCCTTACGCCATGAGTTTTGATTATGGGCAGCGCCACAAAGTGGAATTAGAGGCGGCTAAACGCATTGCGCAGCATTTTTCTGTGGCTCAACACAGTATTGTTCAGTTTGATTTAAGGCAAATTGGCGGGTCGGCGTTAACTAGCAATGAGCCTGTTCCTAAGCATCGTTCAGTAGAAGACATTGGTGAAGGTATACCAGTCACTTATGTGCCAGCTCGCAACACGATCTTCTTGTCTTTTGCGCTCGCTTGGGCTGAGGTGTTGGGTGCCCAAGATATTTTTATTGGTGTTAATGCTTTAGATTACAGTGGCTATCCGGACTGTCGACCTGAATACATTAAGAGTTACGAGAATATGGCGAATTTAGCTACCCGAGCTGGCGTGGAGGGGAGCACTAGACTCACCATTCATGCTCCTTTGATTGCTATGTCAAAAAAACAAATTATAGAAACAGGACTGTCTTTGGGAGTGGATTATTCTTTAACCACAAGTTGTTATGATCCTGGAGTTCAAGGTCAACCCTGCGGGCAATGTGATGCGTGTATTTTGCGTCAAAAAGGGTTTGCTGAACTCAATATGAATGATCCTGTTGTTAACAGGTAACTTAATATTATGGTGCAAGAATTATATTTAAGTTCGGCGGGTTTTGAGGCTGCTCGTCATAGTGCTTTGACTGAAGGAGCTAAACCCATACTTCATGGCCACAGCTTTAGAGTTGATTGTGTTAGTTATGAGTGTATGTCGCCTCAGTTAACACAATTATGTACTTCTCTTAATTTAACCCACTTAAATGATAAGTTAACTGATACCAATAATGAATCTCTCATGACTTGGTTTATCAAGCAGCTAGGACATGAGAACATAAAGCGTTTACAGATTTGGTCAGGACCCCATTACGGCATTACTTTTGTATCAGGGTATCAACAAAATACTTGGTTTCGTTCACGTTTTGAAGCGGCTCATTTCCTTCCTCAAGTAGGTAAAGATCATAAATGTGGCCGATTACATGGACATGGCTTTGAAGTGTTAATTCATTGCGCTCTACAACAATATGAAAAAGTCTATGCCTATTGGCAACAATTACATAATCAACTTCACCATCAAGTATTAAACGAGATTAATGGCTTAACTAATCCAACCAGTGAAATGATCGCTTATTGGATTTGGCAACAATTTACTCAGGGTGGATTGTCTATTACTGAGGTGACTGTTTTTGAAACACGGTCTACCGGATCGGTATTTAATGGCCGAGACTTTTATATTTGGAAAGAGTTTTCATTTGATAGTGCTACCCGTCTACCTAATAGCCAACAAATTGTCGGTCATACGTATTTGCTGAGAGTAGGGTTAAGCTCATCACTGGATAAGGTGTTTCAGTGGGTAGAGGATTTTGGTGATGTGAAAAAAGTCTTTTCACCATTAATGAATCAATTAGATCATCAACCTTTACAGGATGTATTTGGTCAGGGCCAGCTTCAGGATTGTCTACACGCTATAGAAAAAGAGACCTTAGGACTTTTACCTAAAATCGCTCGTGTGAGTTTATGGCAGACACCAAGCGAAGGATTAAGACGCAATTATTCTGAATTACCAACTTGGGTTGAGTAAGATGACTTATTCCGTAAAAGAGATCTTTTTGACCTTGCAAGGAGAAGGACGCCAAATGGGGCGGGTGGCAGTATTTTGTCGCTTTACCGGATGTAATTTATGGTCTGGCCGTGAGGAAGATCGGGAGATTGCGCGTTGTAACTTTTGTGATACGGATTTTGTCGGTACCGATGGGGTGGGTGGAGGACGCTTTGCTAGTGCTCAATTACTGGCTCAAGCCATACAACGCTGTTGGGGGGAGAGCCGTCCTGGTCAAGCTTGGGTAGTATTAACTGGTGGCGAACCCTTATTACAAGTTGATGAGTTATTAATTAATGCCTTGCATGAAATTGGCTTTTTAGTTGCCCTTGAGACAAATGGAACCATTGTTGCTCCACCTGGTATTGATTGGATTTGTGTCAGTCCTAAAGGACAAGAAATACTCAAACAAACTGTTGGTCATGAGTTGAAGTTGGTTTTTCCGCAAAACCATGTTGATCCGGAACGCTTTGAGAAATTGGCCTTTGATCATTTTCTTATACAACCAATGGATGGCCCTCAGCAGGCAGATAACCTACGCCAGGCAATCAACTATTGCTTGTCTCACCCACAGTGGCAACTATCTCTTCAGACACATAAATTGATGGGAATTCCGTAATGTGGAACAATATAACTAGTTTAATAAATTAATATAGGGTAAGACCATGATCGATCGGGACGGCTACCGGCCCAATGTGGGTATTATCCTTTGTAATGCAAACAATCAGGTTTTCTGGGGTAAACGTATTAGAGAGCACTCTTGGCAATTTCCTCAGGGTGGGATTAAGCAAGGTGAAACACCAGAGCAAGCCATGTACAGAGAATTGGGTGAGGAAGTAGGGTTACGCCCAGAACATGTTGCTATCTTGGGAAGAACCAAGAACTGGTTACACTACAACGTTCCAGAACAATGGGTAAGACGTGATTGTCGTGGTAATTATAAAGGACAAAAACAAATTTGGTTTTTATTGCGTCTGACGGGTAAAGATTCAGATGTTTCGTTGCGTGCTAGTGAACAACCGGAGTTTGACGCTTGGCGTTGGCATGACTATTGGATTCCTTTGGAAACAGTTATTGAGTTTAAGCGTGATGTATATCAAAAAGCGCTGGCGGAATTGGCTGTTTTTCTAAACTTGTAATAAATAGTTAACATATTGTGTTATTTGACTTTTTTTCTTGACAGAAAGAAAGTGAAAGCTTAAACTAGTTTTGAGTTTAGACTAATTCTAAAACTTAATCGGTTAACCCTAAAGCCCAGCTTCAATCACTATCAATTAGTTGGTTGAGTAGTTTGGATTAATGACTCGTTGTTAAGGAGATGTATATGTCAATCATCAATAAACCAGTACCAGAGTTCAAGACACAAGCTTACCTTAATGGTAAATTCATTGACGTAACCAATGAATCTATTAAAGGCAAATGGAATGTATTCATTTTTATGCCTGCTGCATTCACTTTTAACTGTCCTACTGAAGTAGAAGACGCTGCTGATAGCTACGCTGAATTCCAAAAACTTGGTGCAGAAGTGTACATCGTGACTACTGACACACATTTTTCACACAAAGTATGGCACGAAACTAGCCCTGCGGTAGGTAAAGCAAAATTCCCATTAGTTGGTGATCCTACCCATACTCTAAGCCGTGGTTTTGATGTGCATATTGATGAAGAAGGCTTGGCTTTACGCGGTACATTCATTATTAATCCTGAAGGGATTGTTAAAACCGCAGAAGTTCACAGCAATGAAATTGCTCGTGACGTATCAGAAACATTGAGAAAACTCAAAGCAGCACAATACACGGCAGCTCACCCAGGTGAAGTATGCCCAGCTAAATGGAAAGAAGGATCAAAAACCATTACCCCAAGTCTTGATCTAGTTGGAAAAATCTAAGGAGTAAGAAAATGGCATTAGAAGCAGGCATTAAAGAACAATTACAACAGTACCTCCAATTATTAGAAGGTGAGGTTGTTATCAAGGTTAGTGCAGGCACTGATGCCACCTCACTCGAAATGGTGGAGCTATTGCAAGAGGTATCAAGCATGGCTTCACTCATTCGTATTGAGACGGCGACACTACCTAGAACACCTAGTTTTCAGGTGGGAGAGCGCATCACTTTTGCTGGCATACCTTTAGGTCATGAATTTACTAGCTTTGTTTTAGCACTACTACAGGTAAGTGGAAGAAAGCCAAAAATTGATGACAAGGTAGTTGATCAAATTAAAGATGTTCGAGGACATTTCCAATTTGTGACTTATATTAGTTTATCCTGTCACAACTGTCCTGACGTTGTTCAAGCACTCAATACAATGAGTATATTGAACCCCAATATTTCACACACCATGGTTGATGGTGCTGTATTCAAAGAAGAAGTTGAAAGCCAAAATATTATGGCCGTCCCCGCTGTATTGTTAAATGGTGAAATGTTTGCCAGCGGTAGACAAAGTATTGAAGAAATCTTAGCTAAAATGGGTAGTCAAGCTGATGTCAGTGACATTAACGGTAAAGAGTTTGATGTGCTGGTTATTGGCGGCGGTCCGGCAGGAGCGAGCGCTGCAATATATGCAACCCGCAAAGGTATTAAAACAGGGTTAGTGGCTGAACGATTTGGTGGCCAAGTTATGGATACCATGGGTATCGAAAATCTAATTGGTACTCCTTACACTGAAGGACCAAAATTAGTAGCCAACTTTGAGGAACACGTTAAACACTATCCCGTAGAGATTATGAATCTTCAGCGTGCCAAAAGCCTTCGTCGCAATGAGTTAATTGAAGTGGACCTTGAGAGTGGGGCGACGGTTAAAAGTAAAACTGTCATCATCGCAACAGGAGCACGTTGGAAGAATCTCGGTATCCCAGGCGAGGCTGAATTTAAAAATAAAGGGGTTGCCTATTGCCCTCATTGCGATGGTCCGTTATTTAAAGGTAAACATGTCGCAGTGGTTGGAGGAGGTAACAGTGGCGTTGAGGCTGCTATCGACTTAGCAGGTATTGTTGGGCACGTTACTCTTCTTGAATTCATGCCGGACTTAAAAGCGGATGATGTATTACAAAAACGCTTACATAGTTTAGCGAATGTAACTGTTTTAAAAAATGTACAGACCAAAGAAATTACCGGTGATACCAAAGTTAACGGTATGAGTTACATTGAACGCGATACAGGTCTTGAAAAACATATTGCTTTGGAAGGGGTATTTATACAAATTGGTCTTGTTCCCAATACGGATTGGTTAGCAGACAATGTTGAACGTACCCGTTTTGGTGAAATTGTTGTTGATGGACATAACCAAACTAATGTACCGGGTGTTTTTGCAGCAGGTGATTGTACTAATACTCCTTACAAACAAATTGTTATTAGTATTGGTTCTGGTGCTACTGCAGCGTTAGGAGCTTTTGATTATTTAATTCGTCATTGAGTCAATTAACCAAATAACAAGTCACTAAAAGCCTATTTAATAAATAGGCTTTTTGATTTTTAAATCTGTTTTTTAACAGTATTGTTTGTTGTTTTCTATATTTCTGCTCTTCATTTAGCGTAAACGATAACCCTTTTTGATAAAATTGATAGATAATACCTTTTTTATCTCTTCATGTAGGGTTCATGTCATGTGCGGTATTGTAGGGGCCATCAGTCGTCAGAATATTGTTCCAATTTTAGTGGAAGGATTAAAAAAACTAGAATATCGTGGTTATGATTCAGCAGGTCTAGCGGTCATTCATAACAAGCAATTAGGGCGAGTGAGAAGCACGGGTCGCGTTAAACAACTTGAAGAGGAAGTAGTTAAGCATCATATTACTGGATCAATTGGTATTGCTCATACCCGCTGGGCAACCCATGGAGTACCCTCAGAACGCAACGCCCATCCACATATAAGTCTAGATGGTTTGGCAGTAGTTCATAATGGTATTATCGAAAATTACGAAGCATTACGCCATCAATTGCAGGAAATGGGTTATGTGTTTACCTCTGAAACTGACACAGAAGTTATCGCTCACCTGATTCATTCCTTTTATCGCCAACATCATCAGTTGAATTTAGCAGTTAGAGAGGCACTCGCTCGTCTTCAAGGCGCTTATGCCATTGCTGTAATGGTGGAAGATCAACCAGAGCAACTCATTGCCGCACGCCTTGGTAGCCCTCTTTTAATTGGTATTGGTGAGGAGGGTTATTATTTGGCATCTGATGCATCGGCGTTAATCAGCGTGACTCAAAAGATGCTCTATCTTGAAGAAGGGGATGTCGTTGAATTAACACTTAATGGTTATCACATAACAGACAGACAGGGCAGTGAAGTTGAGCGCGTCATGCACATTAGTGAGCTCTCACCTGATAACGTTGAGTTGGGGCCTTATCAGCATTATATGCAAAAGGAGATTGCAGAACAGCCACGCGCCATTACCGATACCGTAGAAAAAATAGTGGGGGTAGGCTTTACTCCCGATCTTTTTGGAGAGAGGGCCAATGAAGTATTCTCACACATCAAAGGGGTGATGATACTTGCCTGTGGCACAAGTTATCATGCAGGTCTTGTGGCACGTTATTGGTTTGAACAGATTACTCACTTACCTTGTATTGTTGAGGTAGCCAGTGAATACCGTTATCGTATTTCTGTTCCGCAGCCTGATTTTTTAGTAATAACTATTTCACAATCTGGTGAAACGGCGGATACCCAAGCTGCTCTTAAACACGCTAAAGCATTAGGTCATCATCATACTTTAACCATTTGTAATGTGCCTGAAAGTGCTTTAGTTAGACAGTCTCAATTCTCTTTCTTAACCCGTGCAGGAATGGAAATTGGCGTTGCCTCAACCAAAGCCTTTACGACTCAATTAGTGGCATTATTCTCCTTATCTGTGGTGATTGCTAAGTGCCAATCTCGCTTATCTAGCGACAAGGAAAATGAGTATCTTGATGCACTAAGACGTTTACCCAACAAGATTCAACATGTTTTGAATTTAGAGCCGCAACTAACGCTATGGGCTGATCGCTTTGCCCAAAAAGACCACGTACTTTTTTTGGGTAGAGGTATTCACTACCCCATTGCCCTGGAAGGATCATTAAAGCTTAAAGAGATTTCTTACATTCATGCTGAAGCCTATCCCGCCGGTGAATTAAAACACGGTCCTCTGGCTTTAGTGGATGAGCGCATGCCTGTTATTGCTGTTGCTCCTAACGACAATTTATTGGAAAAACTTAAATCGAATTTGCAAGAAGTTAAGGCGCGTGGCGGAGTATTGTACGTGATTGCAGACAATGATTCCCATTTCAAAGCAGAAGAGGGGATTCATGTGATTCGTATGCCGGATCATGAAGGGATTTTAAGTCCAATCATGCATGTGGTACCCTTACAGTTATTGGCCTATCACGTCGCGTGTCAGCGTGGTACAGATGTTGATAAACCACGTAACTTAGCTAAGAGTGTTACCGTCGAGTGAGTTGGGTGAGGCACAACAATCTAGTGTTGTGACAACCGAATAAAACTAAGGGAATTCAAAGTAGTTAAGGGAAAGCAATAATCCTTAGCTCGAAATAACTGGTTGATCACAGCGCAACAGTTTCTGATAAGAGTTTGTAACGATGAACTTTCTGCAGCTGTTTACCCAACTCGCGACGCGCGATATGAGTGTCGTAATGCGCTTGCAGTAAAAGCCACCAGCCATCGCTCACACCAAAGTAACGACAAAGAAGCAAGTCAGTCTCGGCGGTTACCGCTCGCTTGCCGGCCACGATATCGTTAATGTGGATGCTGGGTTGCCCCTGTCGATCGCCTGAGAGCGTTTCTAATCGATTCCCGGGTGGGACTCGCAAATTCTCAAGTCGACTAGAAATGGCTAGTTGGGTGAGTTTTCTGAGAGCCACGCGTTCTATGTTGACCCAGCGAGCAGCTCTTGTACCCAGGTAAAGAGTCTCAGTCTCAGGGTCACGAAAAGAAAGAATGGCCATGGAAAAATATTACCGAATCACATTAATAACGTTAAGTAGGAATAAATTTAAAATCAAAATCCTTGGATTTTTGGGTAAATCGGAATAAACGGATACAGTTGAGCGCTATACCGAGCGTATCTTAGGTGAAATACTATTTGAAAGCGGATTCAATAAGCTTACTCAAGGTTCCTTGATAACTTGATCAAGTTCAAGTGGAAAAGCAGTCCGTATTGTTTCAATTAAAAGTACGCAAGCAAAGGCGCCTATGGGCTGACCGGCAGTCAAATGGAGAGTATTCTAGTGTGAACAAAGCCTGAGCTCCATATGTCCGAGCCTTACAAAGCAATTAATAATAGGGTGAATGGAAAGATAGTCAGGTTTAACTTACCCCCTTGTCAACCTATTCCGTTACGGTATAGTAACTATCTTTTATTTTGAAGTTTTAATATTCAAAGGGTGATTCATGTGGAGATTATGGGCGAAAGCTCTAGGTGAAAAATCAGGTGGGGACAATCGTGAGGCTGATAAAATCGCCTTAATTAGAAGTACCATTGTATTAGTTTATGTACTCACTAATATTTTGATTGTGGCGAGTATCATTCATCACTGGTAGAGATAAAACCGCTACCAGTTATGAGCAATGATGCTCACTCTCGTGGTTAGTGGATTGACAGTTATTGCAGGTTGATGACTCGTGACAGGAACGGTTACCTGTCCATTGTTTTACTAAATACACTGCCGCCACCACAACAATAGCTATTGCAATATAGGTATCCCACATATTACCCCCCGAAATTCAACGTAAGCTGATAAGTTACAAAAGAGGCTAAATAACCCAATAAAAACAGATAAGTTAGCATAATTGATGGAATACGCCACGAGTTAGTTTCTCGCTTCACGGCACCTAATGTAGCAACACATTGCGGGGCAAAAATATACCATACGAGTAAAGACAAAGCCGTGGCTAGTCCCCATGAATGATGCAACAAGGGGGCGAGAGCTGAGGTATTTACCTCGCCACCCTCGCTGGCTAGGGCGTAGACAGTCCCTAAAGCCCCAACTGCTACTTCACGAGCTGCAAGTCCAGGAACAAGTGCCAAACAAATTTGCCAATTAAAACCAATTGGCGCAAAGATATGTTCTAGAAATTTCCCTAAACTACCAGCAAAGCTATAAGTGATCGCAGGCTCGGTACTGTGAGCTGGAGCGATAGGATAGGAGCTTAAGAACCAGAGAATTACCATCATCGGTAAGATGATTTTCCCAACTCGAGAGGTGAATATTTCAGCGCGTTCAAGTAACCCCATTAGTAGGTTACGCATATGCGGTAGACGATATGAAGGTAGTTCCATCATCAGCGGTTGGTAGTGACGGCGTCCGATAGTTTTTTTAAGGACAAAGGCTACAATCATGGCAGAGAGAATGCCGCCCATGTAGAGGGAAAATAACACCAAACCCTGCAGATTAAATAGTCCCCCAACAGATCGATTAGGAATAAACGCAGCGATTAATAAGCCATACACAGGTAGTCTCGCGGAACAGGTCATTAATGGTGCAATCAGTATTGTTGTTAGGCGGTCACGTGGGTTTTGAATGGTACGTGTTGCCATAATCCCTGGTATGGCACAGGCAAAACTTGACAGCAGGGGAATAAATGATCGCCCTGATAGCCCCACACTCCCCATTATGCGATCAAGTAAAAACGCTGCTCGAGGAAGATAACCTGAATCTTCTAACGCTAAAATAAAAGTAAATAATATGAGAATTTGTGGCAAGAACTGTAAAACGCTTCCAGCTCCAGAAATGATTCCATCAACCAGTAAACTTCTTAATAATCCTTGGGGTAGCCAATGATTAATTAAATTACTCAGCCAATCTATGGCGCTTTTGATGGCGTCCATCGGTAAATTAGCCCAACTGAAGACAGCCTGAAAAGTGAAAAACAAGACACAAGCTAAGATAATCATACCCCATACAGGATGCATGACAATATTATCTAGTTTTTCATTTAGCCCTTCTTTTCTTGCTGACTCATCACAACTTAAACGAATAATTTCTCTTACTCGTTGTTGCATCTCCTGGAGTTCATTAGGGGTCGGATCTTTCCAAGGTAATACTGAGCTTTGATTGTCAGCAATGTTGCAATGGTCAAGAAAATCAACGAGCTCTTGTGCTCCTTCATTATTGACCGCGACGCAGGAGACGACGGGAATTTCCAGTTCTTGGGAGAGCTTGTCCACGTCAATGATTAACCCTTGGCTTTTGGCTACATCCATCATGTTTAACACTAACACCATGGGTTTTTTTAATCGCGTGAGCTCTAACACCAAGCGTAAATGTAGTCGCAAGTTGGTGCTATCAACGACACAAACCAATAAATCCGGTGCCACTTCATCTTTAAGCTGTCCCATGACCACACGGCGAGTAATGGACTCATCGAGTGAGGTAGGGGTAAGGCTGTAGGTACCGGGTAGATCAATAACATGTACTTTCTGACCAGAAGGACAATTTAAATCCCCTTCTTTTTTTTCAACGGTTACCCCAGCGTAATTAGCGACTTTCTGCCGACTCCCTGTTAGGCGATTAAACAGGGCGGTTTTACCGCAGTTTGGGGCGCCGACGAGTGCGGCAATATAGGACGTTTTCATGGGGTGGAGCGTCTTATTTTAATGGTTTGCGCCTCTTTAGCACGTAAAGCAAACGTTGAGGTGCCAATACGAAAGGCAATAGGATCCCCTTGCGGGAAACCCTTGCGTACTACTTTTAGTTTTTCTCCAGGGATAAATCCCAACTCTAATAAGCGTCGAATACAATCCTGTCCCAGGCGAGAATCTGTCACATCATCAAGACTGACTTCGCTAATGATGGCAGTTTCACCGATTTTAAGTTGATTTGCACGATAAATAGTATCCATGACTCTATCTTAAACGAGAATGTTTCTTATTTGCAATAACTCTATATGTTAATATTTAGTAAAAGTTAAGGAGTAGGTATGAGTGAGCAAATAACGATAACCAGACCAGATGATTGGCATTTGCATGTGCGTGATGGTGATTTTTTACAAGCGGTATTACCTGATACGGCAAAACAGTTTGCCCGGGCAATTATCATGCCTAATTTGAAGCCACCAGTGGTGACAGTGGCTCAGGCTCAGTCCTATCGTGATCGCATCACTGCAGCTCTACCTAAAGGCTCTTCCTTTAGCCCTTTGATGACGCTTTATTTAACGGAAAATACTCTGCCTGAGGAGATTGTTAAGGCAAAAGAGAGTGGTTTTGTGCATGCCGTAAAATATTATCCTGCAGGAGCGACTACCAACTCTGACTCTGGAGTGCGTCAATGGTCTAAGGTTGAAGAGGTATTAGAAGCGATGGAGCAGTGTGGTTTACCATTATTAGTGCATGGTGAAGTGACTGATCCTGCCATTGACGTATTCGATAGAGAGAGGGTATTTATTGAGGATCAACTTATCCCTTTAATTCTCAAATACCCTAAATTAAAGGTAGTGTTAGAGCACATCACCACAGCTTCGGCAGTTAAATTTGTGTTGACTGCCGATAAAAACATAGCAGCAACTGTTACAGCCCATCATTTATTGCTGAATCGTAATGCCTTATTTCAAGGTGGCATTCGTCCTCATCATTATTGTTTACCAGTCTTGAAAAGAGAAAAACATCGTCAAGCTCTGCTTGATGCCGTGGCATCAGGAAATAATAAGTTTTTTCTCGGGACAGATAGCGCCCCACATCCGCAATCACTGAAAGAAAATGCTTGCGGCTGTGCTGGCATCTACACAGCTCACGCAGCCATGGAGTTATACGCTGAAGCGTTTGACAGTATTGGAGCTCTAGATAAGCTAGAAGGGTTTGCTTCTTTTTATGGTGCGGATTTTTATGGCTTAGCACGTAATACTTCACAAATAACCCTTACTAAACAGCAGGTTAAGGTTCCTTCGCAATTACAATATGGTTCTGAAACATTAATACCCATGAGGGCTGGGGAGTTTCTCGTATGGAGCTTTAATCACGAATCTTGATAGAATGTACTTGAAGCTGACTAGACAGTCGCTGCGTGCTTTGGCACGGAGAGGAAAGTCCGGGCTCCATAGAGCAGAATGCCGGTTAACGACCGGAAGCCGTGAGGCTATGGAAAGTGATACAGAGACTTAAACCGCCGATGTATTGTTTATACAATGCAGGTAAGGGTGAAAAGGTGCGGTAAGAGCGCACCGCAGGGCTGGTAACAGCACTGGCATGTTAAACCCCATTCGGAGCAAGACCAAATAGAGGAACGTTAACGTGGCTCGCGTTGTTCCTGGGTAGGTTGCTTGAACGGTTGGGTAACCAATCGTCTAGAGGAATGACTGTCCACGACAGAACCCGGCTTATCGGTCAGCTTCACCCCACAACTTTTCTTTTCAGAATCCTCGATTTCTCATATTTCCTAAAAAAAACAGTGGTTTGCCGGTTTTTCTACTTGACCTTGTTGTACTTATGCCATATAGTGGAAAAAAGTGGGAATTTATGGGAAATTAGGTCTTTTTCTGGCTAAAAAAAGGGGAGAGTGTGTTTCAAGGGCCATCGTTAATTAGTTTGGATGCCAAAGGACGACTGGCAGTGCCAACTCGTTATCGGGATGCTTTGCGTTTGCAAAGTGATGGTCACCTCGTTATTACTGCTCACCCACATCGTTGTCTTCTGCTTTATCCCCGTTCTGCTTGGGAGCCGATTCGTGATGCCATCATGAAGCGCTCTGGATTTGATAAAAATTCCACCTTACTGCAGGGTTTATTAGTTGGTCATGCTGATGATGTTGAAATGGATAGTGCAGGACGAGTATTGGTTGCTCCTGCTCTAAGACGTTTTGCTTCAATTGATCGCGAGGTTATGATGTTTGGGCAGGGTAGTCATTTTAAGTTATGGAATCCCCCTGCTTGGGACGAGCAATTCAAAGAAATCGAACGGCTGGGCGCCGATCTTGTCCCCGCTGGCATGGAAGATTTCTCACTGTGATAACGAGCCAACCCTCTCCATCTCAATCAACACATATTAGTGTGCTTCTAGCTGAAGCCATAGATGCTTTAGCCATTGTTCCTGACGGCGTATATGTGGATGGTACTTTTGGACGGGGAGGACACGCTCGCGCAATTTTAAATCAATTAGGACCGCACGGAAAACTGATTGCTTTTGATCGTGATCCTGAGGCTTATTTAATCGGTCAACAATGGCAAGATAGCCGTCTTCACTTTGTTCACGCCCGTTTTTCTGAAATGCAACACAAACTGTCAGAGCTTGGTATTAGCAAAGTAAACGGTATTTTACTGGATCTAGGAGTGTCTTCTCCGCAATTAGATGAACCGCAACGTGGTTTTAGTTTTCGCTTTGATGGGCCTCTTGATATGAGAATGAACCCTGCAGTGGGGTTGTCAGCCAAAGACTGGTTAGAGCAAGTTGATGAAAAAGAGTTGATTCGAGTTATCCGAGATTATGGTGAGGAGCGTTTTGCAAGACAAATTGCCTCAGCCGTTATTAATCAAAGAAATATTAAGCCTCTTGAAACCACTCAACAGTTAGCTGAGTTAATCGCTCAGGTAGTGAAAAAAAGAGAGCCAGGACTTAATCCTGCCACGCGTACTTTTCAGGCTATTCGTATATTTATTAATAAAGAATTAGAAGAAATAGAAGAGGTATTACCACAAACTCTTTCTCTTTTAAAAGAGGAGGGAAGGGTGGTGGTGATTAGTTTTCACTCTTTAGAAGACCGCTTGGTTAAACAGTTTTTTAAACGCCATTCGTCACCACCAGAAATTCCTCGAGGTCTTGCTATTCCTGAGTCGCAAAGACCGCAACCATTACTTCGTTTGGTTGGTAAAAGTATCAGAGCATCTGAAAATGAGCAGCAGTCAAACCCTCGCAGTCGCAGTGCCATAATGCGTATCGCTGAGAGGTGTGCGGCATGAATCGTCTTAACTTAATACTATTTTTATTAGTCGCATTGATGTCTCTTGCAGTAGTCAATGCGCAGCATCGCTCGCGTGTTCTTTTTATGGATTTACAAAAAGAACATGATTACGCACTACAGTTACACAATGATTGGAATGAATTACAAATTCAGCAAGGATCGTTAACTTCAAGTAAGCGCATTGAAGAGGGCGCGATACGTGAGTTACAAATGCACTCTCCATTACCAAGTAAGGTGAAGTTAATTATTTCATCAGCGCAAGGTGCATCATGAAGTTTGATCCTAAACCTCAATCTCGATTTAATTTTAAGTTAGAAGGATGGCGATCCCGCGTATTGCTGTTGTTTTTAATGGGATGGTTTGTGGTACTTGTTGGTCGAGATATGTATTTACAAGGCTTTAACGCAAGCTTTTTGCAGCATAAAGGGCAAGAGCGTTATAGCCGAGTGATAGATATTCCTGCGAACAGAGGCATTATTCGTGATCGTAACGGTGTACCGCTTGCCATTAGTGTGCCATCTGAATCTATTCTCGCAAGCCGTGAGAATGTTGATATCGATGAACATCAAGAAAGAAAGCTTGCTAGTTTGCTGGGTATTGATGTTGATGAGCTAAAACAAAAACTCGATGAGGGTAAACATAATATTGTTTACTTAAAACGACAAGTTAGTCCCGCAGTGGCTGATCAAATTATGCGTCTTGATATTACGGGATTGTTTCCTCAGCGTGGTTATCATCGGGCTTATCCAAAAGGTGAGGAGGTGGCTCACGTAATCGGTTTTACGAATGCAGATGATATTGGCCAAGAGGGGATCGAATATGCTTATCAGCATTCCTTGGGTGGACGTGATGGTGCAAAAAGAGTCATTAAAGATCGTGCAGGACACATCATTGAAGATGAACAAAATATTCGTGTTTCACGACCCGGTCAAGATGTAACACTCAGTATTGATTATCGAATCCAACATTTGGCTTATCGTGAACTAAGTAAAGCAGTTGAGCAACACCACGCGCAAGCTGGATCGGTCATTGTTGTAGATAGTCTTACTGGTGAAATATTGGCTTTGGCTAATTGCCCTAATTACGATCCTAATGATCGCCATCATTTGTCAGGAGCTCAACTGAGAAATCGTGCTTTAACAGACTCTTATGAGCCAGGCTCAACGCTCAAACCTTTTACAATTGCGACCGCGCTTGAATTAGGAAAAGTCACACCAAACACGATTATTCCCACCACGGGTGGTGTCATGACCATTGGTCCAGCCAGAATTCATGATACCCATCATTCAGAGGAATTAACTGTTTCTCAAGTTATTCAGCGATCAAGTAACGTCGGGGCTGCGAGAATTGCGTTGTCTCTAAATCCTAAAGACATGTGGAATACATTTACCGATGCAGGGTTTGGTCTGCCACCTAAATTGGGTTTTCCGGGTGAAACAGGAGGAAAAGTTCGACCATACAGAACCTGGCGCCCTATTGAGCAAGCAACTATGGCTTATGGTAATGGTATTTCAGTTAGTCTAGCTCAACTCGCTCAAGCGTACACGATTTTTGCTAACCATGGCATGTTAAAACCATTGTCAATTGTTAAAGTTAATGGGCCTGTTACCGGTCGACAGGTGTTTTCTGCGAAAACTGCTGACGAAGTAAAAGCAATGCTAGAAATGGTAGTTCAACCGGGCGGCACAGCAATTGAGGCTCAGGTAAAAGGATATCGTGTCGCAGGAAAAACCGGGACTGCGCACAAGGTAAGTGGACGTCATTATGGTAATCATTATGTTGCTTCTTTTGTAGGGTTTGCTCCTGCATCTAGCCCACGTTATGTGATTGCAGTAATGGTTGATGATCCCCAAGGTGCGGTGTACTACGGTGGGGAGGTTGCTGCTCCTGTGTTTTCTGTACTGATGGGTAGCGTACTTCAAATGAATGGAGTGCCCCCAGATGATCCTGGCTCGGGTGATTATCACATCACAACGAAAAGTGATGCAGCAGAGGATACCTGATGATTAATTCTGTTAAGTACCCTCTTCCTCCTGGCCGCGGTGAGTTTAAACAAACCGCGGCCCAATTGCATTCGGAACTACGAATTCAAGAGTTAACCGCGGACAGTAGAAGCGTTAAACAAGGCGATACCTTTGTTGCTTATAAAGGTGATCGAGTCGATGGACGAGATTATATTGCTGATGCCATTGAGCGTGGGGCGCAGTCGATAATTTGGGATCCAGAGGGCTTTGATTGGCCGATGAAATGGCAAACGCTTAACCATCGCTCGGTGGTTAATTTGAAAGGCAACATTAGTGCTATTGCGGCTGAAGTATATGGTAATCCAAGTCAGCGACTAAGAGTGACTGGTGTAACAGGCACCAATGGTAAGAGTAGCTGTAGTCTGTGGTTGACTCAATTGTTATCGCGTATAAAAGGTAAGTGCGCTGTTATGGGTACTTTAGGTAATGGTATCTGGCCGCAGTTAAGTGAATCTCACAATACCACTGCTGATGCAATTGAGTGCCAGAAGTGGCTTAAACGCTTTGTTGATCAGCATTGTAAAGACTGTGTTATGGAAGTATCGTCCCATGGGCTAGTTCAGGGACGTGTTGGTGCAGTTACATTTACCGGTGCCATATTTACTAATTTAACCCGTGATCATTTAGATTATCACGGAACTATGGAAGCGTATTCTGAAGCAAAAGCATTGCTTTTCCAGGCGCAAGGTTTACAGTGGGCTGTTATTAATTATGATGATGAATTCGGTAAGCAGTTACTACATCGTTACCGTACTACTATTCCTCAAGTCATCGGTTATTCACTAACAGTAACTAATCGTCCCGGTATTTTATCTGCTACCAATATTAAATTGACTGCCCAAGGAGCAGAGTTTGATCTTACTTTTGAAGGAGAGACTTACCATATATTCAGTCCATTATTAGGACGTTTTAATATCGCCAATTTAATGGCAGTTCTCGCTGCATTACTATGCCTTGATATTGATCTTAAACAAACGGTAAGGCTTATTGCATCGCTTACTCCTCCCTCTGGAAGATTAGAGAAAATTGTTGCTAAAAATGGTTTTGTAGCAGTCATCGATTATGCTCACACTCCCGACGCTTTAGAGCAAGTGTTAGTAACGCTTAGAGAAATTACTCCTGATCATAATAAACTCATTTGTGTATTCGGTTGTGGCGGTAATCGTGATAAAGGAAAACGCCCCCTCATGGGAAAAGTGGTCGATCAGTTTGCTGATCAAATTATTATCACAAATGATAATCCACGTGATGAGGAACCAGACGAAATAATTCGTGCAATTCAATCCGGTATGACTGGAGTCAGTGACATTATTCTTGATCGTCGTTTGGCTATTGAGTATGCCCTGGATTGTGCCTGTCCAGGTGATATTGTTCTTGTGGCTGGTAAAGGGCATGAAGACTATCAAGAAATAAAAGGGATCAAACATTACTTTAGCGATCAGCAGATTGTAAAAGACTATCTACAAAGGAGTGAGGCATGAGTCAGATAAATACTCCTATGATGACTCTTGGGCAGTTAGCTCATTATTTATCTCTACCGCTTAAAGTAGATCAACAAGATGACCCAGTCAGTCGCATTAGTATAGACAGCCGATCAATTGGTCAAGGTGATGTGTTTTTTGCGTTACATGGGGATCAGTTCGATGGCCACGATTATGTTGTTCAAGCATTAGCAAAAGGGGCATTATGCGCAGTAGTCAGAGAGGATTGGGTGGTACCCTCAACGATATCTGAGCAGCGATTATTAAAAGTAAAGGATACTTTGCTCAGTTTGGGGCAATTGGCTCAAGCTTGGCGCAAACATATTAATCCTTTTGTCATTGCTCTAACTGGTAGTAATGGTAAAACAACAGTTAAAGAAATGACTGCAGCTATTTTACGCGAGCATAGTCTCACCCTAGGTTATGACATTAATTCCGTGTTGGCGACGGAAGGTAACTTAAATAATGCAATAGGCGTTCCTTTGACTTTATTGAGGTTACGTCCCGAACATCGATTTGCTGTGATTGAGATGGGCATGAATCATGAAGGAGAAATTGCTTATCTATCTAACATGGCGAAACCTGATGTGGCATTAATTAATACTGTTCAAAGAGCGCATATCGGCTTACTTGGTTCAATTGAGGCGATTGCTCGTGCTAAAAGTGAGATTTTTGAAGGATTAGATGCAGATGGGGTGGCTGTTTATCCCACCGATCTTTCAACGAGTGCCATTCTTAGCCAACGAGCTCAACCTCATCGTCAATTGTCTTTTGCAATTAGCGCACAAGCACATATTACTGGAGCCATTGATGGCCGGGTACTTACGGTTTCAGGATTTGGAGAAACCATCAAAGTACGTTTACAAATTCCTGGTCGGCATAACCAAGAAAATGCTTTGGCTGTGATAGCAGCCTGTCTTGCAACAGGTGTTGGAGCCACACAAATTATTAAGGGATTAGAACAGTTCACTGGTGTACCAGGTCGACTGCAAATGCAGTTTTCTGCTCTGGGTGCGTTAGTTATTGATGACACCTATAACGCAAACCCTGATTCTGTTTTTGCTGCCATTGGCGTCTTAAGTGAGCGTGAAGGTAGAAAAATATTTGTATTGGGTGATCTAGGGGAGCTTGGGGAATTTGCAGATGAGCTCCATGCAGAAGTGGGATTAAAGGCAAAACGAGCAGGTATTGATGATCTTTTTACTTTAGGTGAATTAACTCAGCGCAGTGCACTAAGTTTTGGTGAAGGGGCGCATCACTGCGAGTCGGTGGATCAGATTGTCAGTACATTAAAGCCACAATTGAATCGCGACACAACTGTGCTGGTGAAAGGATCTCGTTTTATGAAAATGGAACGAGTAGTAGAAGGATTACTGCAATGATAAAAAAGAGATATTTAACATGTTGCTAGCACTGACACATTGGTTAGGACAAACCATGGGAATACATGGTTTTCATGTATTTGATTACATTACACTACGGGCAGTACTGGCTACCTTAACAGCATTAACTATGTCTTTCATGATTGGACCTGCAATGATCCGACAATTAACGGCTTATAAGATTGGTCAAGCTGTAAGAACAGATGGACCGCAAAGTCATTTGATTAAGAGTGGAACGCCCACCATGGGGGGAGCTTTAATTCTGGTTGCCATTATTGTGACCACTCTACTTTGGGCTGATCTCTCTAATCGCTATATTTGGTTGTGTTTAATCGTTTTGGTTGGCTTTGGTGTAATTGGCTGGGTAGATGACTACCGTAAAGTGGTTTACCGTAATCCCAAAGGGTTGTCAGCTAAAGCGAAGTTTTTCTGGCAGTCGGTTATTGCCTTATGTGTAGCTACTTATTTGGCTTACATGGCAACAAGTCCTGCTGAAACAGAATTAATTGTTCCTTTTTTCAAAAGCATAAAGCTGCCATTGGGAAGTCTTGGATTTATTATTCTTACCTATTTTGTCATTGTCGGTAGTAGTAACGCAGTGAATTTAACTGATGGCTTAGATGGATTGGCTATTATGCCAACAGCCATGATTTCCGCTGCACTTTCTATATTCGCGTATGTTGCTGGCAATAAAATTTTTGCAGCCTATCTTGCTTTTCCAAGTATTCCCGGTGCCGGTGAATTGGTGGTTTTTTGTGCTGCAATGACTGGTGCGGGTCTTGCTTTTCTTTGGTTTAACGCTTATCCAGCAGAAGTCTTCATGGGTGACGTTGGGGCCTTAGCTCTTGGCGCAGCACTGGGGCTCGTAGCAGTAATTGTGCGTCAAGAGATTGTTTTATTTGTTATGGGCGGAGTATTTGTTCTCGAAACATTATCAGTGGTACTTCAGGTTGCATCATTTAAATTAACAGGAAATCGTATTTTTAGAATGGCTCCTGTACATCATCACTTTGAGTTGAAAGGATGGAAAGAAAACCAGGTGGTAGTTCGTTTTTGGATAATTACCATTATTTTAATTTTAGCTGGGTTATCTACACTAAAAATCAGGTAAGGAATTATGCAAGGCTTATTTAACTCACAACAAACAATACTTGTACTCGGTCTAGGTGAGACGGGTGCCTCGGTATTGCGTTGGCTAGAGCATTTTCCTGAATTGACAGTGATTGCTGCTGACACCAGAGATCACCCCCCCCAACTGGCTCTTTTAAATAATAGCTTTCCAAGAGTGCGTTTTTTTTGTGGAACAGATACCGAAATTGCCTGCCAACAGGCTGATGTCATTATCGTGAGCCCAGGAGTTCCTTTATCTTATACTCCACTTAGCGTTGCGCAGCAACGAGGTGCTCTTGTGTTAGGTGATGTAGAAGTATTCGCAAGAGTAATCAATCAGTTGTCACACAAACCAATTGTTATTGGTATTACAGGTTCTAATGGTAAAAGTACCGTGACAACAATGGTGGGGGAAATCCTAAAACATGCCGGGTATCACACCGCTGTAGTTGGCAATATCGGAACGCCAGTATTAGATGTGATGGCAGAGAGTCATTCTATACAAGCCTACGTGTTAGAACTATCTAGTTTTCAATTAGAAACCACTCACAACCTCTATTTAGATGCTGCAACAGTACTCAATGTAAGCGAGGATCATTTAGATCGCTATCAAGATATGGATAGTTATGCTGCTGCTAAGGAGCGTATTTTTAGGTACTGTAAACAACGCATTGTAAATCGCCAGGATACTTATTCTTGGGCAATGTCTGAGCCTACCAGTTGGTCTTTTGGTTTGGATCAATCCGTAAATACAAATGATTGGGGTATTGAGCACAAAGATAATGAAGTGTGGATATCTCATGGCCAGAGCACATGTTTGAAATTGAGTTCTTTTCCGCTTGCTGGATTACATAATGCTGCCAATGCCATGGCCGCCTTAGCCTTAACCTATGCGGTAGGAGTTAATCCGAGCGTGGCCGTTGAGGCGTTAATGAAATTCAAAGGGTTGCCTCATCGAGTGGAGCCTGTTGCAACTCATAATCAGATTACTTTCTACGATGATTCCAAAGGGACCAACGTGGGGGCGACAGTTGCTGCATTAGAAGGGTTGCCTCAAAAGGTGGTATTGATAGCTGGTGGAGATGGAAAAGGTCAAGATTTTTCACCCTTGTCTCCCGCATTAAATAAACATGGTCGTGCGTTAGTGTTGATTGGAAGAGACGCGCCATTGATTGAACAAGCCACTCTTCATTGTGGAATTCCAATTGATCATGCTCGTGATATGAAAGAAGCAGTGGTGAAAGCCATGCATTTTGCACAAACAGGTGATGCTGTTTTGTTGTCCCCAGCTTGTGCTAGTTTTGATATGTTCGATAATTATTTGCATAGAGCACAAGTATTTATTCAATCTGTTAAAGATGTGATTGAGGAGAGAGCGTCATGAAAGTTTTGTCTACTCCCAAATTACTTAGATCTGAATATGATATCGCTCTGTTTTGGGCGGTTCTTGGATTGTTAGCAATTGGAGTGGTGATGGTGTATTCAGCCTCTATTGCTAGCGCAGAAGCGGACCGACATACAGGGTTTCATTCTACCTACTACTTTATTCGACAGTTGATCTATGTGAGTGCTGCCATGATGGCCGGGATAATGGCCTTTCAGATCAAAGTGGAAACATGGCAAAAACTTGCTCCTTATCTCTTTTTTGCTGTTGGCATTCCTATGTTGATATTGGTATTGGTACCTGGTATTGGCAAAGAGGTAAACGGGAGTAGACGTTGGTTGTCATTGCTTGTTTTTAACTTACAACCCTCCGAGTTCATGAAGTTTTTTGTGGTGTTATACGCCGCTGATTACACAGTGAGAAAGGCGGCTTTCATGCATAGTCTGACCAAGGGCTTTTTCCCAATGGGGCTTGTCATGATTCTGGTTGGTTACTTTTTGTTAAAAGAGCCGGATTTTGGGGCTTTGGTGGTGATGACCGCTATTACTGCCTCGATTTTGTTTTTGGGGGGATTAAATTGGCGTTTATTTGTAATTTTAATGGCGCTATTATCAGTAGCCTTTGTGTTTTTAGTGATTATGTCTCCCTATCGCTTTAATCGCTTAATTTGGTTTTGGCATCCATGGGCTGATCCGTTCGGTAAAGGCTACCAATTAACTCACGCTCTTATTGCTTTTGGCCATGGTGGTTGGTTTGGGGTGGGACTAGGCGCTAGTGTTGAAAAACAATTATATCTACCAGAAGCACACACAGACTTCTTAATGGCAGTGATAGCTGAGGAATTAGGGTTTGTTGGGGTACTTTTCACTTTGAGTTTGTTTGTGTTTGTAGTATGGCGCTCCTTTGCTATAGGGCGACGAGCAGCGGCTTTAGGTAATCATTTTGGTGCCTTAGTAGCGCAAGGTGTAGGGGTGTGGATAGCAGTACAAACCATTGTGAATGTTGGTGTAAATATGGGCATGCTGCCCACTAAAGGACTCACCTTGCCACTATTAAGTTATGGTGGGTCAGGTATTGTCTCTAACTTATTGGCGCTAGCCATACTCATGCGTATTGATTACGAGTTACGTGTTTCTCCTCGAGTGAGGATGTCATGAGTAACCCTACTGTATTCATCATGGCGGGCGGTACTGGGGGGCATGTGTTCCCCGCTTTGGCTCTGGCAGATCAATTACGTGCTCAACAATGGCGAGTAATTTGGCTTGGCTCTGAGCAAGGAATGGAGGCGAAACTTGTACCAGAAAAAGGATATTGTTTAGAGACGATTGCTATCAAAGGTATGCGCGGTAATGGTGTAATGCGATATATTCGTGCGCCTTGGATGATTTATCAAGCCACCCGACGTGCTTGTAAATTATATCGATATTATCGTCCTTCTCTTGCTGTGGGGTTTGGGGGTTTTGCCTCTTTTCCAGGTGGGATGGCAGCAAAAATTGTTGGATGTTCATTAGTTCTTCATGAACAAAATGCAATAGCAGGTTTAACCAATCGCATTCTTGGATTATGGGCAAAGCAGGTGTATACAGGTTTTCCTGATGCCTTTAAACGGACCTCTAAAAATGTATTAGCTAATCTACTTCCCCAACCCAAATCCATAAAATGGATTGGTAACCCTGTGAGAGAGACGATTACATCTTTGTTGCCTCCGCTACAACGTTACCAGTCTCGACAAGGAAAATTACGTTTACTTGTTATTGGTGGCAGTCAGGGTGCACGTGCATTAAATAGAATTATTCCCGAAGCTTTGTCTCAAATGTCATCAGAAGATCGGCCTCTTGTGACTCATCAAGGCGGCGAAAAATTATTTGAAGAACTCGAGCAATGTTACCGTTCTCATCAAGTTGAAGCACAACTCATTTCGTTTATTGATGATATGGCGACAGTATATCAACAAGCAGATTTAGTAATCTGTCGTGCTGGTGCTTTAACTGTTAGTGAATTAGCGTGCGCTGGAGTAGCAAGTCTTTTAGTTCCTTTTCCTGCGGCAGTGGATGATCACCAAACTCTGAACGCACAGTTTTTAGAAGAACAGGGTGCAGCCTACCTTGTTCAACAAAAGGATTTAACTATTGAAGGTCTTGTTAAGTTTTTGACTCATCTTAATCGACAGGATTTATCGTTAATGGCTGAGCGTGCATACCACTTAGCAAAACGACAGGCGACAGATGAATTGTATCTTGCCTGTAAGGAGTGGGGTCATGCGTCATAAAGTTCGTCATATTCATTTTGTTGGAATTGGTGGTGCCGGTATGAGCGGTATCGCAGAAGTACTATTAAATTTAGGTTACGAGGTAACTGGTTCTGATATTAACATCAATACTGCCACAGAGAGATTGTCCGGATTAGGTGCATTAATTCGCCACGGACATCAGGCTGAACATGTAGAAGGAGCAGATGTAGTCGTTATTTCCACAGCTGTCTTGCACAATAACCCAGAGGTTGTCCGTGCCCGGGAACAGAGAATCCCAGTGATTCCTAGAGCCATGATGTTGGCTGAACTCATGCGTCTTAAAAAAGGTATTGCTGTGGCAGGTACTCATGGCAAAACAACCACTACCAGTTTAATTGCTAGTATTTTAGCCGAAGCGGATCTTGATCCAACCTTTGTTATAGGCGGTAAACTGAATAGCGCAGGGACTCACGCAGCGTTAGGTAAAGGTGAGTTTATTGTGGCAGAAGCAGATGAGTCCGATGCTTCTTTTCTGTTTTTACAACCAGTTATTTCAGTAGTAACCAATATCGATCAAGATCATATGGAAACCTATGATCATGATTTTGAAAAACTGAAAGATGCCTTTGTTAAGTTTCTTGATCATCTTCCCTTTTATGGTGTTGCTGTGCTGTGCCTAGAAGATCAAGTGGTTAAGGAATTACTTCCGCGTATAGAAAAACCCGTTGTGACTTATGGTTTCTCAGAGGATGCCATGATTCAAGCGGTTGATGTGACAGCAGAAGCTGGCAGAATGGTATTTGGGGTGCTATTAAAACCCAATCGTTCCAGACGAGAAACACGTCGTTTATCAGTAGTATTGAATTTACCAGGTCGTCATAACGTATTGAATGCCCTAGCAGCCATTGCTGTTGCTCTTGAAGTGGGCGCTTCAACTCCTGCTGTGATTAAAGCCTTGGAAAAATTTAAGGGTGTGGGACGTCGCTTCCAGCGTTATGGCCAACGAGTTATTCCGCACAACAAAGGTAACTTTGATTTAGTAGACGACTATGGTCATCACCCGGTAGAGATGAAAGCAACTTTAGAGGCTGCGCGCGGTGCCTTTCCAAATAGACGAATTGTTTTAGTATTTCAGCCTCATCGATACAGCAGAACAAAAGATTGCTTCGATGGTTTTGTTGATGTGTTGTCACATGCTGATGGTGTGATTCTGTGTGATATTTATCCTGCTGGAGAGGCGCCAATTCAAGGAATAGATAGCGACCAATTAGCTCGAGCTTTGGATAAGAAAAATGCACGATTACTTATTCGTCACAGTGATTTAACAACTCTCCCGCACAGGGTACTAAACCAATTACAAGCTAATGATGTATTAATCACGATGGGTGCAGGAAGTATTGGTTTACTCCCACAGCAACTAATTCACTTGACTGAGGAGGCTAGGTAATTGTGAGTTATCTTGCCCCTGGTCAGTTAAAACATAATGAGCCAATGAGCCAACATGTCAGCTGGCGTGCGGGTGGTATCGCTCAACGTTTCTACGTTCCTTTAAATCGTGATGATTTGTCTCGGTTTGTAAGTCAAGAAACGCAGTCAGATTTTCATGTGATTGGATTAGGTAGCAACCTCTTGGTTCGTGATGGAGGGCTAACGGAAACCATTATTCAAATGCATGGTGCGTTAAAAGAAATCCAGGTGGTGGAACAACGGCCTAATGAATTGATACTGGAGGTTGAAGCGGGGGTTCCAGCTCCCAAGATTGCGCGCTGGGTAGCTAAACTTGGTTATCAAGGTGGTGAATTTTTAGCAGGTATTCCAGGTACTTTAGGTGGAGCATTAGCGATGAATGCAGGGTGCTATGGTAAAGAGACATGGCAGTGTGTTGAGTCAGTCATTACGATGGATGATCAAGGCAGTTTCTTTGAACGTAATAATAGTGAGTACGAAATTGGCTATAGGCATGTGGCTCTCAAACCTCCTGTTGGTCAGCGTACTGTGTCACGGCTACATCCCACCCAAGAATGGTTTATTGCTGCCAGACTAAAGTTTATTAATGATCCATTAAAGAAAGGTCAGCAATTAATTAAAGAGTTATTGGCGCGTCGTGTAGCAACCCAACCTTTAGGGCAGCCTAACGCAGGGTCTGTATTTCGTAACCCACCAGGTGGTTTTGCGGCACAGTTAATTGAAAAGAGTGGTCTTAAAGGTGTTAGAGAAGGTGGTGCAGAAGTATCTTACAAGCATGCTAATTTTATTGTTAATGTTGGCGGTGCTACAGCAGCAGATATTGAAAATTTGATATATCGAGTACAACAACGGGTCTGGGAAGTATGCGGTATTTCGCTTACTCCAGAAGTAAGAATAATCGGTAATAGATTAGGTTAGGAGGAGCTAAAATGGCTGTTATATCATTACCTGGATGGTTACAATTAGGACGAAATAATCGTCCTAAAGTGGATGACTATGATCTAACGCAAAAAAGAAGACGGCGTCAATCCTCTATGGGTACACGAGTAAAACCAGGTGCTCAAAAAGAGATTTCAGCAAAAGTAAACTGGTTAAGTCTTGTTGCCATGCTCGGTAAACTTAGCCTTGTTGTATTGCTGACACTGGTTTTATATCTATTTGTGAGTTGGGGAATTAAACGCCCTATGTTTAATATTCAGCGCATCCAAGTTACTGGAGATATGCAGCAAGTTGATAAAGAATTAATTAGTAAACGCCTCCAATCCATGCCAGGTAATTTTTTTACTTTTAATTTGTTTTCTGCGGCGAAAGAATTGAATGCTATGCCTTGGGTGAGTCATGTTCAATTACGTCGTCTATGGCCAGACGGTATTCAGGTAAATGTCATTGAACACCGTCCATTAGTTCGTTGGGGTGAACAAAAGTTACTGGATACTGAAGGACAACTGTTTGAAGCGGATTATACTCCTCATCTTCCGCAATTTACGGGTCCAGATGGGGCGCAACTTGAAGTCATGAGAGAAGCAAAAGAATTTAATCGCCAGTTAACACGTATTCATCACTCGATTGATCAGTTGGTCTTGTCAGAGCGACGTGCTTGGACAATTAAATTAGATAATGGGCTTACGATTAACCTTGGTAGGGCTAATATGCATGAACGTTTAGGTAAATTTGTCGATGCTTATCCGATTATTTTTGGTGATCAGTCAGTACAGGGTAAGTTAGTTGATTTAAGGTATGAAAATGGCTTTGCTTTACGCTTAGCCTCAGCAGAACCAGGAGCTAGGTAATGATGCAAAAAAACCGCGACCAGCGCAGCCTGTTAGTAGGGCTTGATATTGGTACGTCTAAGATAGTGGTCATTGTGGCAGAGGTTTTGCCCGAAGGTGGCTTTGATGTAATTGGTATTGGGCAGCATCCCTCAAAAGGACTTAAGAAGGGGGTGGTGGTAAATATTGAAGCCACCGTTAACTCTATTCATCGTGCAATAGAAGAGGCTGAGTTAATGGCAAATGTCAAAATTAGCGAAGTCATTACAGGTATTGCAGGAAGTCATATAAAGAGTTTTAACTCCCATGGGATGGTCGCGATAAAAGACAAAGAAGTAGCTGATGGCGACATAGAGAGAGTCTTAGAAACTGCCAGAGCAGTGAGTATCCCCACAGACCAACAAATTTTACATATATTGACACAAGAGTTTGTGATTGATGGTCAAGAGGATGTGAAAGAGCCGATTGGCATGAGTGGGGTACGGTTAGAAGTAAAAGTACATATTGTCACTGGAGCGGTATCGGCTGCACAAAATATAATGAAGTGTGTAAGACGCTGTGGTTTAGAAGTACGTGATTTGATATTGCAGCCCCTTGCTTCAGCTGTAGCAGTACTCACTGAAGATGAGAAAGATTTAGGGGTATGTTTAGTAGATATTGGTGGTGGAACTACTGATATTGCTGTGTTTGTCGGTGGTGCTATTCGACATACGGCAATTATTCCTATCGCAGGTGATCAAATTACCAATGATATTGCCATGGCGCTGCGTACCCCGACAAAGGATGCGGAGGAGATAAAAATTGCGCATGGTTGTGCTTTAAGACATATGGCTGATGCAGACCAGCTTCTTGAAGTTCCCGGAGTAGGAGATCGCGGTTCAAGACAAATGTCGAAACATACCCTAGCAGAAGTGGTGGAACCTCGAGTTGAGGAGTTGTTTTCTTTGATTCAAGCAGAATTAAGACGCAGTGGCTTTGAAGAGCTTTTATCATCAGGGATTGTACTAACAGGAGGTTCAAGCTTGATGGCTGGAATGCTTGAATTGGGTGAAGAAATATTCCATATGCCGGTTCGTATCGGTACCCCTAATTATCAAGGAAGTCTTGCGGAAGTGGTCAGAAGTCCTCGGTTTGCAACGGGTATGGGGCTCATTTATTCGGGATTAGAGCAGCATCAAAAAGAGCAAGTGTCTCGTGCAAACATCACTTCTTTTGCACAAATTTACGAACGAATGAAAAATTGGTTCAAGAGTGCGTTTTAATTAGGTAAAATTAGCAAAACCATAAGGAGAAAAACATGCCATCATTTGAAATTTTAGAAAACCATGCACTTGAAGCCGTTATAAAAGTTGTAGGAGTAGGGGGATGCGGTGGAAACGCAGTGGAACATATGGTTTCACGCGGAGTGTCAGGGGTTGAGTTTATTGCTATGAATACCGATAGTCAGGCGTTAAAACGCAGTAAGGCTACTCATCTCCTTCAATTAGGACAATCTATTACCAAGGGTTTGGGTGCAGGTGCTAATCCTGAAGTGGGTAAACAAGCGGCTCTGGCTGACCGTGAACGGATCGCAGAAATGATTCAAGGTGCTGATATGTTATTTATCACTGCTGGCATGGGCGGTGGTACAGGAACAGGTGCGGCACCAGTGGTGGCTGAAATCGCACGCGAATTAGGTATTCTTACAGTGGCGGTTGTAACCAAGCCTTTTGACTTTGAAGGTAAGCGTATGAAAGCTGCCTTGGATGGAATTACTCAGCTATCACAAAATGTGGATTCGCTGATTATTATCCCTAATGCCAAATTAATGGATGTATTGGGTGAAGATATCACTATGTTGGATGCCTATGAGGCAGCTAACGATGTGTTGAAAGGTGCCGTAGCCGGTATTGCTGAGGTAATCAATTGCCCAGGATTGGTAAACGTTGACTTTGCTGACGTAAAAACAGTTATGTCCGAGATGGGGGTAGCAATGATGGGTTCTGCAATGGCCGCAGGTATTGATCGTGCTCATATTGCCGCCCAACAGGCCATAGCTAGCCCATTATTGGAAGATGTGAATCTAGCCGGAGCAAGAGGCGTATTGGTGAATATTACTGCTGGCACCAATATGAAGTTGAAAGAAGTTCATGATGTAATGAACACCATTCGCTCTTTCACCGCTGATGACGCCACTGTGATATTTGGTAGTGTGGTGGATGAATCAATTGGTGACTCATTGAGAGTGACTATTGTGGCTACCGGTCTAGGTGAACCTGTTAAACGTGCACAAACACCACCAATGCGTATTGTGATGACAGGGACAGATAACGAGCCTCTTGACGTAGACTATGATGAGCCCGCTGTTATTCGTCGTGGCCGCAGTCCTATAGTGGATGCATTGAAAGAAACAGGCATGGATGTCTTTGATATTCCAGCTTTTTTAAGAAAACAAGCGGACTAGGCGAAGACAACTGGATGATGGGATGTTGAAGCAACGTACACTAAAAACAACGGTGCATACCGTTGGCATTGGACTTCACACAGGAGTGAAGGTCAGCTTGACTTTACGTCCCGCGCCAGTTGACACCGGAATTATCTTTGTTAGGACAGACCTTCCTGGTGCGCCAACAATTCAAGCCTTGGCGCATCATGTTACTGACACGAGGTTATCTTCACTGATCGAGCAAAATAATGCCAAAGTGAGTACCGTGGAGCACTTGATGTCTGCCCTAGCAGGATTAGGGGTTGATAATCTTTATATCGACATTACTGGACCTGAAGTACCTATTATGGATGGTAGTTCCGGTCCTTTTGTCTTTCTTATTCAATCTGTGGGGTTAATTGAACAAACCGCCCCAAAGAAATACATCAAGATTAAACAAACCCTAGCAGTTCAAGATGGTGATAAAGTCGCTCGCTTTGAGCCTTACTCTGGCTTTAAGGTAACCTACGAAGGGCAATTTAATCATCCGGCATTCAAAGAAATGGGGTCATCTGTGACAGTTGATTTTGCGGATACGTCCTACATTCAAGAAGTAGCTCGTGCGAGAACCTTTGGTTTTACTCAAGATGTTGAAAAACTCCGTTCTATGGGGCTTGCTTTAGGGGGTAGTCTTGATAATGCTATTGTGATGGATGAGTTTCGTATACTCAATGCTGATGGATTGCGTTTTGCAGATGAGTTCCTAAGACATAAAATCTTGGATGCAATTGGTGATCTATACTTAATTGGTCACCCACTAATTGGCTCATTCATTGGCCATAAATCAGGCCATGCACTAAATAATGTCGCTGCACGTGCTCTGTTAGAGAACCCCAATGCTTGGGAGTTTGTTTCCTTTGACAACAATCAACAGGTTCCCACCTCCTTTGTTGAACCCCTGGCTAACTTAACTAGCCAACCTAGCTTTTAATATTGTTTTTTTTATGATGGCGTAACAAGCGCTGAAGTGCCTCCGCCACAGGTCCTGTTTTTATTTTGCTATGTGTCTCTTCAAAATAAGCCAACGTATTAATACTTAACGTTTGATTGGGTGGTGGTAGTCTGATTTTCTCAGATTGAGTAACTACCATTTTAAATTTAAGTGACGTAATATCAGGGAAGCGGTCTTTTATTTGGATCAGTAACGAGGGACCCAGTTGTTTGATTTTGGCTAAAACGGAATTGTGAGTGACTGCAACCGTTAATTCACCGTTTTCAAGGCCAGCGATGTAATTATGGTCGCGCCAAGCTGGTATGAGTAATGTATACCAAAAGCATTCAATATCCTTCAGTAATTTAGCCTTATTTTGCCAAATCTGTAGGCTATTTTCTTGGTTAAGAAGAGCTTTAAGCGATCTAGAGTTCATGTTGTTATTGTATCTGGTAAAATCATAATTTTGTTTAACAGGCACCAACGCCCATGATCGCACAATTTTTAAAAAAGATTTTTGGTACACGTAACGATCGATTACTAAAACAGTATTACAAGGTCGTTACCAAGATTAATGCTTTGGAGCCTTCCCTACAAGCTTTGTCAGATGAGGCCTTGTCACAAAAGACCCAAGAGTTTCGTGATCGATTAAATCAGGGTGAAACCCTTGACCAAATTTTGCCTGAAGCGTTTGCGGTGATGCGTGAAGCCAGTAAACGAGTATTGGGCATGCGTCACTTTGATGTTCAGTTAATTGGCGGCATGGTACTGCATGAAGGAAAAATCTCTGAAATGCGAACCGGTGAAGGAAAAACGCTTGTTAGTACTCTTCCTGCTTATTTAAACGCCTTATCAGGTAAAGGAGTACATGTTGTTACTGTTAACGATTATTTGGCAAAACGTGATGCGGAATGGATGGGACGTGTACATCGATTTCTCGGGTTAAGCGTGGGTATTAATTTATCGCAAATGTCGCACCAAGAAAAACAACAGGCTTATGGTTCAGATATTACTTACGGAACCAATAATGAGTTTGGTTTTGATTATCTGCGTGACAACATGGTAGGGGACGTGAGTGAACGGGTACAGTGCGGATTAAACTTTGCTATTGTGGATGAGGTCGACTCAATTTTAATTGATGAAGCGCGTACACCACTGATTATTTCAGGCCAGGCAGAGGACAGCACCGATCTCTACATCAAAATTAATACTTTAATCCCCCACTTAAAAGCTCAAAATGAGGAAGAGTCGGAAGGTGACTTCTTTGTGGATTTGAAAGCTCATCAGGTTACGCTCTCTGAAGCTGGCCATGAGAAAGCGGAGCGTTTATTAATTGAAATGGGTTTGTTAAGTGAAGGCAGTAGCTTATATGACCCTAGCAATATCATTTTGATGCACCACGTCTACGCAGCATTACGTGCTCAAGTGCTCTACCATCGCGACCAACATTATGTGGTACAAAATAATGAAATTGTTATTGTGGACGAATTTACTGGCCGTATGATGCCTGGTAGAAGATGGTCTGAGGGGATTCATCAAGCATTAGAAGCTAAAGAAGGGGTATCGATTCAGAATGAATCGCAAACTTTGGCATCTATTACATTCCAAAATTATTTTAGGCTTTACGGCAAGCTTTCAGGTATGACGGGAACGGCGGACACAGAAGCCTTTGAATTCCAGCATATTTATGGTTTGGAAACCGTTATTATCCCAACTCATCGTCCTATGGTCCGTCAGGATAGAATGGACCAAATTTTTAGAAGTGCACGTGAAAAATATCAGGCTATTATTAAAGATATTGAAGATTGCCATCAACGTGGACAGCCTGTATTAGTAGGAACCACTTCGATTGAAAGCTCTGAATTACTTTCTCAAGTACTGCAGCAAAAGAAATTATCACATCAAGTGTTAAATGCTAAGCAACATGCACGTGAAGCAGATATTGTTGCTCAAGCCGGCCGTCCTGGGATGATCACTATTGCCACGAATATGGCAGGTCGGGGAACTGATATTGTATTAGGCGGCAATATTGAACAAGATGTTGCTGAGATAGAAAACAATGAATCACTGAGTGAACAGCAAAAAAACGAACAAATAAACCAGCTAAAAAGTCGCTGGCAAGAAGTACATGATGCAGTACTCACGGCGGGTGGATTACATATTATTGGTTCAGAACGCCATGAGTCTCGTCGTATCGATAATCAATTGCGTGGTCGAGCAGGTCGTCAGGGGGATAAGGGGTCAACTCGTTTTTATTTGTCTCTTGAGGATCCGTTACTAAAGATTTTTGCTGCTGATCGAGTTGCTTCTATTATGGATCGTCTTAAAATGCCAGAGGGAGAGGCTATTGAGCATCCTTGGGTCACGCGCGCTATTGAAAATGCCCAACGCAAAGTTGAAGCCAGAAACTTTGATATTCGTAAACAATTACTTGAGTACGATGATGTTGCTAATGATCAACGAAAAGTAATTTATTTACAACGCAATGAAATCCTCGAAACAACCGATGTGTCTGAGACTATTACAGCTATGCGTGAGTCAGTATTAACCGAGGAATTTAGGCGTTTTGTTCCTGAGGATATGGCAGAAGATCAATGGGATTTAGATAGTTTAGTTCGTACCCTAGAGCAGGATTATGCATTGGCCTGTCCTATTTCTGACTGGTTAAAAGCTGAACCTGATTTGAGTGAAGATGAGTTACTCAAACGTGTGACTAAAGACGCCAACCAACGCTATCAAGCAAAATTTGAATTGGTTTCTCCAGATGCATTACATGCTTATGAACGATCAATCTTATTGCATACCATTGATAAATATTGGCGTGAACATTTGGCTGCGTTAGATCATTTACGTCAAGGTATTCATCTGCGTGGCTATGCGCAAAAGAATCCCAAACAAGAATATAAGCGTGAGGCTTTTGAATTGTTTTCGTTAATGCTTGATGGTATTAAACGTGAGGTTACTCAAATTTTGTGTCGCGTTGAAGTGAGCATGCAAAGTGAAGTTGAAAAAGCCGTTGAGGAAGAAGCGCAAGCATCACAGTTAAGTAATATTCAATATCATCATGCTGATTTTGATGAGGCGCTTGCAGGCAACGATGATGAAATACAGGCTACTTCAGATGATGGGCAAACCTATCGTCGCGATTTGCCTAAAGTAGGACGTAATGATCCGTGTCCTTGTGGATCAGGAAAAAAATACAAGCAATGTCATGGACGTTTAGCGTAAATAGAAGGTTAACTTATAGTAGGTCTTTGTAAAGGAATGATGTTTTATGGCTGTTAACTTAAATACTCCGGATCCTCAAAACTTATACCCGATTCCTGGGATTCAGTTAGGGGTCTGTGAGGCAGGAATTAAAAAAGCCAATCGAAAAGACTTGTTACTTATGACGCTAGCGGAAGGAACTGTGGTAGGAGCAGTATTTACTCAAAACCGTTTTTGTGCAGCTCCCGTGACAATTTGCCGTGAACACTTAGCAGCAGCACAACCACGAGCATTGATTATTAATACTGGTTGCGCCAATGCTGGAACTGGAGAAGCGGGTTACCAAGATGCGTTGCTTGTGTGTCAGACAGTGGCAGACCAACTCAAATTACCACGTCATACCATTCTCCCTTTTTCTACTGGAGTGATTTTAGAGCGTCTACCCATGAGCCCTATATTACAAGGGATTGAGAAAGCCCGTGCTGTATTGAATAACGATAATTGGTTTAATGCGGCGCAAGCAATCATGACAACGGACACGGTTGCTAAGGCTTACTCAAAGCAAGTGAGCATTGACGGGGTTCCTATCACTATTACTGGAATAGCAAAAGGGGCTGGAATGATTCATCCCAACATGGCGACCATGCTGGGGTTTATTGCAACTGATATAAAAATAGAACCATTACTGTTACAACAGTTAGTCAAAGAGGTAGCAGACGTATCTTTTAACCGTATAACCGTAGATGGTGACACCTCTACTAACGATTCATTTATAGTGGCTGCTAGCGGACAATCCGCGCTCCCTTTAATTAATGATTCTCATATGGAGCAATATCATATTTTTAAAGAAGCATTAATTGAAGTGGCCAGTTTCTTAGCGCAAGCTATTGTTCGTGATGGTGAGGGTGCAACGAAATTTATGTCTGTAGTAGTAGAAGGGGGCGCAACGCAAGAAGAATGCCTGCAAGTGGCTTTTGCTATTTCTCATTCACCACTTGTTAAAACAGCATTTTTTGCTCAAGACCCTAATCTAGGAAGAATTCTTGCGGCCATTGGCTATGCTGGTATACATGATCTTGATGTGACTAATCTACAGCTCTACTTAGATGATGTTCTGGTTTCAGAACAGGGAGGGCGTGCTGCGAGCTATCTTGAAGAATTAGGGCAAGCTGTTATGAAGAAACCAGAAATTACTATTCGTGTTGTATTAAATCGTGGCCAAGCAAAACAAACTGTTTGGACGTGTGATTTTTCCTATGATTATGTAAAAATTAATGCGGATTATCGAAGTTAAATGACTAACCTCAACAATCAACTGATACCTCTAATAGAACGGTTAGATCAACTACTTGAATTAGTAGCGCGTTTAGTAGTCGTAGATAAAATCAAAGAGATTGATTGGTACAATACCTTCGCTGCTCGCTGGTGTGTTAAGAAAAGTAATCAAGGTTATTTTGAACCTGTAATTCGTTTACCAAAAATACAGTTAACAGATTTACAGGAAATTGATGAGCAAAAAGAACGACTCTATAACAACACACAACAGTTCGTGAGTGGTAAGAGTGCTAATAATGTTTTATTAACCGGAGCACGTGGCACAGGTAAATCGTCACTAATTAAAGCCTTGGTGAATGAATTCGGTCACAGCGGTTTGCGTTTGGTTGAAGTAGATAAAGATCATTTATTAGATCTACCAGAAATCGTTGATGCGCTATCAGCCTATCCTCAACGCTTTATTATTTTTTGTGATGATTTGTCTTTTGAAGCCAATGAGTCGCAATATAAAATGCTAAAAACAGTATTAGACGGTTCGATTCATGAAACACCGCAAAATGTGTTGATTTATGCCACCAGTAATCGCCGCCATTTGATGCCAGAGTTCCTGTCAGAAAATCAAGCAGTGAATCACCGTGATGGTGAAATTCATCCTGGTGAAGCCATTGAAGAAAAAACCTCTTTATCCGATCGTTTTGGTTTGTGGATTTCTTTTTATCCTGTGGACCAGGAAGCCTACCTTACCATTGCAAAGCACTGGGCTTTGTCCTTAGGTGCGTCTGATATTAGTTCTGATGAGTTTAGAATGGAAGCCCTTAATTGGGCTCTCACAAGAGGTTCGCGCAGTGGGCGCAGTGCCTGGCAGTTTGCACGTGACTGGGCTGGACGAGAAAAGTAAAATCCTATGACAACACCGTTAACAAAGTTCACAGAAGTGGTGGTGGGGGTTATTGTTGATGAGAAAGGGCGCTATTTAATGGCTCAGCGCCCACAAGGTAAAGTCTATGCTGGATACTGGGAGTTTCCCGGGGGAAAGGTTGAGTTAGGCGAATCGCATGAACAAGCTCTTGTGCGTGAATTACGAGAAGAGTTAGGCATTGAGATAAGTAAAAGTTATCCCTGGTTTAGCCAAACCTTTGATTATCCTCACGCCCATGTACGGCTACATTTATTTAGAATCATTAAATGGCAAGGTACGCCAATCCCTCTAGAGAACCAACAGTTAGCTTGGCAAGGTTGGGGAGAGGATCCAGTTAGTCCTATGTTACCAGCTAATCAACGTATTTTAGATGCGCTGAGGTTACCTGTACATTATGGTATTACTTATGGTCGTCACATGACTGAACCCATGTTTCTTGAAGCATTAGAAAGAGCCTGTTTTAGAGGGTTACGTTTAATTCAATTACGTGAAAAAGAGTTAGAACGTGATTTGTTAATTAAACTTGCAGAAAAGGTCATGGCCGTAGCAAATCACTATTCAGCAAAGGTATTAATTAATTCTTCAATTGAGGTGGCTCAGGCTGTTGGAGCACATGGAGTTCATTTAACTGCGGCACAAATAATGAGCCTTAAAGAACGCCCGCCTCTGTCATTGGTGGCTGGTTCTTGTCATAACGTAACAGAATTACAATACGCCCAACAGTTAGGTTGTGATTTTGTTGTTGTGGGGCCCGTACAAAATACATTGAGTCATCCTGACATGAGCCCGCTTGGATGGCAACAATTTGAAGAAATGACTCGCCACAGCACAATTCCAGTCTTTGCTATAGGTGGGATGGATTCCTCAAGTTTTGACAGGGCATACGAACACGGCGCTCATGGAATCGCCTCTATGCGTCAAGTTTGGTTGGGAAACCAGACAATTTCAAATCGATTTAAATCAGTCTAAAGGCTGAGGCCAACGATAAAAATAGGGTTCGTTAGCATGAGGACGGGTTCTAAAACGTTTATGTCCCCAAAAATACTGTTCAGGAAAGCGGCGAATTTGCTCTTCAATAAATTGATTCATTCGTGCTACATCTGCTTCTAGAGAGTCAGTAGGGTAATTTTGCCATGGTTCAAAAAATTCTACTTGATATCCGGTATGCCCAGGAAGTTCATAACAAATACTTGGTATAACCAGGGCATTGGTCAGTTTTGCCAAACGCGGCAACGTTGTCACAGTTGCAGCAGGAATATTAAAGAAAGGAACGAATATGGAGTCATTATTCTCTCCAAAATCCATATCAGGTAGGATATAAAGGCGTCGCCCATCTTTTAGTCCGCGAATGAGCGCTCTTAATCCTTGTTTACGTTCCACCATAATGATATCGCCTAAGCGATCCCGTGCTTCACGAATAAGACGGTCGATGTCAGGATTTTTATGTGCCGAGAACATGGAGACGCCACGAAAAGCCATCCCCATACGCGCCCCTTGCATTTCTAAACCAACAAAATGGGGGGTTAAGAAAATAATTGGACGAGTGTGATTTTCAGTAAAATGTAGATTTTTGAAAGTGACTAATTGTTCAATTCTGGATTTTGGAGACCACCAGATTACACCAAGCTCAAGTAGACTAGTACATAATGCTCCTAACTGTTTTTTAACTAACTGCTGTTGTTCTTCAGTTGATAGTTGTGGAAAACAAGCATGGATATTGATACGGGTTGTACGACTCATTTTTGTGTAAAAAGCGAGTAGTCCAATAGCTTTACCTAGGCGAGCAAGAACTGGTAAGGGTAAAAAATGCAATAACCATAAACAAGCAATGCCAAATAATGTGGGCAACCTTGAAAAAAAACGTATCATGGGGTTACCACAGGATAAGGAAGGTTAATGAGAACAACATGTGAGTGGGTACGTGCTACACATAGATTAAGTTGTTTACGTATCGCCTCTGTTTGTACTACTGCCAAAAACAATGATCGATGTTCAGAATCATGTGCAACATTTACCACATGTCCTATGGTCGTCTCATGATCTTGTTCATCAACCAAATGATCTCCTTCTTCAACCATATCATTACATTGAAAGAGACAAGTTCGTCGTTTTACCTGCCCAAGATAATGAGTGCGCGCAACAATTTCTTGTCCGGTATAGCAGCCTTTTTTAAAACCTATGCCATGAATCAAATCCAAATTTAACATTTGTGGAATCCATTGGTCTTGTGCTGATGCAGTGATTTCAGGATAACCATCTTGTATTTGTGCAAGAGACCATAGAGTTAAATCGGTATTAATATTGTCATTGCTTAAATGGGGTTCAATTGATTGAGGTTGTCCAATTATTAATGCGCGATTACTTGCAATACGCAATACCTGTAAGTCGTTCTCTAGGGTTTTGCTTTCTTTAAGAGGAGGGCAGGGTAACTGGTATTGCTCTAAATCTTGGTTTAAGGTGTCTGATAAGAGTCCGATTTGTTGATAATTAGAAGACAGGTCATCAATAGTGACTTTATCACGAAGAATATACATTTTTAGGCGTTTCGCTAATGATTCCACCAATTCACGTCGTATTTGCCATAAAAAAGAGTCTTTGTTGCGCCATATCAAACCATTTGCCAGCAGTCGTCCTTTAGGTGTGCAATAACCTGTCCAATAAAAACGATCGGCTGTCACCAAGGAAATATCCTGGGTCAGTTGTCCTTGTAAAAACTTTTCAGCATCGATACCGCTGATGCGTAATAGACCATAGTGGTTGAGTCTCACTTGTTTCAGCATAGTTAACAGTCATTGTTATACATAATAAGTTATTTTAAACCAGAGTGATCACTTCGGTGTTATTTGCTTTTTCCAATACAGCGATAAGGGCGGATCCGTTATAATAACTGTATTTTACTTTGTGGAATAACGATTAACATGAATGCAGTCCACTATATGCAAGGCCCTCAAGCGCTCTCTTCTTTTCGTTTACAGCGTTTACGTAATGAGTTAGCGCAATCAGGCTTACCTGTGGTTGAAATCACGGCATGGTATGAACATTGTTTTTCTATTCACGCACGTATTGATGAAGCGGGCGGTAATCGTTTGCAACAAATTCTTGATTATGGAGAGCGTGCTGAAATTGTGCATGATTCGGAAGTCACTCTTATTGTGACCCCAAGAATTGGGACTATTTCTCCTTGGTCTAGTAAAGCGACGGATATTGTGCATCATTGTGGATTAACACAAATTGATCGTATTGAAAGAGTACTGGCTTATCACGTTAAATTGTCTGCACCAATGACTGAAGTGATATGGCAACAATTGGCTGAGCGCTTACATGATCGAATGACAGAGACTGTTATTCGTCATCGCGCAGAGTATTCGCGATTATTTGAACCACATGAACCTCAACCCTTAAATACGATTAATGTACTTGATCAAGGTCGCCAAGCTCTAGTGCTTGCCAACCAAACATATGGGTTGGCTCTAGCAGAGGATGAAATTGATTATTTGTTGAAAGTGTTCGTTGACGCACAAAGAAATCCAACAGATGCTGAGTTACTCATGTTTGCTCAAGCCAACTCTGAGCACTGTCGTCATAAGATTTTTAATGCAGATTGGATCATTGACGGACAAAAACAAACATCATCATTGTTTGGTATGGTACGCACCACACATAAGAACAATCCTCAAGGAACCATTGTAGCTTATTCTGATAATGCGGCTATTTTAGAAGGAAAAATGGCGCAGCGATTTTTCCCTAATGGTTCTGGAGAGTATGCATATCATTCATTAACGACACATTTTTTAGCAAAGGTTGAAACCCATAACCATCCAACAGCAATTGCTCCTCATCCTGGTGCTGCAACGGGTAGTGGTGGAGAAATTAGAGATGAAGGCGCCACTGGTATTGGAGCAAAACCAAAAGCAGGCTTGACTGGTTTTAGTGTGTCAAATTTGTTAATACCTGGATTTGTTCAACCATGGGAAGCTGGGACAGGACAACGTCCAGAACGAATTGTGTCAGCATTAACTATTATGGTTGATGGGCCACTGGGTGCAGCAGCATTCAATAATGAATTTGGTCGTCCTAATCTTGCTGGTTACTTCAGAACCTACGAACAACAAGTTGCAGGAGAAATGCGTGGATACCATAAGCCTATTATGTTGGCCGGTGGGATAGGTGCTATTGATGCGCGACATACTCACAAGAAACCGCTACAACCAGGTAATTTGTTTATCCAGCTTGGCGGTCCGGGCATGAGAATTGGTTTGGGAGGAGGCGCTGCGTCATCCATGACAAGTGGTGATAACCAAGAACAATTGGATTTTGATTCCGTACAGCGCTCTAACCCAGAAATTCAACGACGTGCGCAGGAAGTAATTGATCGCTGCTGGCAGTTAGGTGAACATAATCCTATTTTAGCGATTCATGATGTGGGTGCTGGGGGCTTATCAAATGCTTTTCCTGAATTAGCTCATGATGGGGGAGTGGGAGGGCATTTTGATATACGTAAAGTCCCTTCAGAAGAGCCGGGAATGTCTCCCAAAGAGATTTGGAGTAACGAGTCACAAGAGCGTTATGTTTTGGCTATACATCCAGATCAACTTGATCTATTCACCTCATTATGTGAACGCGAACGCTGTCCCTTTGCTGTAGTAGGGGTAGCCACCGCTGAGCCTCGTTTGTTGGTTGAAGATAGTTTGCTCAATGAAACTGTTGTTGATATGTCTCTTGAGTCGTTGTTAGGAAAACCACCTAAAATGACCCGTGATGTGACTCATGTTCAGAATAACTTGAAAGCGCTTCAATTTGATCAGTCGGTCACTGCCAGAGAAGCGTTATATCGGGTATTGCGACTTCCTGCTGTTGCGGATAAAAGCTTCTTAATCACGATAGGTGACCGAACTGTAGGTGGATTGTCACATCGCGATCCGATGGTAGGTCGTTGGCAGGTTCCGGTTGCTGATGTGGCTGTGACGCTAGCAGATTTCAAACATTATCATGGTGAAGCCTTTGCAATGGGTGAGAGAACGCCATTGGCTGTAATTAATGGCCCTGCCTCTGGAAGAATGGCTGTTGGCGAAGCCATTACTAATCTTGCTGCGGCGCGCATTGCGAAACTGAGTGATATTAAATTTTCAGCCAACTGGATGGCAGCAGCAGGGTCTCCTGGTGAAGATGCTGTACTGTTTGATACAGTCAAGGCAGTGACACAAGATGTATGTATTGACCTTGGCTTAAGTATTCCAGTGGGTAAAGACTCTATGTCCATGAAAACAGTATGGCAAGATGAGTCAGGTCAACATTCAGTAACGGCCCCCTTGTCTTTAATTATTTCCGGTTTTGCTCCTTGCTTAGATGTGCGCCAAACGCTTACTCCTGAATTAACGGCCAATGAGTCTACCTTATTATTGTTAATTGATCTTGGACGAGGAAAAAATCGTTTGGGAGCCAGTGCGTTGGCGCAGGTATACAATCAAGTAGGTAATGAGACTCCTGACCTAGATAAGCCGCAAGATGTAAGAGCTTTCTTTACTATTATGCAAAGCCTAAATAGAGAGGGAAAAATTCTTGCCTATCACGATCGCTCAGACGGTGGTGTTATTACTACTGTATGCGAAATGTTATTTTGCTCACGATTAGGAGCCACCATTAATCTCGCCTCTCTTGTTGATTCTTCTAATGCACTAGCTTGCTTATTCAATGAAGAATTAGGTGCTGTTATTCAGATTAAAGAATCAGATATAGACTATGTCACTGACGCATTAGATGCTGTAGGGTTAGGAGAATGCCATCATGTTTTAGGACGGATAAATGAAACAGATCGTCTTATTGTTCAACATCATAATGAAACTTTAATTGATGAGGCAGTTGGACAACTTCATCTTGCTTGGTCAGAAACCAGCCATCGTATTCAAATGCTACGTGACAACCCGCATGTGGTCACTCAGGAATATGAGCGTATTAGTCATCGTTCTGATCCGGGGTTAACTTGGAATCTTACTTTTGATATAAATGAAGATATAACAGCGCCCTATATTCATACCGGAATTCGTCCAGAAATAGCAGTTCTACGTGAGCAGGGGGTGAATGGACATGTTGAAATGGCTGCCGCCTTTGATCGAGCAGGGTTTAGTGCGGTTGACGTTCATATGAGTGATATATTAAGTGGCCGTGTTACTCTGGCTCGTTTTAAAGGATTGGTTGCTTGCGGTGGTTTCTCTTATGGGGATGTGTTAGGTGCAGGGGAGGGCTGGGCTAAATCTATTTTATATAATGCCCGTGCTTACGATCAATTTGCTCAGTTTTTTAATCGTTCAGATGTCTTTGCCTTAGGCGTATGTAATGGTTGCCAAATGATGAGTAATTTATCGTCACTTATTCCCGGTGCTGATCACTGGCCACGTTTTAAACGTAATCGTTCTGAACAATTTGAAGCTCGCGTTGTATTGCTGGAAATCACCCCTAGTCAGTCAGTTCTAATGAATGGAATGGTTGGCAGTCGTATTCCAGTACCTGTTGCTCATGGTGAAGGATATGCGACGTTTAAGGATGAGGAGTCGCTTAAACGTGCTCAAGCTTATGTGTCCATGCGCTATGTAGATGGATTTGGTAAGGTAGCAACGACTTATCCTTTAAACCCTAATGGATCACCTACCGGAATTGCGGGAGTTACTTCACGTGATGGACGCTTTACTATTATGATGCCTCATCCCGAACGAGCCTTTAGAGCAGTACAAAACTCATGGTATCCAGACTCGTGGTTGGAAGATGGAGCATGGTTAAGAATGTTTAGGAATGCAAGAAGGTTTATTAATTAAGATTAAATAATTGTTGCCAACTGGTATTAACTTGTTGGATAAGATTTTTTGCTTTTAAAGGGGGGATACGTGCGTGTATTGCTCCCTTTAGTTTTTCTAAGTGTTGCCATTCACGATATTGCATATAACATTGTGCTAATGCTTCCCCTTCTTCGTTTCTTAATAATCCAAGGCTCGAAGAACGTCGAAGTAATGCCACGTTCCCTAGGTTTTCGGTTAGATTGGGATAACGATGTGCATAGGCTAAAATGAGAAATTGAACGATAAACTCAATATCAATCATCCCTCCTTGATCATGTTTGATATCAAACAAGTCAGATTGATTAGGATGCCCCTCATACATTCTTTGACGCATGGAAATAATTTCTTGTTTGAGAGCGTTGAGTTCTCTTTGTTTGGTAATGACATCAAAGCGTATTTGATCAAAGGCGTGACCTACCTCAGGATCACCGCAACAAAAACGTGCGCGTGTCAGCGCTTGATGCTCCCAAACCCAAGCTGAATTATCTCTGTCTTGATGATGATAATGATAAAAAGCCTCTATTGGGCTAACTAATAAACCAGCACTTCCATTCGGTCTTAATTGCATATCAATATCATAGAGAGTTCCCGTACCAAGTGGTGTAACCATCCATTGAGAAAACTTTCTGACAACATATGAATAGTGTAATTGTGCATCAGGATGGTCGTCGTTATGTAGAAAGACCAAATCCAAATCAGAGGAGTAACCCATTTCCTTACTACCCCATTTACCATAAGCAATAATGGCAAGCTTAGGTTGTTCTATATGTTTTTTTGCATATTGTTGCCATACTTGATTAAGTACAATAGCCGCTAGCGTATCAGCCATAGCACTTAGATGATCTGCTACTTCAGTGACTGTTAACTTTTTTTGAAGATCCTGTAACAGAATTTGAAAAGTATATTGGTGTTTTGCCCGTCTCAAGATATGCATTTGCTCTTCGATATCCTGTGGGATTTCATTTAGACGACTAATCAAGTTGTCTTTAAAGTTTTGCCAATAGTCTTTTAAATCATGATGAAAGGGATTACTTTTTAAGAATTCATCTAACAACTGTGGTCGCTGAGTAATATATTGACTTGCCCATTCTGAGGTATAAAGCAAATCAATTAATCGTTTTAATACAATAGGATAGTCAACGAGTAGCATTACATAGGAGGCCTTACGACTAATGGCTTCCATAAAGCGCAGAAAACGATTAATAATGATTTCATGAGAATCAGCAGAATACTGCTCAAGAATAAGGGTTAATCCCTTACCCATAGCCATATCAAATTGTTCTCTTGTTCGCTGTGTTTGTGCTCGATAAGAGAAAGTGGTTTTAAGAGAAGACAGTTTTTGAATCAAATGTACTTCAGGTAAGTTTTGATAGTTCTCGTCTAATAATACCTCGGAACGTTGCCATAATTCGTCACCCACACTTAAAGTTTGTTCTGTTTCATTTGGAAAAATCTTATTAAATAGTTGACTCACCTGATTGCGATGATGATTTAATGCATCCATAAAATTTGCGATATCAGCAAAGCCCATACTCAAAGCAAGTTCACTCAGCTCATTATCATTCACAGGCAGATAATGAATTTGTTGATCTTCACGGTATTGAATTCTATGCTCTAATTTTCTTAGAAAAAAATAGGCCTCCTGTAGAAGTGTCGAGTCAGATGGAGTAAGAAAGCCTCGATCCACAAGTGTCTTTAGGACGCTAAGAGTAGGGATAGTACGTAATTTAATATCTTGACCACCATGAATCAATTGAAAAACTTGAGTAATAAATTCAATTTCTCGGATTCCGCCAGGTCCAAGCTTAATATCGGACCCTCGATAGGTATGTTTCAGTTCAGCATTTCTCGCTTCTTCACGGATTAAACGATGAATGGTTCGTAGCGCACTCATCGCAGAGAAATCAAGATGTTTACGGTAAACAAATGGGGTTACTTTTTCTATTAACGCCTGTGTTCCGCGTATAACATGATGATTCATCGGGTCAGAAATAACTCGCGCTTTTATCCAAGCGTAACGCTCCCAATCGCGTCCCTGAATAGTAAAGTAATCCTCAAGCATGGCGAGGTTAATGACCAATGGCCCTGCCGTCCCATTAGGGCGTAATCTGAGATCAACTCTAAATACAAAACCTTCATCAGTCACATCTGACAGTAATTTATTAAGCTGTTGACCTAGTCGATGAAAAAAATCTTGGTTTGAGATTGAGCGTTGAGCTGTTGATGTTATTTGAGTTTCACCCTCTTCTTCATAGGCGAAAATAAGATCTATATCAGATGAAACGTTAAGTTCTCGTCCACCTAATTTACCCATGGCAATAACCAGTAACTCTTGCTGTTGATGAGTATCTTTTCCCGTTGGCGTGCCATGTAGTTTAACTAACTCATTAGTTAGCACCAAAGTGCCCTGTTGTACGGCAAATTCAGCAAAATCACTCATTTGCTGCGTGACTTCATTGACATCAGCTAACCCCAACAAGTCTTTCATAATAATGTGACTATAGACACGTTGTCTTAAGCGTCGTAAACCAATATTTAGTTTAAGAACCGGGTTATCTTCTTGTGGGGAGAGCTGATAGAGTGCTTCATTAAAAGAAAAACGCGTCCAAGTTGTTGGCAAGGACGCGTTAATAGTTTCTTTAGAGACTTTACCTGATTGGATAAGTCTCGTTAAATAATGTGAATACTGCCAGGAATCAAACAATTTTAGTAGTTTTCGATTTTAGCCTTAGCGCGAAGATCTTGAACGTACTTAATGAAGGCTTCCTGTTCTTTGTTTTGACGTAATCTCTCTTTGACTTCATCAAAGGCAGGTGCTTTCAACGGACGTACATCCAACAAGCGGATAACGTGATAACCAAATTGGGTTTGGACCGGTGTTTCGGTATACTGCCCTTTTTTCAAATTAACTAATGCGTCAGCAAAACCTTTCACGTAAGTTGATGGAATCGCCCAACCTAATTTTCCACCGTTTGCTCCAGATCCAGTATCTAAGCTTTTTTCCTTAGCCAGTTTTTCGAAGTTGGCACCTTTTTTAAGGTCAGCGATGATTTGTTTGGCTTCGGCTTCTGTTTTAACAAGAATATGTTCGGCAGAATATTCTTTGCTACCTGCTTGGGTTTTCATTTTATCGTATTCAGCTTTAAGTACGCTGTCTGCGATGGGGTGTTCTTTAACAAAACGGTTTTGGAACGTATTGGCCAAGATCTCTTGTTTATTTAAGTCAATTTGTGCAAGAACCTGTGGATCTTTGTCTAAGCCTTCTTTTTCCGCTTCTTGTGAAATTAACAATAAAGCAATGAGGTTATCTTTTACAGCTCTTTCAAGCTGTGCGCCAGCAGGGCGACCTTGCGCTTCTTGGGAGCGCATAATAACGTCAACTTTTTCATTGGAGATGGCTGTTCCATTAACAATGACTTCTTTGCCGCTATTGTTAGTAGAGCTGGTGGCTTGTTTTGATTGGTCAGCATAGACAATAGTTAATGCCAATAGCCCACCAACCAACGACAAGGAAATAAGCGTATGTTTCAGTTTCATGAGTAGTTAGTCCTTGGTTTAGTAAAATTAAAACTTATCGGTTAAGAATATTTATTCTTAACGCGTGAATGCTGTTGGGAAACAGATCCCCTAATGCATTATAAATCAGTCTATGACATGTTAGGGTATCTTTACCTTTGAACTGGTCGCAGTCAATAGTTAGCTTAAAATGTCCGGCTCCTTTGCTCTCATGGTGCCCTTCATGATGTTTTGTGTCATCACGAATTGTCAGTGAGCGGGGTTGCAACAGGGCTAATCGTGTTTCCATTTGATGGATTAAATCGTTATTGTTGATCATTGTTTTGATTGATATGTTTTGCTAAAAGAATACCCTGGATCACAATAAATATAATCATTAAAGCCATTAAACCAAATAATTTAAATTTAACCCACACAGCCTCCGGATAGTGAAAAGCAACATAAAGGTTAATGGCGCCTAAAAAACTAAAGAACAGTGCCCAGGCTAAATTAATTTTCCCCCAAAGCGTGTCAGGTAAGTGTAGTTCCTTACCTAACAGAGCACGCATTGGGTTTTTCCCTAATACGAGTGGTCCGAAGAATAGTATTGCCGCAAATATCCAGTATAAAACAGTGGGTTTCCAGCGAATAAATACGGTAGGATTAATGCCACCTATTGGATGAGTTTTAGTCCATAAAGTTAAGCCGCCGAATATAACAATGACCACAAGTCCAATCCATGCTGCAGGCTCCACCCGTTTTTTTAACGATAAAAGAACAATGATTTGGAGAATACTGGCACAAATGGCTACGGCTGTAGCCCAATAAATACCGCCCCACTGGTAGGCAGCAAAAAACAAAACAACTGGAAATAAATCAAAAAATATCTTCATAGCCTACTATTTTCCTCGAAAAGCCTAATCTTTGTCCATGCCAAATAGTAAGCAGGTGTATCGGGGTAGCTTAAGATTTGCTATCATATGACAATTGATTTGAAAAAAAATTCATGGAAAACATTGACTTACATAATCATTCTCGAGTTTCGGACGGCCTTTTAAGCCCCACTGAATTAGTTCGTTTGGCAGCTTTTAATGGAGTAACAACGCTCTCTCTCACTGATCATGATGATATTCAAGGACTGGCCGAGGCTAAAGAAGCTGCTAATGAGGCTGGAGTTCACTTTATTAATGGTGTTGAAGTATCGGTAACTTGGGGTAACCATACTATTCACGTGGTAGGTCTTAATATTGATCCTCAGCAAAGTGATTTGGTTGCAGGCTTACGTCAGATACGAGAAGGTAGACTTGCGCGAGCTAAAATAATTGGTGAGGAGCTTGCTAAGGTAGGCATCCATGGTGCTTTTGAGGGAGCCTTAAGATTTGCTGAAAACCCCAACATCATTGCCCGTCCCCATTTTGCTCGATTTATTGTCGAGCAGGGCTATGCTAAAAACGTTTCTCAAGTGTTTAAACGTTATTTGATTAAAGGGAAGCCTGGCTTTGTAAAGCATCGGTGGGCAGATCTCGCTGACGCATTAAGCTGGATTCGAGCCGCAAACGGGATTCCTGTCCTCGCTCATCCAGGGCGCTATGAAATGGGAAAAGCGCAAATGGATGTATTAATTGATGAGTTTGTAGGCCATGGTGGTCTTGCTGTTGAGGTAGTGACCTCAAACCATACCAAAGAACAAGTTGAAATATTTGCGAATCATGTTAGAAAAAGAAATCTTATGGCGTCCAGAGGATCAGATTTTCATGGACCTGGAGAAAGCTTTTGTGAACCCGGAAAACTACCTGAATTGCCTTATGGTTGTAAACCAGTTTGGCAAATGTGGTCTTCTCAATCAACCCATTAAATAGGAGTCAACAATGTACCCTGATCGTGTGCTCTCTGGCATGCGCCCAACAGGCTCAATGCACCTTGGTCATTACCATGGGGTATTAAAAAACTGGATCAAGTTACAGCATGAACACGAATGCTTGTTTATGGTAGCTGATTGGCACGCCCTCACCACTCATTACGATGATCCAAGTCATATGGAAACGCATGTGTGGGATATGGTCATTGATTGGTTGGCTGCAGGAGTTGACCCAAAACAAGCGACGCTTTTTATACAGTCACGCGTTCCTGAGCATGCGGAATTACACTTAATTTTATCGATGATGACGCCTCTTGGTTGGTTAGAGAGAGTGCCCACTTATAAAGAACAGCAAGAAAAGCTAACCGATAAGGACTTATCAACCTATGGTTTTCTTGGGTATCCCTTGTTACAAGCCGCAGATATTTTAATTTATCGAGCCAACCAGGTACCTGTTGGGGAAGATCAAATTCCTCATATTGAGTTTACTCGCGAAGTAGCACGTCGTTTTAATCACTTATATGGACGTGAACCCGGCTTCAATGAAAAAGCCTTGGCGGCGGTAAAAAAACTGGGAAGTAAAAAAGCCAAACTCTATTTAGAGTTAAGAAACCGCTATCAAGAGCAGGGAGAGGAGGAGGCCTTAGAGCAAGCCCATGAAATCATCTCTGAAACTCAGAATTTAACCGTTGCTGATCGTGAAAGAGTGTTTGGTTACCTTGAGGGTAGCGGTAAGATGATCCTTGTAGAGCCCCAATCTATTTTGACTGAAGAGTCTCGTTTGCTTGGTTTGGATGGTCAAAAGATGTCTAAATCCTATAATAATGCTATTTCTTTACGTGACGATGAAGAGACGGTGACTAAGAAAATTCGAACCATGCCAACTGATCCTGCTCGAGTTAGGCGGACAGATCCAGGTGACCCTAATCGTTGTCCCGTGTTTTCTTTTCATCGAACATACAGTGATGAAAAAACATGTGATTGGGTTGTCGAGGGGTGTAAATCTGCTGCGATTGGTTGTTTAGAATGTAAACAGCCTGTTATCGATAAAGTCAATGCTGAATTAAAACCAATGCAAGAAAAGGCTCAGATTTACACCAGTGATCCTACTTTGGTTAAGAATATTATTGCAGATGGCTGTGAGCGTGCTCAGAAAATTGCTAACGATACGCTGCGTGACGTGAGAGAAGCCACAGGGTTATCCTATTCATGAGTGATGCTGAAATCCTTGAAGTTCCTGTGACTCAACCCATTGCCAAGGTAAAGGGTGAGCCGATTTCATCTTTACCGACAGATTTGTATATTCCACCAGAGGCGCTGGAGGTTTTTTTAGAAAGTTTTGAAGGTCCGCTCGACTTATTACTCTATTTAATCAGAAAAAATTCATTAGACATTCTTGATATTCCAATGGCTGAGTTAACTCGCCAATACATGACTTATGTTGAAGCTATGCGGCATGGTCGGTTAGAGTTGGCCGCAGAGTATTTGGTTATGGCGGCGGTATTGATTGAGATTAAATCAAGAATGCTGTTACCGGCCCCTCCAGCAGCCAACGAGGAAGAAGAAATTGATCCACGTGCTGCGTTAATGAGAAGATTACTTGAGTATGAAAGAATTAAAATGGCAGCTCATGAACTGGAAGAAATGCCACGTGAAGGTAGAGAGTTTAAACGTGCGCATGCGTGGGTTGATGAGACATTGGTGGAACGATTGCCTGATGTCACATTACGTGATCTACAGGATGCTTGGGTGCTGGTTTTGTCACGAATAAAGATGAATAAACATCATCGGATTAGCCGTGAGCAATTATCAGTACGAGAATATATGGCTAAAATTCTTAAGCGTTTGAACGAGCATAAATATGTTGCTTTTATGGATTTGTTTGACGAGGGGATGAGCGTCCCTATTGCAGTAGTGAATTTCATTGCTATCTTAGAATTGGTTAAAGAACGAATGGTGAATGTCTCGCAGAGCGAAGCCTATGCACCATTATATGTGAGCCTAGGAGGGGAACCTGTGGAGTTAGCGTCATGAATGTTGATGAAGAAGTAAGTCGCGAGGCAAAAAAATTAATTGAAGCAACTATCTTAGTTGCTGACGAACCAATTAATATGGCTTATTTAAAAAAGTTATTTGCCGGACAATTTGAACAAAAACAGATTCAAGATTGGTTATTCGAACTACAAGCAAGTTGGCAGGAGAGAGGTGTTGAGTTGGTTGAAGTAGCCTCTGGTTGGCGCTTTCAAACCAAGGCGGATGTGCAAGATAAAATCAATGCTGTAAACCCTGAGAAGCCACCTAAGTATTCGCGAGCTGTGATGGAGACCTTGGCGATTATTGCTTACCGTCAACCAGTAACACGTGGTGATATAGAAGAAATACGTGGTGTTGCTGTGGCCTCAAATGTCATTCGTACACTTGAGGCGCGCGGTTGGGTAGAGGTGCTGGGCTATCGTGAGGTGCCAGGTAAACCTGCCTTATATGGTACTACTAAACAGTTTTTAGACGATTTAAATATTAATGGCCTCTCAGAGCTACCCCCATTAATGGATTTACAAGATAACCCTAATGAAGTGGCTCTGACCTTGCCTTTGGAAGAGAATAAAGACATACCTCTAGATATTATTAATACAGTAGATATAACGATAAATGACACAACCTCAAGCTCAGAAGCTACATAAAATTCTTGCCCAGTCAGGGCTGGGATCACGCCGTGACATGGAAACTCTCATAGAAGATGGGCAGGTTTTCGTGAATGGTGAAGTTGCAACCGTTGGTACAAGAATTGTTCCTACTGATGTGGTGAAGGTTGGTAGGCGGATCATACAACTCAATTTCTCTGAAGAGATTCCTCGTGTACTACTCTATTACAAACCAGAAGGGGAGATAGTTAGTCGCGATGATCCGCAGGGAAGACCGTCTGTCTTTAGTGCGCTACCTCGAATCCGAGGGAGTAAGTGGATTAATATAGGCCGGCTTGATTTTAATACCAGTGGTTTGTTGATTTTTACCAATAACGGTGATCTTGCTAATCGTTTAATGCATCCTAGTTTTGATATTGAGCGTGAGTATGCGGTACGACTTGTTGGGGAAATGTCCGAAGAAAATTTAAAACAATCATGTAAAGAAATTTTGTTAGAAGATGGTCCAGCACAATTCGAATGGGTACGTGATATGGGAGGAGAAGGAACTAACCACTGGTATCAGGTAGCTATTAAGGAAGGACGAAACCGTGAAGTAAGACGCATGTTCGAATCCATGAATTTAATGGTTAGCCGTTTACTTAGAACACGCTTTGGTATCATTCAGTTACCACCACGTTTGAAACGTGGGCAGTTTTTAGAATTAAAACCCGAACAAGTAAAGCAGATAATTGAATGGGTTGGTATTAGTAAACCTATGCGTGTCAAACAGCAAACGAAAATGGAACGAGATAAAAGCTACACCCCAGGTCGTATTCGCAGTAAACGCTCACCCAAAGAAACGACTTCTCAAACTAGGTCTTCACGACGCAGAACAAAAACATAATCATCTCCTCCAGGTAAGGATAAGAAGAGAAAGGGTAGGTGAGGGAATGCGTTTTCAAGAGCGCTACGATTGTGTCCAATTTCCACCACTAGCAGTCCATTTTTAGTGAGATACTGTGGTGCTTCTTTTAATAAACGTCTCACATGATCTAACCCATCCTCTCCACTCGCTAGAGCCAAATTGGGTTCTGCTTGGTATTCGGCTGGCAGAGACGACATTGCATGCGCATCCACGTAGGGTGGATTGGAAATGATTAATGAATAATGTCGGTTTTTAGGGAGGCCTTCAAATAGATTACCAAGATGAAGATGTACTTGTTTTTCTAATCTATATTGAGCGACATTAATTTTTGCAACATCAAGGGCATCATTGGAAATATCAACAGCATCAACTGTTGCTTGAGGGAATAACAATGCTAATAATATAGCTAATGATCCTCCCCCGGTACATAGGTCTGCTACATGTTTAACCGATTCTGGTTCATCAAACCAATTATCAAAGTCATTAAATAATGCGTCAGCAATAAACGAGCGTGGAACAATGGTGCGTTCATCCACGTAAAAACGGTAATCTCCTAGCCATGCTTCATGAGTCAAATAGGCAACAGGAACTTTTTCAGTGACTCGTCTTTTGATTAAAGTAAATAATTTGTCTTTTTCTTGTTCAGTTAAACTTGCATCAAGCCAAAGATCTTTTTGATCAAAGGGTAGGTGAAGAGTACTAAGAATCAAATAACTCGCTTCTTCATGGGCATTCGGAAAGCCATGGCCAAAGTATAAACCAGCCTCATTGTATGTTGTGACAGTGTAACGTAATAAATCTCTAATCGTTACAATCTCATCGGGTAAGAATTCAGCTATTGTCATGGTGTCTCTACACTGGTAATAGTTTTTCTAAAAGGGTTTGATAAATACGGGATAGATTATCTAAATCCATAACTTTGACGGATTCATTACGTTGATGAATAGTGGCGTTTGATGGACCAATTTCGACCAGTTCTTTACATACCTCAATAATAAATCGTCCGTCAGAGGTTCCACCTGTAGTAGATACCTCTGGTTCAATCCCCGTTACTTCATATATCGCTTCACAGGCACGGTTAACGAGTATCCCTTGTGGCGTTAGAAAAGGTTTGGCGCCTAATTGCCAATCAATATTAAAAGTTAGATTATGTTTCTTTAAAATTGCCTCAGTCCGATCAATTAGCGATTGATCTGTGCTGTCAGTAGAAAAACGAAAGTTAAATAAAATATGAACTTCACCAGGAATAACGTTGGTCGCTCCAGTACCGCCTTGAATGTTTGATATTTGAAACGTCGTAGCAGGAAAATACTCATTCCCTTCATCCCACTTTGTCGCAGCTAACTCGGCTAACGCTGCTGCACAATGATGAATGGGATTCGATGCTAAATGAGGGTATGCAACATGGCCTTGTTTTCCAAAAACAGTGAGTTTTCCTGACAGAGAACCACGTCTACCATTTTTAATAGTATCGCCTAACTTTTCTACAGCAGTTGGTTCTCCAACAATACAGTAGTCAATCGTAGTATTGTTTTCTTTAAGCCAGTTCACTACTTTTACAGTGCCGTCAGTGGCTGGTCCTTCTTCATCAGAAGTTAACAGTAAAGCAAGCGAACCACTAAAAACAGGATGGTTTTGTATAAATGATTCGATTGCTGTCACAAAGGCAGCCAGAGAGGATTTCATATCAGAGGCCCCCCGACCAAAGAGTAGATCCTCTTTAATAGTAGGCTCAAAGGGTGGGGTATACCATTTATCTTCAGGTCCAGTTGGGACTACGTCTGTATGGCCTGCAAACACGACCAGAGGGGCTTTGTTCCCAATACGTAGCCAAGAATTGGTTACGCCATTTGATTTGATCACGTGTTGAGTAAAACCCAATTTGCTTAGTCGTTCGTAGATTAGTTGCTGACATCCTGCATCATCAGGAGTAACTGATGGGCGAGAGATAAGTTTTTTTGCTAGTGATAACGTATCATTCATAGTTAATTAATTTACCTCTAAATGAGTCACAATACGACAAGTTTCACCTTCAAACAGGCCATTAATACCATATTGTTTTTCATAGAACAAAAAGTCGCCAGTTTGGTTTGCAATAACAACGGTTGTCGCACGGGTACCATAATCATCTGATTTAATGAAGGCAGCAGATAAACGTCGTTCAATTTCAAGCGGCATACCTGTTTCAGGTAATTGTGCGTCCGGATATATGGTCTCATCAGATAAAATGTTACTGAGTTCGTTTACATGCTGTTGTTCAATCTGTAAATCATTAAGAGTATGAATCTCAAGTGCCCAGTTGGTCAGTAAGTTTTTTAATTTCTCTTTGCTGGTTGTAACTTTAGGCCAAGGGGTGTCTAAAAAATGATTACTTAGTCCATAGATACCAGGTGATAATGCGTGACTACGTTTTGTTTTGCTCTCAAAGCAAACTAACTGCCGTTGATCACACAGTATCAAGTTGAAATCATTATATTGATCAGCTTTCATTTTCAGATGATCTATATAGTCATCAAGTGACTGACTATTACGTAAAAATTGAGCAGTCAGTTGTCCTCTTGATTCAACATCAGTTTTCAGTCGTGATGGATCCCGGTAATTGGTTACTGCAGCAAACTGTTTAAAACGATTTACCCCAAGCCAGGTGCCTTCAGCCTGTAGATCTCTACCTGCATAGATTGTTGCTTGATCAACCCAAAAATGAGGTATTTGGGTTGGTCTTTGATAGAACTCATCACGATTTGAAATCACTATTAAAGGAAAACGCGGGTGATAGTTCCAAGCAACAAGTATTAAGCACATAAACTTTATTCGCCACGCAGTAGTTCGTTAATACTGGTTTTGGCTCTGGTTTTTGCGTCCACTTTTTTAACAATGACAGCGCAGTAAAGACTGTACTTTCCGTTACTAGATGGAAGGTTGCCTGAGACAACGACTGATCCAGGCGGTACTTTCCCATAGCTGACAGTATCGGTTTCTCGATCATAAATTTTGGTACTTTGCCCAATATAGACTCCCATGGAAATCACTGATCCTTCACCAACGATGACTCCTTCTACAATTTCGGAGCGTGCACCAATAAAGCAGTTGTCTTCAATAATCGTTGGATTTGCTTGAACGGGCTCTAATACTCCACCTATACCGACACCACCTGAAAGATGTACATTTTTACCAATTTGAGCGCAGGATCCCACTGTAGCCCAAGTATCGACCATGGTACCTTCATCGACATAGGCGCCAATATTGACATAGGAGGGCATAAGTACAACATTTTTCGCAATAAAACTACCTCGTCTTGCACTTGCAGGAGGGACCACTCTAAAGCCACCTTTTTCAAAGTCTTCTGATTGGTAACGGCTAAATTTACTGTCTACCTTATCCCAATAGCGGGTAAACGATCCTTCGCTTAATGTGTTATCGCGTAGTCTAAATGACAGTAATACCGCTTTTTTAATCCATTGATGAGTAATCCAATCGTTATTCATTTTTTCAGCAACACGTAGTTGACCGTTATCTAATGAGTGGATTACTTCTTCTACGGCTTGCTTAATATCTGCTGGCGCATTATTGGGTGAGAACTCAGTACGTTTTTCAAATGCATCTTCAATGAGTTGTTGCAAATTCATAATAACTATTCCTAGAGTTGTGAAACAAATGTTTTTATGCGGTTAGCAGCGTCGATAGTTTCTTCTATACTACCCACCAGAGCAATACGTATACGATTTTTTCCTGGGTTAGTACCGTTGTTGTCACGCGCTAAAACACTTCCTGGTAATACTTGAATATGGTGTTGTGCGAATAATTGTTGAGTAAAAAGAACATCATCTATCGGTGTTTTTACCCAATAATAAAAGCTTGCCTCAGGTTTTTCTAGAGGAAGTACATTATTTACAATATCATAAAATGAAGTGAATTTTTCACGGTAAAGACGACGATTTTCAATCACGTGTGATTCATCTTGCCATGCTAACTCACTCACTTTTTGTATGGTAGGGTTCATCGCACTGCCATGATAAGTGCGATAGAGAAGAAAGCTTTTTAATAAACTTGCATCTCCCGCAGCAAAAGCAGAGCGCATACCTGGTACATTAGATCTTTTTGATAGACTGCTCATCACTACTAAACGATCAAACTGTTTGCGACCAAGTTTTAGGCTGGCAGTGAGAGCCCCTAGCGGAGGGGAAGTTTCGTCGGGATAAATTTCCGAATAGCATTCATCGCTCACAATAGTAAAACCATAAGTATCTGATAGCTCAAAAAGAACTTTCCATTCATCTAATGTCATGATTTTCCCAGTAGGGTTACCAGGAGAGCAAACGAATACCACAGCAGTTTGTTTAAGTACTGATGGGTCAATATTTGAATAGTCTATTTGATGATTAACGGGATCAGCATTAACGAAGTATGGTGTAGCTCCCGCTAATAGAGCCGCTCCTTCATAAATCTGATAAAAGGGATTGGGGCAAATTACATATTTTTTAGCTGAATGCTCGTCAATTAACACTTGGATAATTGAAAACAATGCTTCCCGGCTTCCAAGTGTGGGTATGATTTGAGTATTGTGGTCGATTTTATTAACTAAGAAACGCCGCTTTATCCACTCACCAATAGCCAAGCGTAAGTTCTCTGAGCCAAGAGTAGTGGGGTAATTAGCCAGACCATCTACATGCTTTGACCATGCCTCCTTAACGAATTGAGGAGTAGGGTGGCGCGGTTCACCAACTGATAAAGCAATAAACCTTAATGCTTCGTTACCTTTAACTCCCTTCATTAACCCACGTAATTTTTCAAAAGGATAAGGTTGTAATAAATCAAGACGTGAGTTCATGCTTAACCAAACGTATGAGTTAGCGGGGTTTCTTTACTAAACACCAATTCTGGTAGGGTGATTTGTGGTTGCCAACCTGGTTTGGTGTGTTCTGCGACAACGTGAGTATAAATACCTCCTCTTACATACCAGCGTGCTAATAGGCGCATAAAACGTGGTTGGCAAGTCGCTACAAAATCAGAAAGAATCTTATTTGTCACTGCTTCATGAAAGGCGCCTTCATTTCTGTAAGACCACATGTATAATTTAAGACTCTTTAGCTCAATATTCGTTTGGTCAGGAATGTAATCCAAGGTAAACCATGCGAAATCGGGTTGTCCTGTCTTAGGACACAAACAGGTAAATTCTGGGATTTCCATGTGAATTAGATAATCTCTTTCAGGGGAAGGGTTGACAAAAGTCTCTAATTGCTTACTTGGTAGTGTTGACATAGCTGTTGTCCTATACGTGGTATGAGGTAAAATTGGTATATTTTAAACCTCTTTTTAGTGGCTGGCGTTAAATTGCATTTAAAACATATAAAATTAGCAGGATTTAAGTCCTTCGCAGAACCAACGCAAATACCGGTTCCAGGTCAATTGGTTGGGATTGTTGGCCCCAATGGGTGCGGAAAATCCAATGTGATTGATGCTGTTCGCTGGGTTTTGGGAGAATCCCAGGCAAAGCAATTGCGTGGTGAAACGCTGCAAGATGTGATTTTTGGTGGTACGACAAACCGCAAACCTCAGGGTCGAGCCAGTGTGGAGTTGGTATTTGACAATACTGACGGACGTGCGCCAGGGCAATGGTCTCAATATGCTGAAATCTCTGTGCGTCGTGTTTTAGCTCGCGATGGGGTGTCAAACTATTACATTAACAATACCCATGTAAGAAGAAAAGACGTACAAGACGTATTTATGGGAACAGGCCTTGGGCCCAGAGCTTACGCCATTATTGAGCAGGGTATGATCTCTCGAATAGTAGAATCAAAACCTGAAGAGATTCGAGTGTTTCTTGAAGAGGCTGCTGGAATTTCCCGATATAAAGAGCGACGTCGTGAAACAGAATTACGCCTAAATGACGCGAGAAGCCACTTGTCGAGAACGGAAGATATTTCTCGCGAATTAGAAAGTCAAATTGGCAAGTTAGAAGGGCAGGCAGTTGTCGCAGAGAAGTACCGTGAATTACAGAGTGAATTGTCTAATCTACAAAACCTTTTACTTTACTCAAGAAAAAGAGATGCTGAAAATTCACGTCAGCGGGCACAGAGAGAGTTAGAAAAAATTCAAAATGAGCTTGATGAGCAAATTGCTAATTTAAGAGAAACAGAAAAACGTCTAGAACAAATCAGACAAGAGCATTATGAAAAATCTGATGCTGTAAATGTAGCACAAGGTCAAGTATTTCAGTCAAATAGCGATGTAGCGCGTATTGAGAATGAACTTAATGGTGTTCGAAATGAAAAGAAACGTTTGGAAGGTGAAATTGACCGTTTGCATCAAGAAATAAATGATGCAAAACATCGTATTACTTTGGATGAGCAAGCACTACAGCAACACCAAGAAGAGTTTGTAAAAGCGCAGGAATTGACAGTAATTGCAAAAAGTCGTGTTGCTGAATCCAGAGCTCAGTTGCCTCACGCACAGGAACAAGCAAAACTCGCTTCTCAGGCGTTAAACGTAGCACGTGAAGAGAGAACAAAATTAGATAACCAGCTAACTAAAGCACGCTCAGACTATAACGCAGGTACACGTTTGCTTCAGCAATTTGAGGAACGTCAACAACGTTTAAGTCAAGAGCTAAACTCGCTTATTCCTCCTAATCTCACCGAGCTCAATCGTTTGCGTTCTGAAGTACGTGAGCGAGAAGTAAAGACCGCCATTTTAACTGCAGCAGTGAGTTCTCTTGATCAAAGAGTTAAGCGTTGCGAAAAAATGGTGCGAACAGCAAATGAGTTATACCAGCAACATCAAAAAAGAATTTCTAATGTTGAGGCACAGTTAAAGGCTTTACTTGGCTTGCAGGAAAAAATTGCTGTTTCTCTCAATGCCAATGATTTGGTTAAAGAGTACGGACTAGATAAACTTCCTCTGTTATGGCAGCTGCTTGATGTTGAGGTGGGGTTTGAAACAGCCCTCGAAGCTGTATTGAAACAGCGTTTACGTGCTGTTGAAGTTAATGATTTTAATCAAATTCACAATTGGGAACAACACCGACTTCCGCTTGGGTTTAGTTTATTTAAGACTCCTACTGGAACACATACTAATCAACATGAGATTAATTCTCAATGGGGTAGATTACTATTATCTCAAGTGAGAGTTAAGTCACAGGTTAATCAAATATTAATTAACCAATGGCTTGATCAGGTTTATGTGGTGTCTTCTTTATCGCAAGCCATTAACCTGATGGATCAATTGCCTGTTGGTGTTGTTCTGGTGACAACGGACGGCCATTGTGTAACTAACGCTACCGTGGAGTTTTTTGCTCCGCAAGTTGAGGTCCATGGTGCGATTGGACGTGCTCGAGAAATTGAAGAGTTACTAGTGGAAAAAGAGCAGCTACAGTTAAAAAATATAGATTATGAGAATAATAGGTTATTAGCTGAAGAAACATTAATCGATGTGAGAAACCAGTTAACTCAACATAGTGAAGGTTTGCGTCAAGAGAGCAGCAAAATTCGTAGCCTTGAGATCGATAGTACGCGTCTTCAATCCGAACAACAACGTTTTGAACAGCGCAGTCAACAAATTCAATCTGAAATTAGTGAAATCATTGCGAAACGAGCAGATGAACAAGTATTACTTGACCGTTTGATGTCAGAGACGACTCACTATGAAAGTCAATTGGTAGTGTTAAGACAACAGTTTGAGGTAAAGGATAGCTCATGGAAAGAGGCAGAACAGCATCTTGAAATGTGCCGTAAAGCATTACAAACTGCTGAAGGGGCAGATCAAGAGTCTAATTATTTATTAAAAACAGCTCAATCTAAAATTGAGTTAATCAATAATAATCACAAGGCTATTGTTGAAGACTTGCGGCATAAAGAACCCCGCTTAAGTGAGATTCAGCAGCAATTAAGTATGATTTCTATTGAGCAAGTAGAAAATAATTTGCAGCAAGCTTTACAAACCAGAGAGCAAATTGAAACAGCATTAAAGCAAGCGCGTATTGATTTGGACAATTGTAGTGCTCAATTGCGTGAAACTGAGGAAAGTCGTTTGCGTGTTGAGCAGCAACTCGATCCCTTAAGAGAAAAGTTAAGTGATCTTCGACTAAAAGAGCAAGAAGCTCGCTTGGGTGTTGAGCAAGCATCTTTGACATTGGTAGAGAACAATGCGGATGAGGAAATGCTTGCCAATCAAATGGAAAGAGGAGTAAGAACGTCAACCCTACAAACTGATATTACTCGTGTACAAAAAGATATTGAAGCATTAGGCCCTGTTAATCTCGCGGCCCTGGTTGAGCTAGAAGCATCAAGAGAAAGAAAAACTTATTTGGACTCACAGCAAGCGGACTTACAAGAAGCTGTTGAAACACTTGAAAACGCGATGAAGAAAATTGATCGCGAAACAAGAGATCAACTGAACGCCACCTTTAATCAAGTTAATGAAAGCTTTAGCACACTTTTCCCCTCGCTTTTTGCAGGCGGATATGCCCGTATAGAGATGACTGGTGAAGAAATTCTAGACGCCGGTATTCAAATCATTGCTCAACCACCTGGTAAGAAAACCACTTCAATTCATTTGCTGTCAGGTGGTGAAAAAGCCTTAACCGCTTTGGCTTTAGTGTTTTCATTGTTTCAACTCAACCCCGCGCCTTTTTGTATTTTAGATGAGGTGGATGCACCACTTGACGATACCAATACGGAGCGATTTGTAAAGTTGGTGACGAAAATGTCTGAGTACACGCAATTTTTATTTATTACACATAATAAAATTGCAATGGAAATGGCACAGCAACTGGTTGGTATAACAATGGCTGAATCAGGTGTGTCAAGAATGGTAGCCGTTGATGTGGATGAAGCTGTACGTTTAACTGAATCATTACCTGTTTAAAAATAAGGATAAATCATGACTGCTTTACAAATCGACTTAATTATCGCAGGAGTTATTTTGGTCATGGTATTTCTTTTTGCGGGCCGCATTCAAGAATATCGTCATCGAAAAAAACTTGAGCAAACCAATAGAGCTCAACAAAGTAGTCAAGCAAACGAGTTTGAGGATGGATTGGTAGAACCTAGTATTAGAATTATTAATGACGACAATGCTTCTACCTTTTCTGGTACTAAAGTGAATCAAGAGGGAGACGGGATAAAACAAGATGACGATATTAACACTCGATTTGAGTGGTCAGTATTGTTTTCCTCGAACGAGGATATTCAATACCGTGAGTTAGTCGATGAACTTAGTAAGTTGAAAGGGTTATATGGTAACGTTCATTGGCAAATATACGAGACTGAATCAAAACTATGGATTGATGTGGAAAAATTTGATGGATCTCAGTCCTATCGTTATTTGAGAGTCATTATGCCGGTATCTAGTCGATCAGGACCGTTAATAGAAACGCGCTGGCAAGAAGTGATGACGGTATTATCTCAGTTCGCTTCGCGTTTGAGATTATCCATTAAATCAAGTAAAGACAAAGAGTTATTTGAGCGAGCAAAACAAGTTGAAGAGTTTTGCGCCAAAGTGGATATTATGATTGGCATGAACGTATTGTTTAGTGAAAATGCGAGCATTGTTATGCAGAATATTAAAACCTTTGTGCATGAAAAAGGATTGGAGTTAGGTGATGATGGATTATTTCATTCATTCAATTCAGCTCACCAGGAACTGTATAGTCTGGGTGATAAAGATCAACGTCCAATATTGAATATTGAAAATGATCCTACTCTTGTAAAAGGGTTAACGTTGATTATTGATATACCGCAAATCAATGATGTATCAGAAGCAATAACTGATGCATTCACATGTGCTAATGAGTTGGTTGCAAACTTTGGTGGCGTGGTGGTGGATGATAATCTAAAACCATTAGGTATAAAACAGATTGAAAGTATTAAAAAACAGATGGATAGAATTCATCTAAGCATGAATGAATTTGGAATAATTCCTGGGCAGTCTATAGCTAAAAAATTGTTTGCAATGTAATGGTAAATGACATTGAAATAAAGCTTAAAGAGCTTAGACAACTCATTGAGTTGTACAACTATCAATATTATGTTCAAGATCATCCCTCTGTTCCTGATGCTGAATATGACCGATTATTTAGCGAACTCACTGAGCTTGAGAGAGCTTACCCGCAGTATCTGACTCCAGACTCCCCGACACAGAGAGTGGGTGCAAGTCCTAAGGAAGGGTTTACAGAAATAGTCCATCGTCTTCCTATGTTGTCATTAAATAACGGATTTAGTGAAGAAGATGTATGTAATTTTGATCGTCGTGTACGTGAAGGGTTGAGTAGAGATCAGGTTTACTACGCTTGTGAGCCAAAATTCGACGGTTTGGCTGTTAGTTTGATTTATGAAAACGGATTGTTAACGCAAGGAAGTACACGTGGTGATGGTGAGCGGGGAGAGGATGTTACTCTCAACTTGAAAACTATACGCTCTATTCCTTTAAGATTATTTACTAATAATCCTCCCTCGATACTTGAGGTACGCGGTGAAGTATTGATGTTTAAAGAGGATTTTGACCAGCTTAACGAGACGCAGCGTGAGAAAGGAGAAAAGCTTTTTGCTAACCCACGTAATGCAGCAGCAGGTGCTTTACGTCAATTAGACTCCACCCTTACCGCACAACGAAAACTATCATTTTTCGCCTATGGTTTGGGTGTATTGGAAGGTAGAGATCATCCTATCACTCATTCATCCTTAATGGATTGGCTTGCTTCCATGCGTTTTCCCGTTTGTGATATTAGAGATGTGGTTGTTGGCGTAGAAGGACTGATCGGTTACTTTGAGAAATTAAATGTATTAAGGCCAACATTACCGTATCAAATTGATGGTGTGGTGTATAAGGTAAATGATTTTATTCAACAACAGCAATTAGGGTTTGTTTCAAGAGCGCCTCGGTTTGCCCTAGCGCATAAGTTTCCAGCAGAAGAAGCAGTAACTGAAGTTGTTGGAATAGATGTGCAAGTGGGTAGAACGGGAGCATTAACCCCTGTAGCGCGTCTCAAGCCAGTATTTGTAGGTGGGGTAACGGTCACCAATGCTACCTTACACAATGAAGATGAATTAAAAAGAAAAGATGTTCGAGTAGGGGACAGTGTTTGGGTAAGGCGTGCAGGAGATGTGATACCCGAAGTGGTGGGCGTGATTTTTGAGAAACGACCTGCTGGAGTGACGACTTTCATCATGCCAACGCATTGCCCTGTTTGTGGCAGTAGCGTATTTCGTCAACAGGATGAAGCAGTATTAAGATGTAGCGGTGGATTATATTGTCCTGCCCAAAGAAAACAATCTATTGTTCACTTTTGTCATCGACGAGCCATGAATATTGAGGGTTTGGGTGACAAAAGAGTTGATCAGTTTGTGGATTTGGGAATATTAACTACTCCTGCTGATATTTATTATCTTTCTCGAGATGCATTAAAAGAATTACCTTTGTTTGGTGATAAATCAATTGATAACTTAATGGACGCCATTGAGAAAAGCAAACAAACCACTTTGCCTCGCTTTATTTTTGCCTTAGGAATACGAAACGTAGGAGAGGCAACAGCAAAAGATTTAGCTAATTATTTTGGTGATATAAAGTCATTAATGGCAGCCAATCAAGAACAATTGTTGGCTGTAAAAGACGTTGGTCCAGTGATTGCAGAATCAATAGTTGATTTCTTTGCAGAAGAACATAATCGTGATGTGATTAACAAGTTACTACAAGCAGGTATACATTGGCCACATATTGTGACCATTCAAAGCCACTCTTGTTCTGGAAAAACATTCGTATTAACTGGCACGCTTCCGCACTTAAGCCGTGATGAAGCAAAACTTAAAATTGAAGAGATTGGTGGTAAGGTGTCATCCAGTGTGTCTGGTAAAACCCATTTTGTAGTGGCGGGTACTGAAGCGGGAAGTAAATTAGACAAGGCAATTGAATTAGGAATTAAAATACTCAATGAAGATGAGTTCTTGGAATTAATTAAGACAGGACATGAAAAATATGAAACCAATTAGAAAAGCTGTATTTCCTGTGGCTGGATTAGGGAGTCGTTTTTTACCAGCCACTAAAGCCAGCCCTAAGGAAATGTTGCCGGTTGTTGATAAGCCTTTGATTCAATACGCTGCTGAGGAAGCAGTGGCTGCAGGAATTACTGAGCTGATTTTTGTTACAGGTCGGGGCAAAAGAGCTATTGAAGATCATTTTGATAAAGCTTACGAATTAGAAGCCGAACTTGAACAACGCGGCAAAACGAAACTACTTGAGAACGTCAGAGGGTTGCTACCTAAGAATGTAAGTTGTGTGTATGTTCGTCAGCCTGAAGCCTTAGGGTTAGGACACGCTATTTTATGCGCAGAGCCCCTAGTTGGTGATGAGCCTTTTGCTATTTTATTGGCCGATGACCTAATTGATGCTAAAAAGCCAGTATTAAAGCAAATGGTTGATTTGTATAATGAAACGGGTTCATCCGTGTTGGGGGTTCAGCAAGTGGCTCGCGAAGAGACCAAACAGTACGGGATTGTTGCTACTCAAGAAAAAAATACACTTCAAAAAATTATTGAAATTGTCGAGAAACCTGAACCTGATAAAGCTCCTTCTACTTTAGGTGTGGTAGGTCGTTATTTGTTAACCCCAGAAATCTTTGATTATTTGAGACAAACTCAGCCTGGTAGCGGTGGTGAAATTCAACTAACAGACGGCATTGCACGATTATTAAAAGATCAAGATGTATTGGCTTTACCTTTTGATGGCGTCCGTTACGATTGCGGTAGTAAATTGGGATACTTAAAAGCAACAATCGCTTTTGGTGTAAGGCATCATGAGGTAGGACAACAATTTCTAGAATGGTTGAAATTACACGAAGGGTCGTATGGCAATTAAACCTGTTTTAAGAATGGGGCATCCACTGTTGCGACAGGTGGCTAAATCTGTAGACCAATTTAATACCCCAGCACTCATGTCTTTATTAGAGGATATGTTTGATACGATGGCCTATTTGGATGGAGCAGGGCTTGCAGCACCTCAAATAGGAGTCAGTTTACGTGTGGTTATTTTCGGGGTAAAACACAACGCGCGTTATCCAGATGCAGAGGAAGTGCCGCTAACTGTGTTAATTAATCCAATTATCACACCTTTAACAGAAGAATTAGAGGAAGATTGGGAAGGATGCTTATCTGTTCCTGGATTAAGAGGTCGTGTACCTCGCTATACAGTGATACGTTACCAAGGGAGCGATGAGCACGGAAACATCATAGACCGTACCGTATCAGGATTTCATGCGCGTGTTGTTCAGCATGAGTGCGACCATCTTGATGGCGTGCTCTATCCTTCGAGAATACGTGACTTTAACTCCTTCGGCTTCTCTCAAGAGCTCGGTATAAATACTCCAGACGATTGATTTTAATGGTTTTTTTAAAAAACCATTAAATATTTCTTGCACTCTTTTAAAAAATGGGTAAAATTCCCATTTATGGCATACTACCTAAGGGAGAGCAATCATGGGGTTTTTAACGCAAAAGAGATGGACGGGAATTATTGTATTTTTGTCTTTAATAGGATTGGTTTCCTGCGGTGGCGGAGGAGGGGGAGGAACCTCAAGTTCTGCTACACCAACCTCATTACAATCAACTGCGACAGTCTCAAATGGAACAGTTACAGCGCTGGGCAGTGTGTTTGTTAACGGACATGAGTTTGATACTTCGTCAGCGAATATAGTGGATGCGGATACCGGTATTGTTAACAGCTCACTCAATTCCGCGCTATTGAGTAGCGGACTACTTTCACCTGTGGTCGGAATGACTGTGGCAGTGAATTCAGCCACGAACAGTACTGTGGCGGTGCCCGTTGCAAAAGAAGTAAGAATTACGCCTTTGGTACGCGGCTATGTTGATGCCAGTGACATGACAGCAGGAACAATTACAGTAATGGGGCAAACTATTCAGATTACTTCAAGTACGTCTTTTACAGATAAACGAGCTTGTACAACAGGTATCACATCATGTGTTCCTGTTACAGGACAAAGCAACTTACAGAGTACAAGTGGTAACGTTGTTGGAACCTATGTGATTGTTTATGGTTATTCTTATGCACAGTCAGGATCCTCCATGGCACAAATTGTGGCTACGATGGTGAGTGCTTGGGATGAAACTAATACTGTATTTACACAACCTTTCACTACAGATAATGGTGTGAGCACAGAACTTTATCCATTTAAAGTGTCAGGGGCAGTGAGCTTAGCAAATGGTATTTATACTGTTGGCAATGAAACCATTAATTTGGCTAGCGCAACTTGTACGATTAATAGCGTGACATCAGTGTGCTCTACCATTCCCAATGGTGCTATGATCTCAGCGCGCGGAATTACCCAGCCTGTAATAGGAACAAATACATTCGTACCGAATGTAGTGAGCGCATTTACTGGAACGAGTGCAATTAATCCAGGTGGTTCAACACTACAAGTTGGTCAAACCGTGGAAATTGAGGGCACTGTTTCACTGGTATCTGGTACAAATTTTGTTGTACGTGGTATTACTATTGATGGAAGTCAGTTAACAACAAACTTTCCTACAGTGGGAGCGAAAGTAGAGTTTACGGGTACAGTTAACGCAAATGGATCAATTGTTGCTTCTGCAGTTCAGTCTGAACTCTCCTCAACACTATCCAGAACAATTTTTACTGCACCAATTACCGTAGCAGCTATTACCAGTGGTGCTACAGCAGCCACTAATTGTGCAGCGTCTTTACCCGCTTACACAGTAACAATTTTAGGGCAACCAGTAGTAGTTGACTGTAATACTGAAATTGCTGATCGTACAGCGACGACTTTTGCTGCATTTAATATTACTAATTTCTCATCTTATTTGGCCTCTTTGGCTACAGCCACATCTAGTCCTACTGTATACACTGTGATTTCAACTTATTTAGATGCATCATCAATCCGTCGCGCCACAGGTATCAGTGTTATCAAAGCACCTACAACAGGATTTGTGAGTGTTTCAGGTTTGGCTACAACAGGAACTAGTGCAGTAGGTCTTACTCCTATTGTGGTCCAAGGAGTAACTGTTGATTTTGGTTCAGCCACAACTACTATTTTAGTAAATAACTCACCAACTACCTCTAGTTCGTTAAGTATTAATGCCGGCGATTATGTTACTGCTGTTGGTGCAGTTAATACTACTAATGCCAGTGAGGTGAATACTAATATTGCAACAGGTGTATTAGCAGTGGTTCAACAGGGAACTATGCAAAATAACGCCAACACTCACCTTGGAGAAAGCGGTGATCATGGCGGTGGCAATATAGGTTTCCGAGGTTTTGATAATTAATAATTATTAGTAAAATATCAGTATATAGAGCCTAGAAGTTGTATTTTCTAGGCTCTTTTTATGATAAGGCCTGTATTAGTTCATTGCGGATATTTTCACGTTGTCCCGTTTGTTCAAGACCAGTGTCGTCCAAAATAAATACGTCCTCAACACGTTCTCCTAATGTATTGATACGTGCACTCTTTAAATTGATACGATGACCAACTAATACACGCGCAATTCTATACAATAGTCCAGGACGATCTCCAGCAACGATAGTGAGTGAGCGATCATGGTGTCTTTCTCTATCACCAAAATGAACCATCACTTCTATGGGGAAATGTTGCAAATGTCTTGATATTCTAGAGTTCAGCGGTTCTTCTAGAGAGGATTGTTGGATTAACCTAGTTTGCAATTCTTCTTCAATACGTTTAATTACATGACGGTAATGATCATTCTCTTCACTTTTATGAACTATTTGAAATGTATCTAAAGCATAACCATTAAGCGAAGTATGAATTTTTGCCTCTTGAATGGTGTAAGAGATTTTTTCAAAATAACCACAAATTCTTGCAAATAAAGCTGTTTGATCAGGGGAGTAAATGAGAACCTGAATACCCTCTCCAAGAGGGGAAAGTCTTGCTTTGACAATGGGTTTAGTAGAGTCAATAACTCCTTGTAGCGATCTTGCGTGCCAAGTGATCTCTTTTTCATCATAGCGTTGGAAATAAAACGGATCCACTATCCGCCATAATTTAATTTGTGATGAATCTAATAACCCGTAATGCTTTAAGGTATTTAGAACACGTTGCTTTTTCTCTTCAATCTCGGTATCAATATCAGTTTGATGGCCATCAAAGTAACGTTCAGTGAGTCGATATAAGTCTTCTAGTAATTTGGCTTTCCATGCATTCCATACTTTAGGGCTGGTTCCCCTAACATCTGCTACTGTAAGTAGATACAAGGCAGTTAAATGTCGTTTGTCTTTTACGCTTAAAGCAAATTTCTCAATGACTTCAGGATCAGATAAATCTTGTTTTTGCGCTACGGAAGACATACGTAAATGGCTCTCAACCAACCAAGATACAAAGTTTGTATCGTATTTTGATAAACCATGCGTAGTACAAAATTCTTGTGCATCCTCACAGCCTAGAAGAGAATGGTCTCCACCTCTGCCTTTGGCAATATCATGAAATAGAGCAGCAATATAGAGTAGATCAACACGATCAAATTGACGCATTAAAATTGAACAAAATGGAAACTCATGATCATACTGAGGTACTGCGAATCGTCTTAAGTTAGTTAATACCCGCAGAATGTGTTCATCAACTGTGTAAACATGAAATAAGTCATGTTGCATTTGCCCTTCGATTTTACCGAAGGAGGGGATATAGCGCCCTAAAATCCCGAAATAATTCATTCTTTTTAATACTTCAGCAGTCCTTAGTGGTTGCCTAAGTATGTCCATAAACACCTCTTGATTGTGAGGGTTTATACGAAATTGGTGATCAATTAACTTTTGCGCACGCCACAAATCACGAATAGCTGTTGGAGTAAACCCTCTTAATTTGGGATACTTTTGTAGCATTAAAAAACCGTCAAAAATCAAATCAGGCTGAGTACTGAATAAGTTTTCTGGTGTGGTTCCGAGTAAGTCATCTTGGCGAATAAAATGATCAGAAAGTCGTTGTTGTTTTTCTGTTTCTTGCGTTTTGGAAAATTGCGCTTTGACTTGTTCAATAATAATAGTGTTAATTAATAAGACCGACTTAGCTGTTTGATAGTATTGCTGCATCATCATTTCGCTTGCGCGATGATTTTCTTTGTCTTTAAATCCTAATTCATTTGCTAATTGGTTTTGATAATCAAACAGCAATCTGTCTTCACGTCTTTTAGCAAGATAATGTAAACGTATTCGTAAGTTTGCAAGATATTTAATTAAAGATTTTATTTTGGTTATTTCTTGTTCAAATAAAATACCTGCTGTGACTAAGTCTTGCCACGTATTGCCATACCCTGCACCCCAAGACAACCAAATAATGGTGTGCAGATCTCTAATCCCTCCTGGACTTTCTTTTATATGAGGCTCTAAATTAAAAGCGGTATCATTGTGTTTGTGATGACGATCTTTTTGCTCTTTAATTTTACCTAGGATAAATTGATTTAAATCCAAAGTATGGAACAAACCTTTTCTCAGTCCTTCCAAGTGGTTTGGTTGACCAATAACCAAACGCGAATCAATAAGGGTTGTTGCAATAGTAATATCTTCTTGTGCTACTTCAAGACATTCATCAAGGGTTCTTACGCTATGCCCAACTTCAAGACCAATATCCCAGAATAACCCAATTAATGACTCAATTTTTGTTAAGCATTCAGTTGATAACTCTTTATCAATTAATATTAGTAAATCTATATCTGAGAAAGGAAATAACTCCGCTCTCCCATAGCCACCAACAGCAATGAGACTGATTTTGTCATTAAAATCAAACTCTTTCCATATTTTGGTTAATACATCATCAACAACCCCCGTCCACTTATTGAGTAACCAATTTGGATTGGGTTTTTGGTAATACTGAGTTTTTAATTTTTCTCGTTGTTCAAGTAAATGTTGACGAATTGTTTTTATATCAATGTTGATCATAATGTAGGACGAGATGGACATCCTTCAGATTGTGTCAATACTTCATAACCTGTTTCAGTGACAAGAACCGTGTGTTCCCACTGTGCAGACAAACTGTGATCGGCAGTAACAATAGTCCAACCGTCAGCTAATTGTCTAATTTCTTTCTTGCCTGCGTTAATCATTGGTTCAATGGTGAAAATCATACCAGGACGAAGTTTTATACCAGTTCCTTTCCTTCCATAGTGTAAAACTTGGGGGTCCTCATGAAATTCTTTACCAATACCATGTCCGCAAAACTCCCTAACAACACTATAACCTGCATTTTCTGCATAGGACTGAATAGCAAAACCTATGTCACCTAAAAAGGCCTCAGGCTTAACTTGTTCAATACCAATCCACATAGATTCAAACGTGATTTGGCAGAGTCTTGTTGCTTGTTTACTACCTTCACCAACCACAAACATTCTACTGGTATCTCCGTGGAAGCCATCCTTAATCACGGTAATATCAAGATTAACAATATCGCCATTTTTAAGAGTTTTACTACCTGGAATACCATGACAGACTTGGTGGTTAACCGAAGTACAAATCGATTTTGGATAAGGTGTGTAACCCGGAGGGCAATAATTAAGTGGCGCTGGAATAGTCTGTTGAATATTTACCATGTAGTCATGGCATAACCTATCAAGCTCTTCTGTAGTAACGCCCGGTTTAACATAAGGGGTAATAAAATCAAGGACTTCGCTGGCTAAGCGCCCAGCAACACGCATTGCTGCGATTTCTTGTGTATTTTTAATATGAATTTTCATGGAATGACCTAATGATATTTATTTGCATTATAGCATTTTAGGGTACGTTCCTTGAAAACAACCCTTAAAAATGCTAAAATTAAGAGCTTTTATTAAAAGGTCTATGAAAGACTTTAAGATAGAAGCTGGAGAATTCGTTACATACGATTCTATTTTAAAACGACTCATGCCGATATATTGTTAGGGTGCTTTTTTAAAAAGTTAGCTAATCGGCAGAGGCTCAACCCTCACACTAAGGAGTGTTTTTATGTCAGTTACAATGCGTCAAATGTTAGAAGCTGGTGTTCACTTTGGGCATCAAACCCGTTTTTGGAATCCCAAGATGGCCCCTTACATCTTTGGTCATCGTAATAAAATCCATATTATTAATTTAGAAAAAACGTTGCCGATGTACCAAGAAGCCATGAAGTTTATCCGTCAGGTGGCAAATAACAAAGGTACCGTTTTGTTTGTTGGAACTAAACGTCAAGCAAGAGAAATCGTTCGCGAAGAGGCTTTACGCAGCAACTCGCCGTTCGTTGATCACCGTTGGCTTGGTGGTATGTTAACCAATTTTAAAACTGTTAAACAGTCAATTAAACGTCTCAACGAATTAACAACAATGACAACCGATGGTACTTTAGAAAAGTTACCAAAAAAAGAAGCATTGAACTATCAACGTGAATTGGAAAAATTGGAACGCAGTCTTGGTGGTTTCAAAGACATGCAAGGTATTCCTGATGCTATGTTTGTAATCGACGTGGGTTACCAGAAAAATGCTATTGTTGAAGCTCGTAAGTTAGGTATTCCAATTATCGGTGTGGTTGATACCAATAACTCTACCGAAGGGGTTGACTACGTGATTCCTGGTAATGATGACTCAACGCGTGCTATTCGTTTGTATGCTCGTGGTGTTGCTGATGCTATCTTGGAAGGTCGTTCTGCAAGTATTTCCGAAATCGTCAAAGGCGAAGAGTACGAAGAAGTTGTTGAGCCTACACAAGAGTAATAGTGTTGTCTAATTAAGATAAAGCTTTAAGGAGTTTGAAAATGGCGGAAATTACCGCAAGTTTAGTGAAAGAGTTACGTGAGTTAACTGGTCTTGGCATGATGGAATGTAAAAAGGCTCTCACAGAATCTAATGGTGACTTAAAGGCTGCCGAAGATTTATTAAGAATACGTAGTGGTGCAAAAGCCAGTAAAGCAGCTGGCCGAATCGCTGCTGAAGGCGTGGTTGCAACTTACGTAAATGCAGAAGGCAATCTCGGTGTAATGGTTGAAGTTAATTGCGAGACTGACTTTGTTGGTAAAAATGAAGATTTCGTTTCTTTTGCAAAAATGGCTGCAGAATGTGCCGCCAACTCTCAAGTTGCTGATGTAGAGACCTTGGGTCAATGCAAAACTTCAGCCGGTGAAATTCTTGAGGAATCAAGAAAAGCTTTGGTTATGAAATTAGGCGAGAATGTAACTATTCGTCGTTTTGCGCGCTTTAATGCGAAGGGTCGTCTTTCTCAATATCTTCATGGTGCAAAAATTGGTGTCATGATTGACGTTGAGGGTGGAGATGATGCTTTAGGTAAAGACTTGGCTATGCATATTGCTGCAAGTAAACCAATTTGTGTTTCTAAGGACGAAGTGCCTGCGGAAATCTTAACTAAAGAGCGTGAGATTTATACTGCTCAGGCAGCTGAATCTGGTAAACCAGCTGATATTATCGCTAAGATGGTGGATGGAAGAATTGCAAAATATTTGGCTGAGGTAACCTTAATGGGACAACCTTTTGTTAAAGATCCAGATCAGACCGTGGAAAAATTATTGGCTGCCAAAAAAGCCCGAGTTCATAGTTTCACCATGTATGTGGTTGGTGAAGGTATTGAGAAAAAAAGTGAAGACTTTGCGGCTGAAGTAGCTGCTGCTGCTGGCGCTGCGATGGCTTAACCATGACCCAACCCGTATACAAACGAATATTAGTAAAACTATCAGGTGAAGCCTTGATGGGGTCGGATGCATACGGGATTAATCGAGCGACCATTGATCGGATTGTCGCTCAATTAGCGGAAGTTCAACGCTTAGGCGTCGAGCTTGCCGTGGTTATTGGTGGGGGCAATATCTTTAGAGGTGTTGCTTTGGGTGCTGAAGGTATGGATCGCGCTACAGCTGACTACATGGGTATGCTTGCCACGGTAATGAATGCTTTAGCGCTTCAAGATGCAATGAAGCGAGTTGGTCTGGTCAGCCGAGTTCAGTCAGCTCTTCATGTGGATCAAGTTGCAGAGCCTTATATTCGTGGTAAAGCATTGCGTTACCTAGAGGACGGTCGCGTCGTTATTTTTGCAGCTGGAACTGGTAACCCTTTTTTTACCACTGATACTGCAGCGGCTCTTCGCGGCATGGAAATGAATGTAGATGTTGTTTTAAAGGCCACTAAAGTTGATGGTATTTACACTGCTGATCCAGTGAAAAATCCTGAAGCCAAACGTTATGAATCCTTAACTTTTGAAGAAGCGATTGTCAATAATCTACAGGTTATGGATGCTACTGCATTGACCTTATGTCGTGATCAAAATATGCCTCTGTGTGTATTTAGTATCTTCAAAGAAGGAGCTCTAAAACGGGTGGTTATGGGTGAGCCTGAAGGAACCTTTGTTAGGAATTAAATTGGAGCCAGTGGAATGATTGCTGACGTAAAAAAAACTGCTGAACAAAAAATGGCAAAGTCTGTTGAAACACTGAAAACTGACTTGTCTAAAGTGAGAACTGGTCGAGCCCATGCGGGAATATTAGACCATGTTATGGTTGATTATTACGGTAATCCTACCCCTGTTAATCAAGTGGCTAATGTGAACTTAATTGATGCGCGAACAATTGGTGTTTCTCCTTATGAGAAAAATTTGTTGTCTGCCATTGAAAAAGCAATTAGAGAGTCTGATTTGGGCTTAAATCCAGCCAGTCAAGGAGATCTAATCCGCGTTCCTATGCCTGCTTTAACAGAAGAAAGACGCAGGGATTTAACTAAAGTCGTTAAATCTGAGGCAGAAAATGCGCGAGTTGCTGTTAGAAATATTAGACGAGATGCAATTGGTCAATTGAAAGATTTGCTTAAGGCTAAATCTATTTCAGAAGATGAAGACCGTAAAGCACAGGATGATATACAAAAATTAACTGATAAATTTATAGCAGAAGTTGATAAATTATTGGTTACCAAAGAAGCTGAATTAATGGCTGTTTAACTGAACTATCAACCTGAGGACTTGCCATGAGTAATACGAACAGCTCTACCTTAGCAATTCCTGAGGTTGGTTCAATTCCTCAGCATATTGCTGTTATCATGGATGGCAATGGTCGTTGGGCTAGAAAAAAATTATTACCAAGAATTGCAGGGCATAGACGTGGAACAGATTCTGTTCGTTCATTAGTTAAATCTGCAATTGATCTTGGTATTCCTTATGTTACTTTGTTTGCCTTTAGTAGTGAGAACTGGCGCCGTCCGGCAGATGAAGTATCTATGTTGATGCAGTTGTTTTTAACTGTATTAAAAAAAGAAATCAACCGATTACATCGTCACAATATTCGCCTACGTGTAGTAGGTGATGTTTCTCAATTTGATACGCCGTTACAAGAGTTAATTCGTTCTTCTGAACAATTAACTGAAAAAAACACTCAATTAACCCTCACTATCGCGGCAAATTACGGCGGAAGATGGGATGTTTTGCAGGCCTTTAATAGGCTTATGAGAGAGTGTCCCGAAAAGATTGAACAAGATATTTCTGAGAGCGATTTGACTCCCTATTTATCTATGGGGAATATTCCTGAGCCTGATTTGTTTATTCGTACAGGTGGGGAAAAACGTATAAGTAATTTCTTATTATGGCAATTAGCCTACACGGAATTATATTTCACAGATACTTTATGGCCTGACTTTGATGAAGACAGTCTTAAAGAAGCAATACTATCCTATCAGTCAAGGGAGAGACGCTTCGGTAGAACCAGCGAGCAAGTGTCTCAATCAAGCTGGCCAAGTATTTCTGCGGCCATATAATTAATCTATATGTTAAAACAGCGTCTTGTCACTGCCTTTTTCTTGTTGTTGGGCATGGGATGGGCGTTGTTTTATACAACTGCAAATCAGTGGCACGTGATTGTGGCTATTATTGCCTTATTCAGTTTTTGGGAATGGGCTCAGCTTGGACGTTTTAGCCGGTTAGAAACCTACTCTTATTTGTTGTTAACAGCAGTTTGTTATGCTGTGATTGAAATTCTGTTTGCGCACAGTCATATCCCCTTCGTATTAAATATTCTTGCTATCTTATTTTGGTTAATAGTGGCGCCTCTCTGGCTCAAAAATCTCTGGCACATAGAGAATAAATGGGGGCACGCTCTGCTAGGTTGGTTGTTATTGTTTTCAACTATGTTCTCACTGGCTGTGATTAAACAATCAGGAGCAATTCAATTGTTATTACTATTAATTATTATTTGGTTATCTGATAGTGCTGCATATTTTACTGGTAAAGCAATCGGTAAACATAAATTAGCACCAAGTATTAGCCCAGGGAAAACCTGGGAGGGTGTGACGGGTGCATTAGTGATGGTCTGTTTATATGGTATTTTTTTACAATTTTTTTGGCCATGGACCGAGCTTCCTTTGATTGGTTGGATTAAAAATCATCAATTTAATTTTTATACGTTACTAATAGTTATAGCTATACTGGGTATTCAAGGTGACTTGTTTGAGTCATGGTTAAAACGTTGCGTAGGTGTTAAAGACAGTGGTTTTATTTTGCCGGGCCACGGTGGCGTTTTAGATAGAATCGATGCCTTGATTGCTACGTTGCCAGTCATGGCAATATGGACTGAGAGTTTAGTCAGATAATATGACACAGCAACACATTACAATATTAGGGTCAACTGGATCCATAGGCTGTAGTACTTTGCAAGTCATTGCCATGTACCCTGAAAAATACAGGGTATATGCATTAACGGCTTTTAGTAATAGCGAATTGTTACTTGAGCAATGTAAAGAGTTTAAACCTGCCTATGCGGTGTTAGTTAATGTTGATGTAAATGAAGAGTTAATTCAGCGATTCAAAGACCAACAAACGCAATTATTATTTGGTATTGATGCGTTAGAAGAGGTTGCAGCAAACCACTCTGTTGATACAGTAATGGCTGCTATAGTGGGGATAGCGGGTCTTAAACCCACTCTTGCAGCAGCATCACGTGGTAAAAGAATATTGTTAGCCAATAAAGAGTCTTTAGTTGTGTCGGGGCAATTATTAATCGATGCCGTAAAACTCAGTCAAGCAATCCTTCTTCCCGTAGACAGTGAGCACAATGCGATATTTCAATCTTTACCAATAAACCATCAAAGAGGGCTTACTGAATCTGGCGTCGAAAAAATCATCTTAACAGCTTCAGGCGGTCCTTTTTTACATAACCAATTAAATGAGTTAGCAGATATCACTCCAGAGCAAGCATGCAAGCATCCAAACTGGAGTATGGGTAAAAAAATATCGGTTGATTCTGCTACGATGATGAATAAAGCTTTGGAATTAATTGAAGCATGTTGGTTATTTAATGCAAGCCCATCTCAAATCGAGGTACTGATTCATCCGCAAAGCATTATTCACTCTATGGTAGCCTATAGAGATGGCTCAGTTATCGCTCAATTAGGATGTCCCGATATGCGAACTCCGATTGCGCATGCATTAGCTTATCCAGATAGAATTAAATCAGGTGTCCCTACTTTAGATCTCGCTAAGGTGGGAAGCTTGCAATTTGAAGCAGTTAATTTAGATCGTTTCCCAGTTATTCGTTTGGCTTATGAAGTTGTGAAAACAGGTGGAACAGCCAGTACAATTTTAAATGCTGCAAATGAGGTGGCTGTTGAAAGCTTTTTAAATAGACGCATTCGTTTTAATCAAATAACCGACGTTATTGAGGCAGTATTGAATCAGATGACAATTAACTCAGTGGACTCGTTAGATGTGGTGTTAGCAGCAGACCAACAAGCCAGAGTCTTAACTTATACTGTTATTGAAAAAAATGAGGTGTAAAGTATATGGGGATTATTGAAACACTAGCGGCTTTTCTTTTTACGCTACTCGTTTTAATTACAGTTCATGAGTTTGGCCATTACTATGTGGCTAAGCGTGCTGGAGTGAAAGTATTACGTTTTTCCATTGGCTTTGGTAAGCCTATCTGGCAGAAACGGATTGGGCCTGATAAGACCGAATGGGCTTTAGGTATATTGCCTTTAGGTGGTTATGTGAAAATGCTTGATGAACGTGAGGCACCAGTTGCTCATAATGAATTACATCGCGCTTTTAATAATCAAACTCTTGGTAAACGTTTTGCTATAGTCAGTGCAGGCCCCTTGGCTAACTTTATATTAGCCATTTTGTTGTTTACTATCCTAAATATGATTGGCATTCCAGGAATGCGTCCTTTCATAGACCAGCCTGCCAAAGGAACTATCGCTGATGCGGCTGGATTGAAAGGGGGAGAGCTTATTGTTGCTGTAGATAACAAGCCCGTCTCAAGCTGGAACGATCTGGAACCCTTATTAGTTGAGAAAATACTTAGTGAACAACAAGTTAACTTACAAACGCAAGATGATGCGGGGCATGTGGCTTTTAAAAAGTTAGATCTTTTTGGATTTGATATGGCGCACGCAGATCAGGATCTCATTAAAGATATTGGAGTATTACCTTGGAATCCTCCTATGGCGCCTGTGGTTGGAAAAATCTTACCTGATAGTCCCGCTGCAAAAGCCAATCTAAAAGAGGGAGATAGGGTTATTTCGGTTAATCAAGAGAAAGTTGAGGATTGGCAAGCATTAGTCAAAATCATTCAATCTCAACCGGGTCACACTGTATCTCTCAAGGTTGAGCGTTCGGGGCAGTTGCTACCACTTCAATTAACTCCCGAGTCAGTAAAAAGCAATGATGGCAAATTAATTGGTCGTATAGGTGTGATGCCACAGCGCGATAGCGCTCTAGTAAACAAACTAAAGGTAACAGTACGCTATCCTTTGGGTGTAGCCGTGATGAAGTCTGTTGATAAAACCTGGAATGTAACGGCTTTAACTTTTAAAAGTTTTGCCATGATGTTAGTTGGTAAGGCCTCTTGGAAGAGTATAGGTGGGCCAGTTCAAATTGCAGGATTTGCTGGAGAGACCGCTAAATTAGGAATTATTCCCTTTTTGTCTTTTGTGGCATTAATTAGTATCAGTCTTGGCGCATTGAATTTACTTCCAATTCCGGTATTAGATGGCGGTTATTTGTTGTATTATGTAGTGGAATTATTAAAAGGGAGTCCTGTTTCCGATTCTGTGGTCGCTTTTACTCAAAGAATTGGTCTCGTGTTACTGACTGCATTAATGGTATTTGCCTTATATAACGATATACATAGATTGTTAACTAATTAACCTGATTTCATGATCAAACGATTACTTTCTGCACTGTTGTTGTGCTCATTTAGCTTGGCTGCTTTTGCTTTAAATTCCTTTGTTATTAAGGATATTAGGGTGGAGGGGGCACAACGTATTGAAGTGGGTACAATATTTACCTACTTGCCCATTAAAGTTGGCGACAAAGTAACCGATGAAAAGGCTTCCGAAGCACTTAAAGCACTTTACGGAACGGGGTTTTTCTCAGATGTAGTGCTCGAGGAAGATCATGATGTACTGGTTGTAAAAGTTCATGAACGTCCAGCTATCGCCAAGTTGGAAATTAATGGATCAAAAGAATTTCCGAAGGACCAACTCAAAGAAGCTTTGAAGTCAATTGGCTTGGTTGAAGGGCGCATCTATGATAAGTCAATCCTTGATAAAGCTGAAAAAGAGTTAAAAAGACAATATTTAAGTAAAGGGCATTATGCCGCGCAGGTGATAGCAACTGTTACGCCTATGGATCGCAATCGTGTGGCAATTACCTTAAATATCGTAGAAGGGGATTCCTCTGAAATTAAATCTATTAATATTATTGGCGTAAAAGCATTTAAAGAAAAAGAATTATTAGATCAGCTTAAACTCTCAACTCACGATTGGATTAGTTGGTATACCAAAAACGACCAGTACTCAAAACAAAAGCTCAGTGGTGACTTGGAAACATTAAAAAGCTTTTATGAAGACCGTGGTTACCTAGAGTTTGCTATTCTTTCAACGCAAGTTTCTATTTCTCCAGATAAGCTTGGTATTTATATCACTATTGTTATTTCTGAAGGAAAACGCTATACCGTTTCAGACGTTAAGATGGCTGGACGTTTCGTTGTACCAAGAAAAGAGTTAGAAAAACTCATTGAAATTAAAAAAGGTGAGATTTTTTCTCGACAAAAGGTCACTGAATCCATTAAGGCTATGACAGATCGCTTGGCTAACGAAGGCTATTCTTTTGCTAATATCAATGCTAACCCACAAGTTAACAAAGACAATCAAACGGCCTCTTTCACTTTTGTGGTTGATCCAGGCCGTCGTGTTTATGTGCGACACGTTAATATTTATGGTAACGCAAAAACTCGAGATGAAGTAATACGTCGTGAGGTTCGCCAACTTGAAGGAAGCTGGTACTCAATTGCAAAAATCAATCGATCAAAAGAGCGTATTGATCGATTGGGCTTTTTTAAAGAGGTTACTGTAGATACAAAACCCGTTCCCGGTACCACAGATCAGGTTGATGTTAATTTTACTGTGGTTGAGCAGCAAACAGGTTCTATTCAATTGGGTGCAGGTTACTCACAAGTACAAAAAATTATTTTGAGTGGAAGTATTAGTCAAAATAACTTATTTGGAACAGGTAACTCATTAACGCTTGCTTTAAACACTGGTCTAGTCAGCCGTAATGTGTCGCTAACTTATTTCAATCCCTACTGGACTGAGGACGGCATTGGACGATCTTATAGTATCTATGATCAGTCGTTAGATACAACATCTTTAATTGGCGTTAGCCCGTACAGTACTAATACGCTCGGTGCTGATACGCATTGGACTGTACCATTAAGTGAAACTAACGCATATACATTTGGTTTTGGTGTGGAAACAACCAGTGTCAATGTGTATACAGGTAGCCCGCTGCAATATTTGGGATTCGTCAATCAGTTTGGTGATTTGGCTAGAACAATTAAAAGTGACATTGGCTTCACTAAAGATACCCGAGACAGTATTCTCTACCCAACAAGAGGGGCCAATCAGCGTTATCGCCTAGAAGTAGGGTTGCCTGGTGCCGACTTGAAATACTATAAGGCTACCGCTGATGATCAGTGGCTTCATCCCACGTTTAATAAGGATATTACCTTTTCAGCTTCATCACATTTGGGTTATGCCAATGGTTACGGTGGCCAACCCTTAGCCTTCTTTAAAAACTTCTTTGCTGGTGGTCCTAATTCAGTTCGTGGTTATTATCCATTTAGTATGGGGCCTCAAGCACAGGATATTTACGGTAATATTTATAACTTAGGCGGTGCCAAGCTTGCTACCGGAAGCTTAGAGTTTTATTTCCCGTTCCCAGGGTTATCTAACGATCGATCCTTCCGTTTAAGCACATTCTTGGATGGTGGTAATGTTTTTGCGCAGAACCAACCTATTTCAACCAGTCAATTCCGTTATTCTTATGGTGTGGGGTTAAATTGGTATTCACCAATGGGGCCGTTACAATTTAGCTATGCATTTCCCTTTAAAACCCAACCCTATGATAATATTGAGCGATTACAGTTTCAGTTAGGTTCAACATTTTAAGAGAGTACTGATATGAAATTCTTAAGACTAGTTTTAGCAATGGTGCTTTTATCTGCGATTCCAGCAGTGTATGCGGATAACGTAAAAATTGGCTGGATTAACATCGAGCGTATTTTCCGTGAAGCTGCCCCTGCTCAAAAAGCAACTAAAAAGCTCGAAAAAGAGTTTGCTGCGCGTGATGCAGATTTACAACGTTTAGGAAAACAAGCTCGAGACCTACAAACATCGCTAGATCGTGATGGCATGACCATGTCTGAGTCTGATCGTAATGCAAAACAACGAGAGTTAGCTGACTTAAATCGCGAATTCCAACGCAAGCAAAGAGAGTTTCGTGAAGACTTAAATACCCGCCGTAATGAAGAATTAGCTGGTATTCAAGAAAGAGCAAACCAAGTTATTCGTCAGATAGCCGTATCAGAAAAGTATGACTTGATCATATCTGATGTTATTTATGCTAGCCCAACTATTGATATTACTGACAAAGTATTAAAGTCTTTAGCCGATAAACAATAGGTAATCTGTTTGAAGTCTAAGCATTCATTTACTCTGTCGCAGTTAGCTGAACTTTGTGATGTCGAGTTGTCTGGTAATGGTTCCGAGCTTATTAGTGGTATCGGAACCATTGGTGGTGCTAAAAAAGGTGAAATCACTTTTTTAGCGAATTCTCTTTACCGAGATTCTCTTAAAAATACTCAAGCCAGTGCAGTAATTTTATCTACAGTAGATCAATCCTTTTCTCCAACACACTGCTTAATCAGCGCAAATCCCTACGCAACCTATGCAAAAGTTGCTCAGTTATTATTCCCCTTTGATGAAAAACCTTCTCGTGTTCATTCAAGTGCTGTGGTAGCGGATGACGTTGTATTGCCTCAGAGCATTAGTATTGGTGCACATGTGGTGATAGAGTCTGGCGTGCGCTTAGGAGAAGGAGTAGTTATTGAGGCTGGGTGCTATATAGGGCAAGATTGTGTTATTGGTAATGAGACATATCTGTATCCTCACGTCACCTTATATCACCAAACACAGATTGGCCAGCGTGCCATTGTTCATTCAGGAGTAGTGGTTGGTTCGGATGGCTTTGGCATGGCGTGGGACAAAGGTAAATGGATTAAAATACCGCAAATTGGTCAGGTAATCATTGGTGATGATGTTGAGATTGGTGCCAATACAACCATTGATCGTGGTGCCATTGATAACACTATTATTGAAGATGGTGTGAAATTGGATAATCAAATCCAAATTGCTCATAATTGTCATGTTGGTGCTCATACTGTTATTGCTGGTTGTACTGGCGTGTCAGGAAGTACTAAAATTGGCAAACACTGTCGCATTGGTGGTGGAGTAGGAATTGTTGGTCATTTGGAGATTTGTGATGGCGTAACAGTAACAGGATTTACTATGATTACAAAATCCATCACTGAACCTGGCGTCTACTCTTCAGGTGTCCCCGGAGCACAACATAAAGAGTGGTTGGAAACATTGGTTTATTTGCGTCATTTGCCGGATTGGGCAAAACGAATTAAAGCGTTAGAAAAAGTAACTAAAAAAGAGGAGTAGGGAATATCATGGCTATTATGGATATCAAAGAAGTGATGAAATATCTTCCTCACCGATACCCTTTTTTGCTTATCGATAAAGTAGTTGAGTTAAATGTTGGGGAGTCCATTACGGCTATCAAAAATATCACCATGAATGAAGAGTTTTTTCAGGGACATTTTCCTGATCACCCTGTTATGCCTGGTGTATTGATTATTGAGGCAATGGCCCAAGCTGCTGCGTTGCTAAGTTATAAAACAGAAGGTAAGCAACCTAATGGTAATTTAGTAACCTATTTTATTGGTATTGATAAAGCCCGTTTTAGGGCACCTGTTTTCCCTGGTGATCAGCTGACACTTAAAGCTAAATTATTACGTCGCTCATCACGCTTGTGGAAATATGAAACACAAGCATTAGTGGACGGTAAAGTTGTGTCTGAGGCTGAATTGCTGTGTACTGAAAAGAATATTAACGAAGAATGATGATCCATCCATCTGCGATAATTCATCCTAAAGCCCAACTTGATGAAGGGGTTAGAGTAGGGGCGTATTCTATTATTGATGAGCAAGTAACCATTGGTAAGGATACGGTGATTGGCGATCATGTTAAGATTTCTGGTAAAACCACAATAGGGCAACGCAATAAAATTTATTCCTTTGCTGCTCTTGGTGGAGACCCACAAGACAAAAAATACCGTGGTGAAAATACGGCTCTAGAGATTGGCCACGATAATGTTATCAGAGAGTTTTGTACTTTTAACATAGGCACTATTGATGATGGTGGAGTAACTCGTTTAGGTAACCATAATTGGATTATGGCTTACGTACATCTAGCACATGATTGTCAGGTGGGTAACCATACCACTTTTGCAAATAACGCGAGTTTAGCAGGGCACGTTCATGTGGGTGACTGGGCTATATTGGCAGGTTTTTCTGGTGTACATCAATTCTGTCGTGTTGGTGCTCATAGCTTTATTGGTATTTCAGCTGTTGTCACTCAAGATGTTCCACCCTTCGTGACAGTTGCTGGTAACCCTACTAGTCCTCACGGTATTAATAGTGAAGGTCTGAAACGACGTGGTTACTCTTCAGAGGAGATCATGGCTATTAAACGGGCTTATCGAAAACTATATCGCTCATCCTTGTCACTTGATGAAGCTAAAAATGATATTCAAGAAATTGTGAGCGATTACCCAAAGGTACAATTGTTTCTCGATTTTCTTTTACAACCTAGCCCTCGAGGCATAATGCGCTGATGTTAAGAGTGGGGGTTGTAGCCGGGGAAGCATCAGGTGATCAGCTGGGCGCCTCACTCATTCGTATACTCAAACAACATTATCCTGATATCTATTTTGAAGGGATTGCTGGCCCTCTTATGATGAAAGAGGGGGCACACTCTTTATTTCCTATGGACAAGTTATCTGTAAGGGGATATTGGGAAGTATTACGCTCTCTTCGTGAATTATTGTCTATACGCAAAAAAATCATTGCTCATTTTATCCATCAACCGCCTGATTTGTTTATAGGTATTGATGCCCCTGATTTTAACTTGGGGGTTGAAGAACAACTCCATGCACGCGGTATTAAAACCATTCAAATGGTAGCACCAACGGTATGGGCTTGGCGTGAGGGAAGATTACCTCTCATTCAACGGGCAGTAGATCGTTTATTAGTCGTTTTCCCGTTTGAAAAACAGTATTTTGCTACTCATCGAGTAACCTCTACTTATATCGGCCATCCCTTAGTGAATCAACTGCCTCATCCTGTTAACCGTAAAGCAGTAAGAGAGTCTTTGTTTATTAATGATAAAGATCATGTGGTAGCACTGTTACCTGGTAGTCGCTCTTCAGAAATAGAATACCATGCTCGTTTATTTATGAATGTAGCAAAAGAAGTCAGTAAACATAATAAACCAGTTACTTTTTTAATCCCTTTTATTAATACTAAATTGAAAGAGTTATTTTGTCAGCTAGCTGGAGATTCACTGAACGATGTTCATATCATGATGCTTGAGGAAAATGCGCATCGGGTGTTGAGTGCGGCTGATGTGGCCTTAGTGGCATCAGGAACTGCGACACTTGAGGCTGCATTATTTGATTGTCCACAAGTGGTGACCTATAAACTATCAGCATTTACCGCTTGGATGGTTCGTCGCAAAAAGAAAAAGGGTTTTGTTGCACTACCTAATTTGATTTTAAATCAACCCATCATTGATGAATGGCTTCAAGAAAAAGCTACGGTTGAAAATATCACAGCTAGTTTAGATGAACTACTTAGTAACCAGGTTAAACGTGACATTATGTTGTCAGCCTACCAAAACATGCGTCAGGAACTATCCATTGATACTGAACAAGCCATCATTGATGGGGTAAGGTTGGTACTCGAGAATCATGCTATTTAGAAAAAAGATTGGACTGAAAGACAGTCTTGATGATTTAGTTGGTCTTACAGTGGGGTTGGATGAAGCAGGACGAGGTCCCATAGCAGGCCCTGTTGTCGCAGCAGCTGTAATACTGAATTCAGTGCATCCTATTGTAGGGCTAAATGACTCAAAAAAAATATCAGAATCAAAAAGAGAAAAGCTTGCTTTGTTAATCAAAGAGAACGCCTTATCATGGGCTGTGGCTTCTGCTAGTGTGGAAGAAATTGATGAGTTAAATATCTTACAAGCATCCTTACTTGCCATGAAACGCGCACTGAATCAGTTATCAGTACATCCTGACTACGTATTGATCGATGGCAATCAATTCATTGAATGCGACTATCCCATGTATGCTGTTGTCTCTGGAGATGCGAGAATTGAATCGATTTCTGCTGCATCTATTTTGGCTAAAACAGAACGCGATAAAACGATGCTTCAATTACATCAACACTATCCGCAGTATGGTTTTGCTCAACACAAAGGGTATCCAACCAAAATGCATCTTCAAACCCTGCATCAGTTTGGGGTTAGTTCCCACCACAGAAAAAGTTTTGGGCCAGTGAGGGAGTTATTATGAAAATAATTACCTCCTCAGATAATTTACTTATACGTCATATTCTTTCACTTAATAAAGACAACGCTTATCGGTTGGATAGGCAGCAGGTAGTAATTGAAGGGATACATTTAGTCCAGTCCCTCTTTAAATTTAAGAGAGACTGTATTGTTTCTCTTGTCTACTCTCAAGATAAGCGAACGCACAAAGAAGTGCGTGAGTTGATTGATGGCTTTGAAGGTGAACTCATCGAAGTACCTCATCAGTTATTCAAGAAAATAAGTACGCTCAATGCGCCGGATGGTGTATTGGCTGTTATGACTATGTTGCATGCAGAGTCTACAATAGTACCTAACGGTTTTCATTTGGCGCTTGATACGATTCAAGACCCGGGTAATGTAGGTACTTTATTACGTTCTGCTGCGGCTAGTGGTTTTAATACTGTGCTGTTGTCAAAAGGATGCGCTCATGCATGGTCACCGAAAGTGCTACGCGCGGGGATGGGTGCGCATTTTGAGCTCACTATTTTTGAGCAGGTGGATTTAGAAAAAGAGTTATATAATCCTTTACAGACTGTATGGGTAGCAACCTTATCTGAGTGTAGCCAACCTTACTACGGTATCAATCTAGCAGAGCCTTTTACTTTGATAGTCGGTAATGAAGGGGCAGGTGTTGATAGTAAGCTTCAACTCTGCTATCCCAATCATTTAAAGGTACCTATGCAAGGGAGTACTGAGTCATTAAATGCAGCGGTAGCAGGCTCAATTATTATGTTTGAAAGCTTGCGACAACGACAATAACTCACCAGATTTTGATCGCAAAAATAGCTCCAATTTGTATCGCATTGCCATTAGCACTTTGATTATTTAGTAATCCATTGAAGTGGAAATAACCAATTTCCGGGACAAAACTTGTGCTATCCGTCAGTTTGATTTTGCCGCCTGATGCGATACCAAGTGCGTTGAAATGATTAGATCCTGTGCTGCCAACTGCTGTTGGGATGGCTGTATATACTTCTCGTAATTCTGTAAACCAAGTATATTTAGGACTGATGGCATGACTTAGAATGAGATCAGCACCAGGGCTGTATGCACTTTTGGATGTGCCGGAGATATCAAGATAGGAGTAGGCGACGCCCCCTACTAAGGCAATTTGATAGGGATCATTAACGTTGGTTAGTCTTTTCTTGAGGTCAACTTCACTCCCTAGAGTTGGACCAACACTAGTGAAAGGTAGAGCAACTTGAACCAGACGATAGCCAATATCAGTATCTTCATTTAATCCATACCGAATTCCAGCATGAGGTATTGCCCCAGTGAAACTGTTACTCTGCGGGTTACCCACCCTTGCAAATTGAGCTCCCGTTCCAGCAATTACCCCAAGGCTCCCCGGAGAGAGAGTGTTGGCGTCAGAAAACCCTAATAACCAAAAAGCATTAGAGTACTGATAAAAAAATAAAAGAGCGCATAATAGGCTCAATTGTTTTAAAGATTGGGTCATATTAAGTTAACTTGTTATAAATTTAAGTTTTTGGAGTAACAGATTAATTACAAGTTCAGTTAGTTGACATCCTCCCTGCCCTAAACGGCAATAATTTCTGAGTAAAAAGGTTGAAAGTTCAATAAAGATGTCTTGATAAACCAGTTTGATGAAGAATGGTCGTGGACAGTTCTTCAATAGACATATTGGTCGAATCTAGAAAAGGAATTCCTTGCCCCCTCATGAGAGCTTCTGCCGCTTGAATCTCATAACGACAATTGGCTAATGACGCATACTCGCTATCAGGCCGTCTTTCTGAGCGAATTTGATGAAGTCGCTCAGGTTTTATTGATAACCCCCATAGTTTTTTACGATAGTTACTTAATGTATCAGGTAGTTTTTGGCGACTCAGGTCTTCGGGAATAATGGGGTAATTCGCCGCTTTTATACCAAATTGCATGGCAAGATAGAGACTTGTGGGTGTTTTGCCTGAACGCGATACGCCAACAAGAATAATCTCCGCTTCATCAAGCCCTCTAGAGCTTACCCCGTCGTCATGGGACATAGTGAAATTAATAGCCTCAATACGCTGTGTATAAGTTTGTGTATCCCCCCCTCCATGTGAGCGACCAATGGCGTGGGAAGAGGCAAGGCCAAGGGCGTTTTCTAATGGAGAGATAAAAATTTCAAAAAAATCAAATACAAGGGCATTAGATAAGCGAATTGTTTGACGTAGATCATCGTCAATTAATGTACTAAAAACAATAGCTTGGAACCCATCTTCAAGACTTGCTTGGTTAATAATAGTGACGGCTTCCTGGGCTTTTTCAGGGGAAGCAATAAAGGGTAATGTGCGTCTTTTAAAGGAAACAGACTCAAATTGTGTAATCAGACTCTGGCCAAGCATCTCTGCGGTAATCCCAGTGCGGTCTGATACGTAAAAAATACTTCTTTTTGGCATTTTAAAATCTCTCGATTAGGCTAACCTATTAGTTCACGAATATTTTATAATAAGAGTTTTTGTGGTTGTCAGGGGAAAATTATGGCTGGGGAGTATATCCGTTGGTTTGAAGAATTACGTATGACTGATGTTGACTCCGTGGGAGGTAAAAATGCCTCTTTAGGTGAGATGATTAGTCAATTGAGTCATGCTGGGGTTCGTGTTCCCGGTGGATTTGCAACCACCGCACTGGCATTTCGTGATTTTCTAAAAGAGGGCGATTTAGAAGGGCGTATTCAAGCCTCTTTAAATAGCCTTAATGTCGAAGATGTGAATGCCCTAGCTCAAGCCGGGAAACAAATTCGTCAATGGGTATTGGATGCCCCTTTACCAAAAAAACTACTAGATGAGATTGCTAGTGCTTATCAAAAACTTGCTGTAGGCAGTGAGGATAGTCCCTCCGTAGCAGTCCGTTCATCAGCTACTGCTGAAGACTTACCTGACGCCTCTTTTGCGGGACAGCAGGAAACATTTTTAAATATTTCCGGGTTAGACAATGTCATCGAGGCAGTTAAACACGTATTTGCTTCTCTGTACAATGATCGTGCTATTTCTTACCGTGTTCACCAAGGCTTTTCTCATGCAGAGGTTGCCTTATCCGCTGGTATTCAGAGAATGGCACGTAGCGACAAAGGAGCGAGTGGTGTGTTATTCACCATGGATACAGAATCCGGTTTTGATCAAGTGGTATTGATTACAGCCAGTTGGGGTTTAGGTGAGAGTGTTGTTCAAGGTGCGGTGAATCCAGATGAATACTATGTTAGTAAACTGGCTTTAACCGAAAAGAAGCCTGCTGTATTAATGCGTAATCTTGGTTCTAAAGCCACTAAAATGATATACAGCAGCGATAAGACTGCAGGGAAAACAGTTACTACCGTAGAGACACCTGAATCTGACCGCAATAGTTTTTGTTTAAATAACGAAGAGCTCGAAGAGTTAGCTCGTTATGCCATGATTATCGAGAAGCATTACCAGCGTCCCATGGACGTAGAGTGGGCTAAAGATGGTATAGACGGCAAACTGTATATTCTACAAGCACGTCCTGAGACTGTTGCCTCTCGTAAAAACGCCGATACCCTTGAGCGTTATCAGTTAAAACAAAAAGGTGAGGTACTTGTAACCGGTCGCGCTATAGGCCAAAAAATTGGTGCCGGTAAGGTGAAAATCATATTTGATGTTAGTGAGATGGATAAAGTCCAACCGGGTGATGTTTTGGTCACTGATATGACTGATCCTAATTGGGAGCCTATCATGAAACGTGCTTCAGCGATTGTGACTAATCGCGGTGGAAGAACATGTCATGCAGCGATTATTGCTCGTGAATTAGGTATTCCTGCGGTAGTGGGTTGTGAAAATGCAACTGACGTATTAAAAACAGTGAGTGAAGTAACTGTGTCCTGCGCGGAAGGTGAAACAGGGCATATCTATAAAGGTATTCTTGATTTTGAAGTGAATTCAGTGACGTTAGATAGCATGCCTGATATTCCCGTTAAAATTACCATGAATGTGGGTAACCCTCAATTGGCTTTCGCATTCCAAAGACTACCTAATGAAGGAGTGGGTTTGGCACGTTTAGAGTTTATTATCAGTGCCATGATTGGGGTTCATCCTCGCGCTTGTCTTGATTACCCTAATCTTCCTGGCGACTTAAAACGTGAAGTAGAAGAAAAATCTAGAGGGTATGCCAGCCCCTCTCACTTTTATCGTGAGAAATTAACTGAAGGGATTGCAACCCTTGCAGCTGCTTTTTGGCCTAAAAAAGTGATTGTTCGTTTGTCTGACTTTAAATCAAATGAATACACCAACTTAATTGGTGGTAAGCAGTATGAGCCCCATGAGGAAAACCCTATGCTAGGTTTTAGGGGTGCTGCGCGCTATATTTCAAGTTCCTTCAAAGAATGTTTTGAATTAGAGTGCCAAGCCCTTAAACACGTCCGTGATGTAATGGGTTTTACAAACGTTGAGATCATGGTTCCTTTTGTGAGAAGTTTGGCTGAGGCCGATCGTACTTTAGCGCTGCTCGGTGAGTTAGGATTGAAACGAGGCGAGAATAGTTTACGCATTGTAATGATGTGTGAAATTCCGGCTAATGCAATTCTCGCTGATCAGTTCTTAGAGCGTTTTGATGGTTTTTCAATTGGCTCAAACGATTTAACGCAAATGACTTTAGCTGTTGATAGAGATTCAGGCTTAGTCGCACATGCTTTTGATGAGCGTGACCCTGCTGTTAAAGCCATGCTTCATCTAGCAATTAGTGCTTGCCGTCGCGCTAACAAATATGTGGGTATTTGCGGTCAAGGACCGTCAGATCATCCCGATTTGGCCAAATGGTTAATGGCTGAGGGAATCGAATCAATGTCTCTTAATCCAGATTCAGTGATTTCGACTTGGCTATTTTTGGCCAAACAAGCTTAAGGCATCTATTGCTAATTGACATAGCGCCTTCACCCCTACGGGTAAGGCGCTTTCATCAACGGTAAAATGGGGAGAGTGGTTAGGTGCTGCCTGGCCATGACTTGACTCTTCAGGGGTAATGCCAAGAAAGAAAAATAGACCGGGGATGTATTGTTGATATTTTGAAAAGTCTTCGGCCCCCGTTAGCTTGGGTGCAATAAATACTTTTTCTTTGCCTGCCGCTATTTCTAAACTATGCACCATTTTTTCTGTCAGTTGTGGATCGTTAACGGTAACTGAATACCCCCGGTCTATTTGTACTTCTGCTTGTGCACCAGCGCTCATTGCAATATGCTTTGCCGTTTCAGTCACGCGTTTGGCAATATCTACACGCATGTCTTCATCAAATGTTCGAATGGTTCCAAGTAGCTTTACCTGATCTGGAATAATGTTGTCACGAATCCCTCCTTGGATACAGGCGATAGTAACAATCGCTGGTTCATGAGTAACATCTATTTGGCGACTAGTAATGGTTTGTAATCCCAGAATAACCTGTGAGGCAACCACAATAGGATCTACTCCTAGCCAAGGCATCGCCCCATGTGTTTGATTGCCTTTTATGGTAATTTTTAAGGTATCAGAGCTTGCCATGGCCGCCCCTGAACGGTAACCAATATGCCCTGACTTCATGCCGGCAATAACATGTAAGCCAAATATAGCTAAAGGTGCTGGGTCATTGAGCACTCCCTCAGCAATCATTAATTCAGCTCCGCCTTCTTCTCCCTCTGGTGGCCCTTCTTCAGCAGGTTGAAAAATAAATTTAATCGTGCCCTGCCAATGCTCTTTTAGGTTACTGAGAATCTTTGCCACAATAAGGAGTATGGCAGTGTGACAATCATGGCCACAGGCATGCATAACATCAACTTCTTTACCCTCATACTCGCTCTTGACGTGCGAGGCAAAACTTAAAGTTGAATGATTTTCACTAACAGGTAAGGCATCCATATCTGCACGCAGTGCAATAGTAGGACCTGGTTGGCTACCATGTAATAAGCCGACAACTCCTGTGTGGGCCACTTCGCGGGTGACAGATAAACCCAGTTGCTCTAGGTAAGTGGCCACGATTCGCGAGGTACGATACTCACGGTTTGAGAGTTCAGGATGTTGATGAAAATCTCGACGCAGTGCAACCAATTCATTTATAAATTGTTGGCAATATTGTTCAATCAATAACTGTATGGATGCAGGTTGTGTCATGGTAGGATTAGCAGTTAATTGTTCATTAATCATTATAAGCATAAAGCTCATGAAAACTAAATGTGCGTTAATTGGAACTGGCTTAATGGGGACGCCCATAGCAAAGAGATTGCTAGATCATGGTTATGAGTTAGTGGTTTGGAACCGTACGCGTGATAAATGTCAGCCATTAGTTCAGTTAGGAGCAAACTTAGGCGGCTCTATTCAAGAGACGGTGGCTGATGCACACATCATCATTACCATGCTAACTAATGGTGCTGCAGTCACTGAAGTACTACAACAAGGTATATTACCTGCAAGCAAACCTGGGGATATTTTTATTGATATGAGTTCTATTCCACCCCATGTAGCTAAACAACATGCTCAGTGGTGTCGTGAGAAAGGCGTCGATGCTCTAGATGCGCCTGTATCAGGTGGGGTAGTGGGTGCAGAACAAGGATCGCTTGCTATTATGGTGGGCGGAGAAAAATCAGTTTTTGATGACGCGTTACCCTTGTTTAATGTACTAGGTAGAGCAACCTATGTTGGTGAGGCGGGAGCAGGAGCGCTTGCTAAACTGGCTAACCAAATGATCGTAGGTATGTCTATTGCAGCAGTTGCCGAAGCCATGACACTCATGGCAAAAGCAGGAGCGGATGCTAAAGCTGTGAGAGAGGCTATTCGCGGAGGGTTTGCAGAGAGTCGTGTCCTTGAATTACACGGCCAAAGAATGGTTGAGCGGAGTTTTAAACCAGGTGCTCATGCTACTACACAGTTAAAAGATTTAAATACGGCTTTAGATGTTGCCCGTCAATACGGATTAGATTTACCTGTTTTAGCTAAGACGCAAGCGCTTTTTCAGTCAATGGTAGAAAATGGTTTGAGTGATCTTGATCACAGCGGTTTAATTGTTGAAATTGAGAGACTCAATTCAATCGTTAAAAATCATTAAAAGGTTTCAGATACGCTAAGGCTATTCTCTAAAAAGAGATCTGTCACAACATTTGCTCTTTTAAGTGGCGTAAAGTCATTGATTAATGTTGCCCCTCTTTCGTGTAAAAAACCAATAAAAGCTTGGGTAATAGGAGGTAAGAGTTTTTCTTTACGGTAAATAATATACCAGTGACGCATAGCAGGAAAACCGGCCACATCAAGTATAGTGAGATGGTTAAGTTCTATCTCAAGATTAATATTAAAGGCAGAGATAAAAGCCAGCCCCATCCCCGATCGGACGGCTTGTTTAATGGTTTCAGTACTTTGAACTGCCAGCGCAATATCTAAATTTGTTACTTGGTCTTTGAATTTTTCAGAAATTGCATCTCGTGTATCAGAGCCTGTTTCTCTTGTGATAAAGGGGTAGTCAAATAGCTCTTCAAGCGCAATGTTTTTCTTATTGGCAAGAGGATGATCTGGTCTTGCAATGATCACGTAGGGGTGTGGAGCGAATTTTTCGGCAATCACTTCTATTTCATGGGGTGGACGGCACATAATTATCAAGTCAATTTCGTTATCAGATAATTTTTGTACCAAGCTGTCTCTGTTCACAACGGTTAATTGTATTTTCGCTTGTTCAACTTGGTTTTTAAACTCCGCTAAAATGTGAGGGAAGAAGTAATCGGCAGCACTATTCACCCCCACATTTAACGTCCCGCTTGAAACGCCTTTAAAGACGTCCATGGCTTCTTCAGCTTCACGAAATTGATTGATAATCAGACGGCAGTGTTTAAGCATAGTCTCACCCGCCTGGGTGAGATATATCTTTTTACCTAGTTGCTCAAATAGCGGCACTCCTGCATGGTTTTCAAGTTGCCTAATTTGAGTTGATACCGCTGGCTGAGACAAATGTAATTCCTCAGCTGCCCGTGAGAAAGATAACCGTCTGGCGACAGTTTCAAATACCTTTAACTGACGTAACGTAGCATGGCGCATAGCTTTAGTCTTCTCTAAAAATTATTAGATTTATTATATAATTATTGTTATTGTTTTTAATTTTACTATCTATTTTAGATTAACAACAGTAAATCTTTCGCACCCGAACTATTTTTTTGTTTTTAGTGTTGATTTCCGGGTCTAACCAGAGAAATCCCACTTTTTGCATCTTGTATACAATCCATTAGTAGCGTGGTGAGTGCATAAACTGCCTCAAGCCTTGGTGTCGGTACGTTAACCAATTGGCCAAGTTCAATGACCGAGCCAAGTAGTGCGTCTACTTCCAATTCACGCCCAGCTTCCACATCTTGTAACATTGAGGTTTTATGGCGACCCACTTTTTCAGCGCCATCGATACGTTTGTCAATTGTTACACGGAATGTCACATTAAATTGATGCGCTATTTCTTGCGCTTCAGTCATCATGTCTTTGGCTAATTGTCGTGTTCTTGGATGCTGACAGATTTCAAGTAATGTTCCATGAGTTAGGGCGCTGATAGGATTAAATGTAAGGTTGCCCCATAATTTCAACCATATTTCCGAGCGGATGTCTTCAAGAATGGGGGACTTAAATCCAGCTGCTGTCATCATGTCAGATATTTTTTGGGCGCGCTCTGTAGTTGCTCCATCTAATTCACCTATAGGGAAGCGAATGCCTTCTACATGTTTGATGACACCTGGAGATACACTGATGGCCGCAGGATAGACAACACAGCCAACAATTTTGTGAGGATCAAGGGTTTTCATGATGGTGCCGTTTGGATCAACGGTTTCAACAACATGATCCTGGTGTAAACCTGGACGGCGTTGAAAATACCAGAAAGGAATACCGTTTTGCATGGGGATAATGACTGTATCTTGCCCGACCATTTGTTCTATTTGGTCTACAATCGGAGTTAATTGGTGCGCTTTGATGGCCAAAATCACCACGTCCATAACACCCACTTCGCTTATTTTTTCTACAGCTCGAACAGGGCCCTGTATTCCATTAGGATGTTCTTCAGTGATGAGTGTTAATCCTTTTTCACGAATCGCGTCCAATGTTTTTCCGCGAGCAACCACTGTCACATCATTGCCTGCTCTGGCTAGTTGTACCGCTAAAAATCCCCCAATTGCACCACCGCCACCCACAATACAAATTTTCATGATCAGTCCTAGAAATAGCAAAATACTGAGAATTGAATAAAAAAGAGACAATTATTTTTATTATTTGAATTTTCATTATAAGTGCACGTTTTGATTAATTGGAATCTGTTTAGCAATATTTTTTTTGTATTTTTATTGATATATGTACTTGACTTTTCTTTGCTAAAGCGACAAAAAGGAGGGGTATGATTTAATTTTTTCAAAGAGGGATTTATGGAAAACGCATTATCAGGTATTCGCATCCTTGACATGACCCATGTTCAAGCTGGCCCAACCTCATCACAGTTATTGGCTTGGCTTGGAGCGGATGTGATTAAATTCGAGCCGCCATCTGGAGACATTACCCGTGGGCAATTAAGAGATATACCCGATGCGGATAGTCTCTATTTTACTATGCTGAACTGTAATAAACGCTCGATTACCGTGAACATGAAAAATCCCTCTGGTAAAGAGGTTTTTGTTGAATTGTTAAAACAATGTGATGTAATTATGGAGAATTTCGGACCAGGTGTACTAGATCGTTTTGGCTTTACTTGGGAAAAAGTTCACGAAATTAACCCGAAAATAATCATGGCATCAATTAAAGGTTTTGGCTCTGCTGGCCCTTATTCAGAATTTAAAGCTTATGAAAACGTAGCGCAGGCTATGGGTGGGGCAATGAGTACCACGGGTTTTGATGATGGCCCACCTCTAGTAACGGGTGCCCAGATTGGTGACTCTGGTACGGGATTACATTTGGCCATTGGTATATTAGCGGCACTTCAGTCAAGACATCGCACTGGCAAAGGGCAATATGTAGAAGTTGCTATGATGGATTCAGTGATGAATCTTTGTCGCGTTAAATTTAGAGATCATCAACGTCTTAGTCATGGCACCTTACCTGAGTATTCTGTTGATACTAATAATCGCTCTGCAACCCCTCGAAGTGGTAATGACTCAGGTGGTGGACAACTTGGTAACGCTATTCGTTGTAAGCCAGGTGGCCCTAATGACTTTATTTACGTTGTAGTACAAGAAGCGGTATGGGAAAACTTGGCCAAAAAAATAGGAGGAGAGGCACTCGCACAAGATTCACGTTTTAGTACGATTCAAGAAAGAAGACGTAATCAGAATATTATGTGGCAATTAATTACTGATTATGCCAGTCAATATACAAAACGAGAGTTTATGGCTATCCTCAATGAGATCGATGTGCCATGTGGTCCTATTATGAGCACAGAAGATTTGGCTGAAGATGAACATGTTAAATTACGTGATATGTATGTTGAACTTGATCATCCCAAACGTGGGAAATGGTTCAATGTGGGTATGCCAATTAAGCTTTCAGATAATCATGTGTCTATGAAACGCTCACCCTTACTCGGAGAGCATACCAATGAGATTTTGAAGGAAGTATTAGGTTGGAATGAGGAAAAAATAGCGCAACACAAAGAGGCGGGAGCTTTTACTAAGTAACTTCTAAGTAGCGTTCTATCTGCAAGTTATGATTTAGACTGGTGGTTACTTAATTTCCACAAGTGGCTATCAGTTTAAATCCTGTCAGACTAAGATAAATAGATTCTCTGGAATGTTTGAGGTAAATTCCATTAAACGATATAATCAATCGTCTAATATTTATCTAATTCCATGACTAAGTATATTTTTGTCACCGGCGGTGTAGTTTCCTCACTAGGTAAAGGCATCGCAGCCGCATCGTTGGGTGCGATTCTTGAATCCAGAGGTATTCGTATCACTATGCTTAAGTTGGATCCCTATATTAATGTGGATCCAGGGACTATGAGCCCCTTTCAGCATGGTGAGGTTTTTGTCACCGATGATGGCGCTGAGACTGACTTAGACCTTGGTCATTATGAGCGTTTTATCAGCGCTAAAATGACTAAAAAGAATAACTTCACCACGGGTCAGATTTACGAAAGCGTGATTAAGAAAGAGCGCCGTGGTGATTATTTAGGTGGTACTGTTCAAGTTATCCCACACATTACGGATGAAATTAAAAGCTGCATTGTTCAAGGTGCTGATGGTGCAGATATTGCCATTGTCGAAATAGGTGGAACGGTGGGTGACATTGAGTCGTTACCGTTTCTTGAAGCTATTCGACAAATGGCTGTTGAACTACCGCGTGATGCGACCTGTTTTATTCATCTTACATTATTACCGTATTTACCCTCAGCAGGGGAAATTAAGACTAAACCCACGCAACACTCAGTAAAAGAACTACGTGAAATTGGTATACAGCCTGATGCGCTTATTTGTCGTGCCGATCGTGCTCTTCCTGATGATGAAAGACGCAAAATTGCTTTATTTACCAATGTTCATGCTGATGCCGTCATTTCTGCACCCGATGTTGACAGTATTTATAAAATTCCAAGTGGTTTGCATACCCAGCGTCTTGATGAAATTGTATTAAACAAGCTGGCAATTAAGGCGCCCGCAGCAGATTTATCTGCCTGGTCAAAACTGGTTGACGCCATTGAGCACCCACTTCATGAAGTAAGTATTGCTCTAGTTGGTAAATATGTTGATCTGATTGAATCTTATAAGTCACTTTCAGAAGCGTTAATTCATGCTGGTATTCACGAGCGTGCGAAAATCAATATTAATTATGTGGATTCAGAGCGTCTTGAGACTGAGGGAATTGATTGCCTGAAGGGGATGGATGCCATATTGGTTCCTGGTGGATTTGGTAAGCGTGGTGTTGAAGGTAAAATCAAAGCTATCCGTTTTGCTCGGGAATCATCAATTCCCTACTTGGGAATTTGCCTTGGTATGCAGCTTGCTGTTGTTGAGTTTGCACGTCATTGCGCCAACCTTCCTGAAGCCCATAGTACAGAGTTTGAACCTCAAACCAAGCAACCTGTGATTGCGTTGATTACTGAATTTATTAATGCTGAAGGGCGAGTTGAAACAAGAGATACTTCTTCTGATTTAGGCGGCACAATGCGTCTTGGTGGACAAAGTTGTGTACTTGAAAAAGACAGTTTAGCCCGCACTATTTATCAACATGATGTGATAATAGAACGCCACCGCCATCGTTATGAAGTGAATAATTTTTATTTGCCTCAATTAGAGTCAGCAGGATTGAAAATATCTGGTAAATCAAGTGAGGAAGGGTTGTGTGAAATGATTGAGTTACCTCATCACCCTTGGTTTGTGGCCTGTCAATTCCATCCCGAATTTACATCAACACCAAGACACGGTCATCCTTTATTCAGTTCTTTCATTCAAGCAGCACTGGCTCAGCATGCTAAGAGCAAGAAACCTGGGAGAGAATAATGAAACTCTGTCATTTTGAAGCGGGAATTAATCATCCTTTTTTTCTCATTGCAGGGCCATGTGTGATTGAGTCACGTGAATTGGTTTTTGAGGTGGCAGGCCAATTAAAAGAGATAACTCATGAGCTTGAAATTCCTTTTATCTTTAAAGCCTCCTATGACAAAGCAAACCGTAGTTCTGGTAGTTCATTTAGAGGGATAGGCCAAGATAAGGGTTTGTCTATTTTGGCTGATGTTAAAAAAGAGTTAGGCATTCCAGTGTTAACTGACGTACATGAAAGCGCTGATGTGAAGGAGGTTGCATCTGTTGTTGATGTATTACAAACCCCTGCTTTTTTATGTCGTCAAACTGACTTTATTGAGGCTGTAGCTAAGTCAGGTAAGCCAGTAAATATTAAAAAAGGGCAGTTCCTAGCCCCTCACGATATGAAGAATGTTGTTGAAAAAGCCAAGAAAGCCAGTGGCCAAGACAATATTATGGTGTGTGAGCGCGGCGTCTCTTTTGGTTACAACAATTTGGTTTCTGATATGCGCTCGTTGTCGATTATGCGGGAAACAAATTGTCCGGTTGTTTTTGATGCAACTCATTCTGTTCAATTGCCTGGTGGATTAGGATCAGCTAGTGGTGGTCAAAGAGAATTTGTCCCTGTATTAGCAAGGGCTGCCATTGCGGCTGGAATCTCGGGGATATTTATGGAAACACATCCTCGCCCTGCACAAGCTTTGTCTGACGGCCCCAATGCGTGGCCTTTAGGGCAGATGAGGGAATTGTTGGAAACTTTACTTGAAATTGATGTGATTGTAAAAAAACAAGGTTTAATTGAAATCCAGTAACTAATAGGAAATATTAATATGAGTTCTATTGTTGAAGTTTACGCTCGTGAAATTCTTGATTCTCGTGGTAATCCAACTGTTGAAGCAGAAGTAGTTACCGAGGATGGAGCGCTTGGACGTGCTGCTGTTCCTTCTGGCGCCTCAACAGGGACGAGAGAAGCTATTGAGTTACGTGATGGAGACAGTAAGCGTTATCTGGGTAAGGGCGTAGAAAAAGCTGTTCGTCATGTTAATACGGAAATTTATGAAGCCTTAGTAGGGCTTGATGTCAGCGAACAGAGTTTTATCGACCAGACAATGATTGAGTTGGATGGTACAGACAATAAAGCGCGCTTGGGTGCCAATGCAATTTTAGCAGTATCCTTAGCAACAGCAAAAGCTGCGGCTGAAGAAGCAGGGCTACCTCTCTATCGTTACTTGGGTGGTGCTAATGCCATCGAAATGCCAGTTCCCATGATGAATGTCATCAACGGTGGTGCACATGCCAATAACGGATTGGATATGCAAGAATTCATGATTCTGCCAATTGGTGCACCAAGCTTCAAAGAAGCGTTACGTTATGGTGCTGAGGTATTTCATCACCTTAAAAAGTTGATTGATGATGAGGGTATGTCTACCACTGTTGGTGATGAAGGGGGATTTGCTCCGCGCCTCTCAAGTAATGAAGCTGGTTTGACCTTGATTATGAGAGCCATTGAAAAAGCTGGGTATCGTCCAGGAGAAGACATTGCTATTGGATTAGACTGTGCCAGCTCAGAGTTTTATAAAGATGGTTTTTACCATCTTCATGCAGAAAATCGTCAATTAAGCTCTGGTGAGTTTGTTGAGTATTTGGCTGCCTGGGTGAAAAAATACCCGTTGATTACTATTGAAGATGGTATGTCTGAGGCTGACTGGACTGGTTGGGAAGCACTGACTGCTGCCTTGGGTAAACAGGTTCAATTAGTTGGCGATGATATTTTTGTTACCAATGCTAAGATCTTAAAAGAGGGAATTCAAAGACATATTGCCAATTCTATCTTAATTAAAATTAATCAGATTGGTTCATTAAGTGAGACTTTTGCTGCTATTGAAATGGCAAAACGTGCAGGTTATACCAATGTGATTTCTCATCGTTCAGGTGAAACAGAAGATACTGTCATTGCTGATATTGCTGTTGCAACGAATGCAGGGCAAATTAAAACAGGATCATTGTCACGCTCAGATCGATTGGCAAAATATAACCAGTTATTAAGAATTGAAGATGAATTGGGATCGGTTGCCCGCTATGCAGGCAAAGGCGCTTTTTATCAATTATAGATAATGAATCAGGAGAACCATGAAGGATCCTGGTAAGATCGTCTCTCTTTTTTTGTTGTTGTTAATTACACTTCTTAGCTACTCTCTTTTTATTGGTAAAGGTGGGTGGTTAAGAATCCGTTCTTTAAACCAACAGATTTCTCAGCAAAAAGAAGCCAATACTCAGCAAAAAATGCGTAATGATGCACTTAGTGCTGAAGTGAAAGATTTAAGGAAAGGGACTGATGCTCTGGAAGAGCATGCACGAACAGACTTGGGGATGGTGAGGGAGGGGGAGACCTTTTATCGGTATGTTAACCCCCAATCAACTACTACCCCTTCTACCAATGCCACTAAAAAACCCGCTCAAGTTAAATAATTTTTTTCCACCAGGGTCTATTTATACTGGGTTTATTTTGTAAAAACTTACTCTCAGGAAAATCTCTCTTGAGCACTCTTAACGCATCGTTAGACAGCTGTGTGAGATTCATGGCTTGATAGCTTTTAGCTAAGATATACAATGCCTCTTCAGTCTGTGGGCTCTTTGAATAATCGATTAATACTTCTTTAGCGCGGTCTGCTGCAGCTAAATAGGCTTGGCGTTTATAGTAGTATCGCGCCATAACAATATCACCTTTGGCCAAGGCATTAACAATGTAACGCATACGCACGATCGCGTCAGGGGTATATTTACTCTTGGGGAAACGGGTAACTAATTCTTTGAAAGTTTCAAACGCATCGCGGTAAGGCTTGCTGTCGCGTTGTGCCAGATCTTCTGGGGAATATACCCCAAAAAGACCTAAATCATCATCAAAATTTGCTAACCCTTTCATGTAGTATGCATAATCTACCCCGGGATGATTAGGGTGTGCTTTAATAAAACGATCAGCTTCACTGATTGCTGATGCTTTTTCTCCTTGCTTATAGTAGGAGTAGATTTGTTCTAGCTCAGCTTGTTGGGAGTAAACCCCATACGGATAACGTGTCTGCAATGATTCATAAAGCTTTGCAGCTTGTTCATAATTGCCATCTAACATTTGTGATTTGGCTTCATTATATATTTTTGAAGCTGACCAACCCTTAGTGGGATCTAAGTCATCATTCATACCGCTACACCCTACTACTAGTAAAGATAGAGAGAGTAATAAGAATCGAGTTATACTAGTGTTCATAATGTCCGAAGCAAATAGTGAATTTTTAGATTATACCAGTCTTGATGAATCAGACCCAGTTGATATCATGATACCTCATGATTTAGCAGGAAGTCGTATTGATCACGCTTTGGTGATGCTCTTTCCAGGTTACTCAAGGAGTAGACTGCAACAATGGATTAAAGATGGGGCAGTCAAACTTAATGGTCAGCTTACAGTCCCTAAAGAAAAAGTATGGACTGGAGACCAGGTTAGTCTTGTGGTGCCAGAGGAAATTGACCTTGAAGCTATTATTGCCCAGCCTATTGACCTTAATATAGTTCATGAAGATGATGATATTATTGTCTTAAATAAACCAGCAGGTTTAGTTGTTCATCCGGGGAATGGCAATTGGAGTAATACACTACAAAACGGACTACTTTATTACGATGAGCAGTTAAAGATGGTTCCTCGTTGCGGTATTGTTCATCGTCTTGATAAAGAAACCAATGGCTTAATGGTAGTTGCAAAAAACCTTCCTACCCACCAAGATTTAGTGCAACAACTACAAGCGAGAACGGTAAAAAGACATTATTGGGCATGTGTTCAGGGTATGTTGACTATGCCCGGACAAGTTGAAGCGCCGATTAGTCGACATCCAACCCAGCGTACTAAAATGGCCGTTGTGGCAACGGGTAAAGAAGCCTTAACTTACTACGATATTCTCGAGCGCCTACCTTGTCATACTTTGGTTGAATGTCATTTGGCAACAGGTAGAACACATCAAATTCGAGTACATATGCAATTTATTGGCCATCCTTTAGCAGGTGACCCTGTTTATGGCGGTAAATTGCCACGTTATGACGAGCATACTATTGCTGCGTTAAAACAATTAAATAGACAAGCTTTACAAGCTTTTCGGTTAGGTCTCATTCATCCACGTACAAAGGAATATTGTGAGTGGAGTATTCCTTTAGCAGAGGATCTGCTGGGATTAGTAGAAGTATTAAGGCACAGTCACTATGAATGAGTGGAATGTAAATTGGCCAGCGCCACGATGGGTAAAAACATTTGCCACCACTCGTCAGGGTGGAGTAAGTGTGGGAGAGTTTGGTAGCTTAAATTTAGGTGATCATGTTCATGATAATCTACAGCATGTTGCACTAAATCGTCAGCGTGTTGAGCAATATATACAAGTCACACCCTATTACCTAAGGCAAGTTCATGGTACTCAAGTGGTTAATCTTGATCTACTCAATACGACTTCTGTCCCCGAGGCAGATGCTGCGTTTTTAACTCAACAGGGTAGAGCTGCTGTGGTATTGACTGCAGATTGTATGCCAATATTATTCTGTCATAAAAAAGAGAAAATTGTAGCAGTGGCTCATGCAGGTTGGCGTGGCTTAGCTAAGGGAGTGATCGGTAATACAATTAAGGCGATGGGTGTTTCCGCTAATGATTTAATGGTGTGGATTGGCCCTACAATTGGGCAACAGTACTTCGAGGTTGGGGAAGAAGTGAGAGATGCGTTTGTTATGCATCGACAAGAGGCACACAAGGCTTTTATTTCATCCCATGCCCCACATAAATGGTTTGCTGATTTAGTGTTGCTTGCAAAACAACAGTTAAGTGAGCTGGGGGTTAACCATATTTATGGCGGAGAGATATGTAATTACACCTATGCCGATCTTTTTTATTCTCATCGACGTGACCAGGGTAAAACGGGGCGAATGGGGTTTTATATTTGGCTCGATGCAGAGTCAGAAAGCGTCGTATAATATTTAGTTAATATTTCCAATTAAGAGTGTAGCCAGTGATCATGACCCCATTAATGAATACCGTCATCGCAAGCCTTGCTGCTGGGCTGTTATCGGTTGTGTGCGCTGTCATCGTGGTACTTACTGCACGTCCAACATGGGTTCCTTTGCTCGTCAGCTATGCTATTGGCGCATTATTAGGAGCGGTATTTTTAGAAATACTGCCTCATGCCTTTACCTTGTCTCATAATGCTGATTTAGTATCAATGACAGTGTTAGCGGGTATATTGTTATTTTTTCTTTTGGAGAAACTGGTTTTATGGCGTCATGTTCATGCTCATGACATGGAAGATCACGGCCATTCCCTCCATGAGGGACATCAACGCACTGGCGCAATGGTGGTTGTAGGTGATTCAGTTCACAATTTTGTTGACGGGATTATAATTGCTGCAGCATTTGTGGCCAATACCCAACTTGGCATTGTCACTGCACTAGCAATTATTGCTCACGAAATACCACAAGAAGCAGGTGATGTATTGGTGTTGCTTCATTCAGGGTTATCTCGTAGTAAAGCGCTAATGTTTAATTTGTTGACCAGTGTGGCTACCCTTGTTGGTGGGGTGTTTGCTTGTCTTGCGCTGCAATCGTTACAACATGCAGTTCCTTATCTATTAGCTTTAGCTGCATCAAGTATGATTTATGTGGCTGTAGCTGACTTGATTCCAGGTTTACATCGTCGTGTTGACTTTAAAGAGTCGGTTTGGCAGATCGTTTTAATTTCATTAGGAGTGGCATCAATTCATTGGATGCATCTTATTGTTCAAGAATAATCAATGAATTAATAATTATTTAATTGTTTAAAGGTTATGATTAGAGTATAAATTAACAATATAAAAAAACAGTATTTACTCTAATTTTAAGTTAATTTTAAGTTGATATAGTTAACCTAGTCTTTAAATAACAAGATGTGTTCCGCTATTAATGAAAATTAAAATAGTACTTTTTTTTACTCTATTGGCTCTTTTTGGTTGTGCTTCTTATAACAGTAAACCATTACCAGACAAGCCGTTGTGGCCTCAGGATATCAGCCGTCTCCAACTACCTGATCAAATAAGTTCAACACAAATAGGTATACAACACGAATTTAATCCAAATAATGGGTTGGATGTTATTGAAGTGGCTACTATTGCTATTGCTAATAATCCGGGATTAAAGCAAGCAAGAGATAGCGCAGGAGTTACTAAGGCGCAAGCATTTAATGCAGGTTTATTACCGGATCCCACTCTACTCATTTATCCTCAACCTCCTATCAATGGTGGTCCAGGAGCTAACTCAGTGGCCTCTGAGTATGGCCTTTTTTATAACATTTCTGCGCTTATTACACACTCAACTGTTCAACATGGCGTAAAAAGTTCTGAAGAAAAAGCTGATTTAGATTTACTCTGGCAAGAGTGGCTACTTCTATCCCAATCACAAATTTTATTTGAAAAGATTATTACCAATGAAAGCTTGTTAACTCTCTTATTGGATAAAGAAACATTATTAAAAAATATAGAAAGCGCTCAGCATAAAGCATTAGTAGAAAAAGATTTGGATCTTAATACAATAGCTGTGAATACAATTGTATTGAAAGAAACAACAAAACAGGTTATTGATTTAAAAAGAGCTATCGCACAAGATCGTTCAGCGCTTAATCAGATGCTGGGGTTATCTCCTGATACCCATTTAGTGCTAGTAGACTCGTTAACATTACCCCATTTGTCAAAACAACAAATCAATCATCAATTACAGCAGTTACATCACATTCGTCCTGATTTATTAGCTCTACAAAAAGGGTATGAAGCGCAGGACTATAGATTACGTGAGGCTATCTTAGGGCAATTTCCAGCGATCAACTTTGGTTATACCAGATTAAGAGATAATGGAGCGGTGATATACAATGGTTTTGACTTATCCGTTACATTGCCTATTTTTAATCGCAATCAAGGAAATGTAGCCATTGCTCAAGCAACGCGCCAACAACTCTATGATGAGTATCAGAATCGACTCAATAGTTCATTTAGTGATGTACACCAATTAACTCAAGACTTGGATTTTTTAACTAATCAAATGCCGGTTCTATTGAGTAGCGTTGATCTGTTGTCACAACTTAGTGATAGCGCACATGCGGCCTATCAACGACAAGATATGGATCTTGTCGCATACGGGCAGTTTAAAATAAATGAGATTGATAAAAAAATAGAATTAGTAAAAACCAAGCAATTATGGCTTGAGCAAGCTATTAATTTATCAATGTTGATCGGTGAACCTTTATCTAATTGGGTGAATAAGTGAAACGTCTTCTTATGTTGATGATGGTTGTAGTGGCAACCACCGTTTTAGGCCAAGAGAGTGAAACAGCCTGGATTAAAACGGAACCGATTCGCTACACTGAGATGAACTACCAATTATCTGGTTATGGTGTAATGGTAGCCTCTCCTGAAGCGCAATTTAATGCAAATAGTCCTCGCCAAGGGCAAATTGGTAAAGTATACGTTTTACCAGGTAAGAAAATAAAAAAAGGAGAACCCCTCTTTGAATTAATTACTGCAGCCTCAGTGTTAAAGGGATTTAATCAAGCAGAACTACAACTAAAAACTGCGAAAAAAGAGTTTGAGCGGATACAACGTCTTTATCAAGATAATTTGGCATCAAATAGTCAACTTGCCAATGCAAAAAAAGCGTTATTCGATGCAGAGAGTTCACTAAATGCAGAGATAAAATTAGGTAATAATATTCAACGAGAAATCATTCGCTCACCTTTTTCAGGTATTGTCACCATGATTTCAGTTGAATCAGGGATGCGTGTTCAACCCGCCCAGTCTGCTGTCACGGTAATTGCTGACAAGGGTTTGTACTTTCAGATGGGGATATTACCAGAGCTTGTGTCATCCATTAGCGTGAATACCCCAGTGCATATCTCATCAGTATTTGATCCAGGAATTATTATTAATGGCCATATTAAGTACATAACAGGGATGGTGGACCAAACAACCGGATTAGTTAATTTATTTATTGATGTTAACGACTCTCATTTGTCTCCTGGTATGAGAATGCAGGGTAATATCGAGATTAATCTTGGTAAAAAATGGCAAGTGCCACGCTCAGCAGTCTTATCTGACGATCAAGGATATTATATTTTTCAGATACGTAATAACCATGCTAAAAGAATCAATGTGCAAGCAAAAGAATATGACGATATTACGGTGATTGACGGTCCCTTTGATAAAGAGTTACCCGTAGTAGTCTTGGGTAACTATGAATTGAAAGAGGGTATGGCAGTAAAGGTAACTCAATAATGCGTGTGGATAACTGGATTCAAAAACACCGTCGTTCACTTTTTTTTCTGATCGTGTTGCTTGTTTTATCGGGTGTTTATAATTCGTTTACATTGCCTGTCGCATTATTTCCCAATATCGATTTCCCACGTGTCGAGATTTCTGTAAGTAGCGGAGATATGACTGCAGAACAAATGATCTTTCAAGTCACGAAACCTGTAGAAGAAGCGATTCGTTTGGTCCCACACGTTAAAGATGTCCGCTCTAAAACCACTCGTGGAGAAGCTCAAGTATCTGTCTATTTTCCGTGGAAGACAGATATGGCTAACGCAACTTTAGAAGTGAATGCAGCCATCTCAAGGATCATGCCGACTCTACCAAGAGGTAGCAGTATGTTGGTACGTCGAATGGATACCACTGTATTTCCTATTCTTTCTTATAGCCTAACTTCTAACTCAGAAACCTTAACCAAGCTACGTGAAGTGGCTGAGTATCAACTCAAACCATTATTGTCTTCAGTGGAAGGTATATCACGTATTCAAATAACGGGGGGCAATCTAGAAGAGTTTCATATTACGGTTAAGCCCGCTAAATTATTAGCTTATGGCTTGACTATTAGCGATGTCATTAATGCGGTTAATGCAAACAATGTGATCACTGCTGTAGGTAAAATCGAGGATCATTACAAATTATATTTAGCAGTTACGGACAATCGTTTATCTACCACGAATAAAATTAAGCAAACCATCCTTCGCTCAGGAAAGAACGGATTTATTACAGTAGCGGATGTGGCTGATGTTTCTGATAGTACTGTCCCTCAATGGGTTCGAGTTAATGCAGATGGTAAAGATGCAGTATTAATTAATATCCACCAACAACCTGATGCAAATACAGTTGTTATTGAACAATCTATTCAAGAAAAATTAAATCATTTCACTTTCCCAGGGCATATCAAATTGGCTAACTGGTATGATCAAAGTCGCCTAGTCATTGATTCTGCGGTGAGTGTTCGAGATGCTATTTTGATCGGTGTGATTCTCGCTTCCGCTGTGCTTTATGTGTTTCTTAGAAATTACAAAATTACTCTCATTGCCATTATTGTGGTGCCTGCTGTATTGATCTCTACCGTTACTATTTTGTCTATTTTTGGTATGACTTTTAATATCATGACCTTAGGTGGAATGGCTGCTGCGGTAGGATTAATCATTGATGATGCCATTGTTATGATTGAACATATCATGCGACGTCTACGGGATCATCAGGGAAATCATTCCGCTACGATTATGCAAGCAGCAAGAGAGTTTACAGTTCCATTAGTTGGTTCGTCCTCGGCGACAATTGTAATTTTTATTCCATTGGCCTTTTTAGATGGAGTAACAGGGGCATTCTTTAAAGCATTATCGTTAACCATGGCAGCAAGTTTAGTGATTTCTTTTTTAATCACTTGGCTGGTTATTCCATTGATTAGTGATCTTCTGTTAACACAAAAAGATGCTGAATCAGAGGGGAAGCACGATTGGTTTAGTACTCTCTATAGACACTATGAATTGTGGTTGACTCGCTTCTTGAAAAAACCTTTGCAACTGGTAGTTTTTTTGATCCCTTTGTTTGCAGTAGGAACCTTTGCCTATTTTGCTACAGGATCAGGATTTATGCCTGAAACAGATGAGGGTGGCTTTACTGTTGATATAAGAACAGAGCCTGGCACATCATTAACAGAATCGGTACGCTTAGGTAACCAAGTAGAATCAATTATTAAAGATAACCCCAACGTACTGACTTTTTCTCACCGGACAGGAACACAAATGGGGGGATGGATTACTGAATCCTACCAAGGGGATTTCTTTGTTCGTTTAAAACCTGAACCTAGAGAGCATATTAATGTGGTGATGGAGGCGTTACGCAGTAAAATTAATCGAGAAATTCCTGGCGTAACTGTTGAATTTGCGCAACTTATGGAAGACCGTATCGGTGATTTAACTTCTGTTCCTCAACCAGTAGAAATTAAGATTTTTGATAACAATCAAAGTAATTTATTAAATACTGCAAGAAAAGTTACACAGTTAATCAAAGCCGTACCGGGAATTGTTGATGTGAAAGACGGTGTGAATCCTGCAGGCGATGCATTGGAGATCCACATTGATCCGGTAAAAGCGGCCTTTGAACATGTGGATCCCCAGTATGTGAGTCAGATACTGTCTGATTATATGTCAGGTGTTGTCGCCACCTCTGTACAAAGTGAGTTAAAAATGATTGGTATTCGCGTATGGCTCCCGCAAAATCTGCGCAAAAACCAATACCAGTTAGGACAGCTGTTGATTAAAGCCCAAGATGGCCATGTGTTTCCTTTAAACAGGATAGCGACGATTACGCCGTTATCGGGACAGCCACAAATACAACGTGAAAATTTCAAACAAATGGTAGCAGTGACTGCGCGCATTAATGATCGAGATTTGGGTTCAGTCATGCGCGATGTACAAAAGATACTCGTACAATCAAATTTATTTAAACAAGGTACCTACTATGAGTTAGGTGGTCTTTATAAACAACAACAAATCGCGTTTAAAGGATTGATGATTGTATTTATATCAGCGTTAGCCTTAGTCTTTTTATTGTTGCTATTTTTATATGAAGACTTTCAGATTGCGCTATCAGTAATGTTTATGCCACTTGCAGCAATCCCTGCTATTTTTATAGGATTATGGTTAACCCGTGTGGAGTTTAACATTTCGGCTATGATGGGCATGACAATGATAGTAGGTATTATCACTGAGGTGGCGATTTTATATTTCACTGAATACCAAGGATTACACGCTACCAATAGTGTGGAAAGTTTAGTACAAGCGGGTAAAAACCGTATGCGCCCTATTGTTATGACCACCTTAGCTGCAATTATCACGTTAATTCCGCTGGCCTTTGCTATAGGACAGGGGGCCGCCATGCAGCAACCCTTAGCCATAGCGATAGTGTCTGGATTAATTGTTCAAATTCCTTTGGTATTATTTGTTATGCCTGTTATTTATCATAAGCTTTCAACGTTTAGTTGGTCTCGTCTAAAACGTTAAGCTGTTGATAGTGTGAGAAAAAATATGTTTTTTCTAACTACTTGTATTTCGTTAATACTAGGGTTAATCTAGTCTTAATAATAATTTTAAGAAGTTACTCATGAATAACAATCACTCTGCACCAGACTCTCATACAGATTCTGTTGAAAAACTTGTTTCAGCATTTAGTGATGCAAATCATACAATGGCAGAGAATGTCAGTAATCTATTTGGTGGTTATAAGCCTGAAGACTATGAACAATTTCTAAAAAAATTCAATGAAGCAGTGATTCAAGATCTGCCACGTTGGCAAGAATTACAAGCACGATACTATCAAAATCAGCTAGCCTTATGGATTAATATGGCTGAAAAAGCAGCCACTGGCCATAGTAAAGCTAATGCTTTTGAAATCAATGCAGAAAAGGATAAACGGTTTTCCTCTCCACCCTGGCGCGATAATCTTCTTTTTGATTACTATCGACAGTCTTATCTGTTAACAGCTCAATGGCTCAAAGAAGTGGTGTCCTCGTTAAATTTAGACGACAAGAGTAAAGATAAACTCGATTTTTTTACTCAACAGTTTGTGGACGCCCTATCGCCAAGTAATTATCCAGCCACTAATCCAGAAGTGTTAATGAAAGCAATTGAGACTGGTGGCGATAGTTTACGTAAAGGATTTGAAAACCTCCTTCAAGATATTGAAAAAGGTCGTATTTCTATGACCGATGAATCTGTGTTTGAAGTAGGTAGGAATATTGCTACGACTCCCGGAGCGGTGGTTTTTCAGAACGATATATTTCAATTAATCCAATACTTACCCCAATCCGAGCAGGTCTTCAAAAGACCTTTGTTATTGATTCCTCCTTGTATAAACAAGTTTTATATCATGGATTTGGGTGTTGATAATTCCTTTGTTCGTTTTGCGGTAGAACAAGGGCATACTGTTTTTATGGTGTCATGGAAAAATGTGACAGAAGAGCAGGATCAATTACGTTGGGATGACTATGTTGAGCATGGTGTGATACGCGCCATTAAATCGGTGCAATCAATTAGCCAATGTGAAAAGATGGATGTGTTGGGTTTTTGTGTGGGTGGTGCATTGCTTGCTACTGCCGTGGCAGCCTTTCAGAAAAAAGAAACCCTACCCATTGCCACCCTAACATTTTTAACTACATTACTTGATTACAGTGATGTGGGCGATATTGGTATGTATATCAATAGAAACTTTGTGGAAAGACGAGAGCAGCAATTGTCTTCCGGTGGATTGATATCAGGAAAAGAGTTGGCTATGGCTTTCTCAAGTTTGCGTCCCAATGATTTAGTCTGGCCGTATGTAGTTAATAACTATTTAAAAGGTGAAACTCCTCCTGCTTTCGATTTGTTATTTTGGAATAGTGATGGTACTAATTTACCAGGACCTATGTTTGCATGGTATTTAAGACACTTTTATTTAGAAAATAGATTACGTACCCCTAATACATTAACTGTGTGTGGTGAACAAATAGATTTGGGAACAATTAATTATCCAACCTATATTTTTGCAGCAAAAGAAGATCATATTGTACCTTGGCATACGGCCTTTCGTTCTCTACAGTTACTTGGAGGACAAAAAGAGTTTGTTTTAGGAGCGAGTGGACATATTGCAGGAACCATTAATTCTGCTAAAAAAAATAAACGTAATTATTGGATCGATGGCGAGCGTTCTATGGGCCCCCAACATTGGTTTGAAACTGCCGTTGAACACAAGGGGAGTTGGTGGTGGCATTGGATTGATTGGTTAAAAGTACATAATCAAGAGCCACTGGTATCAGCTTCCTCTGTATTGGGTAACGATGAATTTAAAGAGTTGGAGGCAGCTCCTGGGCATTATGTAAAAGAAAAATGTTAGTTAATTTGTCATATTCCTTTAATAAAAATTAACTATAAATACTATAAATAACTAAACAAGGAGAGGAGAAATATTATGAAACAGCGTCTGGTTCTGGTGACTGGAGGGATGGGCGGACTAGGTGAATCGATATGTGTAAAGTTGGCTGAATTAGGATACAAGGTGATTACTACCTATTCTCATTCTAATACCACTTCCGATGCATGGCTTAATGCCATGCGTGAGAAAGGATACCATTTCCATGCTTATCCAGTAGACGTGTCTGATGCGGACGACTGCGCAAAAATGGCAGCAAGAATTGAGTCAGAGGTGGGTCCAATTGATGTATTAGTCAATAATGCAGGGATTACCCGTGATATGACCTTTAAGAAAATGACAAAAGTCGATTGGGACGCTGTAATTAATACGAATTTAAATAGTGTATTTAATATGACCAAACCTTTCGTTGATGGTATGGTTGATCGTGGCTGGGGAAGGATTATTAATGTGTCCTCTGTCAATGGACAAAAAGGGGCTTTCGGACAAACTAATTATGCTGCCGCAAAAGCAGGCATGCATGGTTTTACTAAATCTTTAGCTTTAGAGGTAGCGCGTAAAGGAGTTACGGTGAATACCATTTCTCCTGGTTACATTGGGACTAAAATGGTAACAGCTATTCCCACAGAAATTTTAGAGGCTAAAATTTTGCCGCAGATCCCAGTTGGACGTTTGGGTAAGCCTGAAGAAGTGGCAGGATTGATTGTGTATTTGGCTTCTGATGAAGCCGCATTTATTACTGGCGCCAATATCTCCATTAATGGTGGCCAGCACATGTTTTAAAAAAATAACAAAAAAAACCCGCAAGAAACAAGTTCTTGCGGGGTAAGCCTTTATTGAAAGGGAACCTTTCGAATAAAGGAGGAGGAGCCGTTACACAGCTGGTTTGATTGCAGCACTTGCTGCATCTACAGTTGCTTTGATGCTAGCATCAGTGAAACTTGCAACTTGTTTAGCTGTTTTTGTTACGCCGTCTAAAGCTGCTGTTGTAGCAGCGACGGTTGATTTAATTGCAGCAATCGCGACGTCAGCACCTGCTGGAGCAGATTTAACTGCTTTGTCGATATTGCTTGTCACTGTTTGGTTTAAATTAGCAATATGGCTTTCAACTAATGCGGTAAATTGAGCTTGTGCATTGGTTGTAAGATCATACACGCTACGTGCATAACCAGTTGATTTTGCAACTAGTTTTTCATTAATTTGGTTGCGAATTGTAGCTAATGCCTGTGGATCACGGACTTCGCTTAAATTTTTTAAGGTATCGCTTAAATGAGCAAAATTTTCTTTACTGGCTTCAAGGTTTAAACCCATAATGCGCTCAGCAGTATCCATAGATATTTTTGCCATTTGCAGTGCCGAATTAACCATAGATTTGTTAAACTCACTGTATTGTTCGGTTGTGTTAAACATGATGTAACTCCTATTCAAAATATGTTTTGGTAAAACTGAATTAGGTCGGTACACCATTTTGTGCACCGCAACAGTTTCAAATCTACAGAATAATATTCGGGGTGTCAAGCATTTTTTTTGCGTTGCAACAAAATATTTTTAGTAAATTAAAACGGTAAACTACACATGTAAACTAACTATTTAAACAAAACTATAATTAATTTGATACCATATTATCATAGATTTTGTGTAACGCAACAATTTTTTTGATGTATTGCAACATTTTTTGAGGCTAGTTATGAACCAATCTGTAAGACTAATTAAGAAATATCCGAATCGTCGTTTATATGACACTGAGACAAGTAGCTACATTACTCTTACAGAGATTAAACAATTGGTGATTGATCAGTCCGAGTTTCAAGTGGTTGATGCAAAAACCAATCAAGACCTTACAAGAAGTGTTTTAATGCAAATTATTTTAGAAGAAGAAGCGGGTGTTTCGCCTTTTTTTACGGCTGATATGTTGTCTCAAATGATTCGTTCCTATGGCAATACTATGCAGGGATTTATGGGTAATTATTTCCAGCAAGGGATGCAAGCGTTTGTTGAAATGCAAAAGAAAATACATGAACAGGCACAACAACCCTCTGATTTATCTAAAACGCAACTCAATAATGATATTTGGCAACAGTTTATGCAAGCTCAAGGGCCTGCCATTCAAGGATTGATGGGCAATTATCTTGAACAAGCCACTTCTATGTTTGTTGATATGCAAAATCAAATGCAAAAACAAGCTCAATCCATTTTTGGTGTGAATTCGTTTCCTTTTAACCAAGGTTTTACAGCTCATGAAGAACCAATCAAAGAGTCGTCTTCACAAGAGAAGTCTGGTCCAGCAGAAAATTCCCATAATGTAAAACCAGATAATTCAAATGAGTAAATCATCGCAAACAGCCATTCATAAAAAGTCGACTGCATCACCAACAGTAGGGTTTGTCTCTTTAGGTTGTCCTAAAGCGCTTGTCGACTCAGAACAAATCTTGACGCAATTACGTGCTGAGGGTTATCAGATCTCAGGCAGTTACGATGGGGCTGATGTGGTGGTGGTTAATACCTGTGGCTTTATTGATTCAGCTATTGAAGAATCGCTTGATGCCATTGGTGAAGCGCTTGAATATAACGGCCGCGTAATTGTTACGGGTTGTCTGGGAGCTAATCAAGAAAAAATCAGACAAGCCCATCCTAATGTACTGGCAGTAACTGGTCCTCATGATAAACAAGCTGTTATGGATGCCATCCATCAAAGTTTACCTGCTTTACATGATCCTTTTACTGACTTAATTCCTCCGCAAGGCATTAAGTTAACTCCCAATCATTATGCTTATTTAAAAATAAGTGAAGGATGTAATCATCGGTGCACATTTTGTATTATTCCCTCGTTACGTGGTGACCTAGTTAGTCGTCCTATTCATGAGGTTATGCAAGAAGCAGAAAATCTTGTTAAAGCTGGGGTTAAGGAGTTACTTGTTATCTCCCAGGATACTAGTGCCTATGGTGTGGATCTTAAGTACCGAACCGGTTTTTGGAATGGGCGCCCAAGAAAAACCCGTATCACTGAGTTGTGTGATGCGTTAGGTGAGTTAGGGGTATGGGTACGATTACACTACGTATATCCCTATCCTCACGTAGATGAACTTATCCCTCTCATGGTTGAAGGTAAAGTATTGCCGTATTTGGATATTCCATTACAACATGCCAATCCTACGATTTTAAAAGCCATGAAACGTCCTGGTGATATAGAAAAAACACTGGAGCGTATCCAGTCTTGGAGACGACTCTGTCCAGAACTCACCTTAAGAAGTACATTTATTGTTGGCTTCCCAGGTGAAACTGATGCACAGTTTAATGATTTGTTATCCTTTCTGAAAGAGGCGCAGCTTGATCGGGTGGGTTGCTTTACCTATTCCCCGGTTGATGGCGCGCGAGCCAATGCGTTATCAGATCATGTTCCAGAAGAGGTAAAAATAGAACGCCAAGAACAATTAATGGCCGTCCAACAAGAAATTAGTGCTACGCGGTTGAAGAGTTGGGTCGGTAAAACACGTCAAGTATTAATCGATGAAGTAAACGACGAATGGGTGATAGCAAGAAGCCCTAGTGATGCACCGGAGATAGATGGGCTAGTATTTATCCACCCCCATCAAGGATTAGCAGTAGGACAACTGGCTAATGTTGTGATTGAAGAAACCAGAGAACATGATTGTATAGCCAGAAAAATCTAAATAAGTAACTCAATCATCAATAGGAGAGGGAAACATGAGTAAAGAGGTTGTTGTATTAAGTGCTGTTCGTTCAGCTATTGGCACCTTTGGTGGATCATTAGCTGGTTTTGAACCAGGTGTATTAGGTGGGATGGTGCTAAAAGAGGCTATTCAACGGTCGCAATTAGATCCGCAACAAATCACCTATGCCACAGTGGGAAACGCTATCCCAACCAATGCTCGGTTTCCTTATCAAGCACGTGTTACCTGTATTGAAGCAGGAATGTCGATGGACTCGACAGCGTTTGCGGTCAATAGATTATGCGGTTCTGGATTACAGGCTGTGGTTTCTACCGCGCAAAATATTCTGTTAGGGGATGTGGAGTTTGGCGTGGGCGGCGGAGTTGAAGTGATGTCTGCTGGTGGGTACCTATCTCCTGCAATGCGCAGCGGCGCTCGAATGGGAGATACCCAAATGTTAGATATGATGGTCGCAGCGCTAACTGATCCATTTGGCGTTGGTCACATGGGCATTACTGCTGAGAATGTCGCAACCAAATGGAATATTTCAAGAGAAGAACAAGATGCCTTTGCTCTAGAGTCACAAAATAGAGCAGCCAAAGCGATTGCTGAGGGACGTTTTAAATCACAAATCGTGCCTATCACTATTAAATCTAAAAAAGGTGATGTGGTATTTGATACAGACGAGCATCCAAGAAGTACCACGTTAGAGAAACTTGCTGCCATGAAACCAGCCTTTAAAAAAGAGGGAACAGTTACAGCAGGGAATGCTTCTGGTATTAACGATGGCGCCTCATTCTTGGTTCTTGCTGAGGGAGCTGCCGCTCAACGCGCTAATTTAACCCCTATGGCAAGACTGGTATCCTATGCAGTAGCTGGTGTTCCAAGCCATATTATGGGTGAGGGGCCTATTCCTGCCACGCAAGGAGCACTTAAAAAAGCGGGTTTAAAACTAGAGCAAATTGATGTAATTGAATCTAATGAAGCCTTTGCTGCGCAAGCCTTAACTGTCATTAAAGGATTGGGTTTTGATCCTCATAAAACCAATCCAAACGGTGGCGCAATTGCTCTAGGGCACCCGATTGGTTGCACAGGTGCTTATATCACTACTAAAGCGTTATACGAATTACAACGCATCAATGGCAAATACGCCTTAGTAACTATGTGTATAGGTGGTGGTCAAGGTATTGCTGCAATCTTTGAACGACTATAATTTGTTAATTAAAGATGATTAAAAGGGCCTCATTGTGAGGCCCTTGGTTTTTATTCAGGACGCATTTGTGGGAAAAGAATGACATCACGAATAGAGGGGCTATTGGTTAATAACATCACCAAACGATCAATACCTATCCCTTCTCCAGCAGTGGGTGGGAGCCCATGCTCAAGAGCGCGAATATAATCACCATCATAGTGCATAGCCTCTTGGTCCCCCGCTTCTTTTTGTTTCACTTGTTCTAAGAAACGCTCTGCTTGATCTTCTGGGTCGTTTAACTCAGAAAAGCCATTGGCAATTTCTCGACCTGTAATAAATAGCTCAAAACGCTCTGTAATATCAGGGAACTGATCGCTGCGTCTTGCTAAAGGAGAGACCTCAGCGGGATAGTCAATAATAAAGGTTGGTTCAAAGAGTAAAGACTCCGTGGTTTCTTCAAAAAGAAGTAGTTGTAGGCCACCTAGTCCTTCATTAGGACGAATATGACCACCTAAGCGCTTGACCTCATGAGTTAAAAAGTCTTTGTCTTGCAATTGCTGATCGGTGTAATGTGGGTGATATTTTTGAATGGCTTGGGTGATTGTTAAACGATGGAAAGGTTGAGCAAAATCCAAGGTTTTTCCATCATACTGAATAACGGTAGTACCTAGTACAGACTCAGCAACAAAGCGGAACATCTCTTCAGTTAAGGTCATTAAGTAACGGTAATCTCTATACGCTTCATAAAACTCAATCATTGTAAACTCAGGGTTATGGCGCGTGGAAATACCTTCGTTACGGAAGTTACGATTAATTTCAAATACTCTTTCCATTCCACCTACAATCAATCGTTTAAGATATAGTTCTGGGGCAATTCTTAAATACAATGGCATATCTAGTGCATTGTGATGCGTCACAAATGGTTTGGCCGCAGCGCCTCCAGGAATGGGATGCATCATCGGGGTTTCCACTTCAAGATAGTGACGATTAACTAAAAATTCACGAATTTTTTGGATCACGCGGCTACGGGTAATAAACACATGCCGTGATTCCTCATTAGTAATAAGATCTAAGTAACGTTGACGATATTTTTGTTCTTGGTCATTTAAGCCATGAAATTTTTCTGGTAGCGGACGCAGTGCTTTGGTGAGTAGACGAATACTTGTTGCATGAATCGTCAGTTCCCCTGTTTTGGTCAGAAAAAGATAGCCTTGAACCGCAACGATATCTCCTAAATCCCAATGTTTGAAGTCTGAATAAATATCTTCACCCACTTCATCGCGTTGAACGTACATTTGCATACGTCCCGATCCATCTTGAAGGGTAGCGAAGCTTGCTTTACCCATAACGCGTTTTAATACCATTCTTCCAGCGATAGCAACATGTTGCTTATGTTGTTCTAATTGTTCAGCTGTTTTTCCAGCAAATTCTTTATGTAAATTTCCTGCTTCATGCTCTCTGTTGAAATCATTAGGAAAAGCAACGCCTTTTTCACGAAGTACTTTGAGCTTATTACGACGTTCCTCAATAATTTGGTTGCTATCTTCAGACATAATTCATCCTTGAGTGAGGTTACACACCTTGTTTCAAACTGGCTTCAATAAAAATATCCAGATCTCCATCTAATACTGCCTGGGTATTGCCCATTTCTACTTGAGTTCTGAGATCTTTGATGCGTGATTGATCAAGGACATAAGAGCGAATCTGATGTCCCCAACCAATATCTGTTTTACTTTCTTCCATGGCTTGCTTTTCTTCATTACGTTTGCGTAATTCAACTTCATATAACCGTGATTTCAACATAGCCATTGCTTCAGCACGATTTCTATGTTGTGAGCGGTCGTTCTGACACTGCACAACAATACCAGATGGCATATGAGTGATACGTATTGCTGAGTCGGTTTTATTAATATGCTGTCCTCCTGCACCAGAGGCACGGAAGGTATCAATACGTAAATCTGCTGGATTAATATCTACTTCAATAGATTCATCTACTTCCGGATAAACAAACACCGATGCAAAAGAGGTATGACGACGATTTCCTGAATCAAAGGGCGATTTACGAACCAGGCGATGTACCCCTGTTTCAGTTCGCAAGTGACCAAAAGCATAAGAGCCATTGATTTTAAGCGTTGCACTTTTAATTCCAGCGACTTCACCTGGTGACTCTTCAAGCACTTCCACACCAAATCCTTTTCTCTCTGTGTAGCGAAGATACATGCGTAGCAGCATGGATGCCCAATCTTGTGCTTCTGTACCTCCTGATCCTGACTGAATATCTACAAAGCAATTGGCTGCATCCATGGGATTAGAGAACATTCTTCTAAATTCCATTTGGGCCACATTTTTTTCTACTTCTTGAATATCAGAGAAGACGGCTTCGAGGGATTCATCATCATTTTCAGAGAGAGCAAGTTCACTTAATTCTTTGGCATCTTTAAGCGAACGTGTTGTTGAATCAACTTGTTCGATAGTTTCTTCAAGTAATTTTCTTTCTTTACCTAATTCTTGGCTTTTTTTACTGTCCTGCCAGATGGCAGGATCCTCTGAGAGAAGAACAATTTCTTTGAGACGATTGACTTTGTTGTCGTAGTCAAAGATACCCCCGAAGTGCCACGATGCGCTGTTCGAGGTCTTGTTGCAAATGTAGTAGCGTATTAAGTCGTTCTGCTTCCATGTTCTTTTGTCGCAATTAATCAAAACGACTATTATACATGACACCAATGACTGATTTCGAGTTGTAGTTGGCTGCGACCATTCCAGTCGTTATTGCTGATGCGAAATAGTAGTTTTAGGTGAGAGGGGAGTGGATCACTGTAATTAAAATAAATACCTTGGTAGCGAACATTCCCCATACTTAATACTAATTTAGAATGTTTTTCGCCTACCGGCCTTTGTTCTAAAAGATCAAATTCTCCCAAAAAAAGTGGAGGTGGAAAGCCTTGTCCCCATACTTTTTCTTCGCAGTCTTGAGCGAGTGCAAGAGTGATTTGTTCTGCCTTCAATTCAGCGTCATAAAAAATAGTTTGTGTTAGAGAGTCTTCGTTTAACATTAGTCGCGCACTCTCTTCAAAGGCAACACAAAACTGTGCAAATTGATCTTTAAAAATACTTACTCCCGCTGCAGCAGCATGACCACCGAAACGTTCAATCATATTCGGGTATCGTTTGCTAATAATATCCAAGGCATCACGTAAATGAAACCCAGATATACTTCGCCCTGAACCTCGAATAGTATGTTCTTCTGTGCTATTTGCGAAGGCAAAAACAGGTCGATGATGTTTCTCTTTTAAACGTGAGGCCACGAGCCCAACCACACCTGGATGCCATTCATTATTGTATAGTGTAATGGTATATTGGTCTTTGATATCAATAAGTTCAAGCTGATCAAATGCAGTTTGTTGCATTTCCTCTTCAACCTGTTTTCTATCTTGATTAAAGTTATTTAATTGTTCAGCTAGCAACAGTGCATAGTCAGGTCGTTGAGTGATCAAACACTCAATTCCAATAGTCATATCGTCCATACGTCCTGCAGCATTCACTCGCGGGCCTAGTGCAAATCCTAAGTCACTACTTTGCACCCGTTGAGGATTTTTGTTTGCCACTTGAAATAAAGCCCTTATTCCAGGTTGCATCGTTCCTTGTCGGATACGTTTAAGCCCCTCATGAATGAGTAAACGATTGGTAGGATCTAACGGAGCCAGATCAGCAATACTCCCTAGAGCGACCAGGTCAAGTAACTGAGCAAGATTGGGTTGCTGTTGTTCGTTGACTAATCCGGCAGCTTTTAACTCGTGTCGAACAGCCAACATGACATAGAAGATAACGCCAACACCTGCTAAAGCTTTGCTTGGAAAAGTACACAAGGGTTGATTAGGATTAACAATGGCAGTGGCATTTGGTAGTGTGTCACCAGGTAAATGGTGGTCGGTGATGATGACAGTAAGTCCCAATTGATTGGCGTAATCCACCCCAGATAGGCTAGCGATACCATTATCAACAGTAATTAACATCTCAGCATTTTTTTCTCGGGCAAGATCCACGACTTCAGGCGTCAGACCGTAGCCCATCGTCAACCTATTAGGTACCACATAATCTACTTTTGCTCCAAAAGAACGTAATGCTCGTATAGCCACAGCGCAAGCTGTGGCTCCGTCTGCATCGTAATCAGCCACAATAATGATTTGTTGTTGTTGTTGAATAGCGTTAACTAGAGAGTGACTAGCCTCATTGATACCCTTCAGTAATGACCAATGAGGTAAGTCTTTTAGATGATCTATCAGGTCTTCTTTTCCTTTGACTCCACGTTGCGCGTAAAGCTGTGCGATGAGTGGAGAGAGCCCTTTTTGGCTAGCGAGATTTTCTATTCTGACGGTATCAAAAGGTCTTTGTTTGAGTTGAGATAATTGAATGGCGCTCATATTACTTGCTAAATTAAATGGGATAAAGGCTTTGGGCGTCGCCAAAAATACCAAGGAGAAATAGGATGTAATCGAATTTCTCTACTATTGGGGTGATCGGTGGCAAATAGTTGAATGATTTGGTTTGATTTTTTTAAGAATAGCAACAAATCTCTAAATAAACTGTTATCAAGTAACACTAACTCCTTTGTCCATTTTTCCCAATCGCCATATGCAGCAGGCGCCTCCAAACTATCAATAATCTCATATTGGTTGATACTAAATTGAGTGAGGCTATCCCAAAACCATACACCTGAAATAGGTTTTTGACCTTTATCTTGTCGTTGTAGATTAACGCTATGATCATGACATAACATCTGTGCTTCATTAAATACTTGGCGCCAAAATGCAGCATTTTCGCCTTGAGGTAAATAATCTGAAATAGTTCTACCCGCTCGGTCAAGTGGATAAGTAGAGTGTTTTATTACTTCTTGTTGACTACCAATTAACCATTGGTTGTTATTGATTATAAAAAACTCAATGTGGTCAACTAAAAAATGATTGTTAAAGATGTTAACTAATGCCTGAGATTCTTCCATAGTGATTGGAAAGGTATGGTGATCCATTAGGACTAAGCCATCACCTTCAATGTGTAGATGTATCGGTGAAGCCAGTAGCCAGTGTGTATAGCGTGAGCGAATTCCTGCTTTTTCTGCTTTAGATTGAGCGAGGCTGGTATGTGGTGGAGAGTGAGAAAACTGCTCTTTATTTATCCGTTTAGATAATGAGCGAATATCAGCGTTAGCCAATAATTTTTCTAGATGAGGTAAGCGAGGTATTTCTCCAGTAAATCTCTCCGGAATTAAGCCTGGCACAATATAAATAGGGTGGTGGTTCATAATATTTGTGTTAAAGGTTACAATGCATCATTTGTATTAAGTATAAAGACTACCATCGTGCAACGTTTTGAACATATTGTAGGTTTGCGTTACACACGCGCTAAGCGTCGTAATCATTTTATTTCCTTTATCTCCATGATTTCTATGGCAGGCATTGGCCTTGGCGTTGCGGCTCTCATTATAGTGCTTTCTGTAATGAACGGATTCCAAAACGAAATGCGTGATCGCATCTTGGGTGTTGCCTCGCACGTACAAATCTATGCTAACGAAGATACAGGGTTATCTCATTGGCAAGAAATCATGTCTCAAACTACCACAATACCTCATGTTACTGCGGCAGCACCTTATATTATGGGACAGGGCATGCTAACCAGTGATAATCATGCTCAAGGGGCTATTATACGCGGTATTTTGCCTACCCAAGAGGCGACAGTTGCTGATCTTGGGCAGCACATGAAAGTTGGTAGCCTCGATAATTTGAAAGCGGGTCAATTTGGTGTGGTTATTGGCAGTGCGTTAGCCGATCATTTACATGTCAATATGGGCGATAAAGTGATTTTGATAACTCCTCAAGGGCAGGTTACTCCTGCAGGAATGTTGCCGCGTTTAAAGCAATTTACGGTGGTTGGGATTTTTAGCGTTGGGATGTACGAATATGATAGTGGCCTTGCTCTCATTCAGTTAAACGATGCGCAAAGACTATTTCGTTTGGGTGAAGATGTTTCAGGTATTCGCTTAAAACTCGATAATTTAATGCTAGCGCCAAACATTGCCAATCAATTGGTAAAAACGCTACCTATTGATGCCTGGGTTAGCGATTGGACCAGAGAGCATGCTAATTTATTTAGAGCCGTAGCCATTGAGAAGAATGTGATGTTCATTATTCTTTTACTGATTGTTGCGGTAGCTGCATTTAATATCGTTTCAACTCTTGTTATGGCAGTGACTGATAAGCAAGCGGATATTGCAATTCTTAGAACACTGGGCGCCTCCTCACAAAGTATTATGCAAATTTTTATCATTCAAGGAGCATTAATCGGATTAGTGGGTACCTTGGGAGGGATGGTGTTTGGAGTAATTATTGCCTTAAATATCCATACTATTGTACCTTTTATTGAACACTTGTTTGGTGTTCATTTCTTATCCCCGCAAGTGTATTTTATCTCCGAGCTTCCTTCGCAATTGGAGTGGTCGGATGTGTTGACAATTGCCATTACCTCTTTTGTATTAACGCTGATAGCCACACTGTATCCCAGTTATCGTGCCTCTAAAATCCAACCTGCGGAGGCCTTACGTTATGAGTAATCAGGTTATTTTAGATGTCCGTCAGTTAAGTAAGGAATTTGTTCAGGGACAAAATCGAATTGAAGTCCTAAAAACAATCAGTTTTCAGGTTAGTTCGGGTCAACACGTAGCTATTATTGGCGCCTCAGGTAGTGGGAAAAGTACGTTACTACATCTATTAGGTGGGTTAGATCGTCCATCAACGGGTGAGGTCATTCTTGAAGGTCAAGCACTGTCTCGATTAACGGATAAAGAGATAGGGGCTATTCGTAACAAGAAGTTAGGTTTTGTCTATCAATTTCATCATCTGTTGCCAGAATTCAGCGCCCTTGAAAATGTTGCTATGCCTTTATGGATTGGGCGAGTTGATCGACATGTCAGTGAGGAGCGTGCAACAGCAATGTTAGAGGCGGTGGGGTTGGGACATCGTTTGACTCATCGCCCAGCTGAACTCTCAGGAGGAGAAAGGCAACGCGCCGCTGTAGCAAGGGCTTTGGTCAATCAACCACGTTTGGTGTTAGCAGATGAACCAACTGGTAACCTTGATCGCCATACGGCTGAAGGGGTATTTGATGTGATGTTACAACTGAACCGTGAAACGGGTTCTTCATTGATCATGGTTACCCATGATTTAGAATTAGCCTCACGCGCAGACTGTCAGTACCGTTTGTTAGATGGGGAATTGGTACAAGAAAAATAACAATAATTCAGTTATTAAGTTGGCATAATAAAGTCATGCTTTCAGTTATACTGAAAGGAGTTATTTTGGACAATTATTATGGTTTCAAGGACCCATACACCTCATTATCTTGATCGATCCCAGGGTATTGCTATTCTGGAATTAGGTGGGCGTTATGGGCAACACGAAACCCATCTGATTGAAAAAGCTTTTCAGCTTACTGTTGAGGCAGAATCAGTAGATGATGACGCGTCTCTTCCTACTTTACAAAAAGCCTTGAGTGTTGCTCGTTTGCTCAGTGATATTGAAGCTCATCCTGTATGCATCATTGTGGCTTTATTACGGGCACTTCCTTGGCAAAGACTTGAAAAAATGTCACTTCGAGAAGAGTTTGATACCGAAGTTCATACTATTATTCATGATTTACATCGCATTGATCAAACAATCGCAGCCATTCAGGATCTTCCACATAACGCTCAACATGACCAACAACGATTAGAGGGAGTAAGAAAGTTATTGTTAGCCATGGCACAAGACATTCGAGTGGTGATTGTGGCATTGGCAGAACAAGTCTGGTTAATGCGTATAGTCAGTGAACTCGATACGCAAGACCAACTTAATCGAGCCCATCAAACGATGGACTTATATGCCCCACTGGCTAATCGTTTGGGTGTATGGCATTTAAAATGGGAGTTAGAGGATTTATCATTTCGTATCCTTGAGCCCGCTACTTATAAGGCTATTGCAAAGCGTCTAGACGAAAAATTGGTTGATCGTGAACGTTATATCAATACCGTTATTCACACTCTTGAAAATGAATTGAAAGAAGCGGGTATTGAGGCAACTGTTCAAGGGCGTCCTAAGCATATTTATAGTATCGTAAAAAAAATGCGCTCTAAAAATTTAGACTTTGAAAATCTATATGATGTTAGAGCCTTAAGAGTAATCGTAAAAGAAATACGAGATTGCTACACCGTATTAGGGCTTGTTCATCATCTTTGGGTTCCTATCTCAGGAGAATTCGATGACTATATTGCAAGGCCTAAAGGAAATTTCTATCGCTCACTTCATACGGCTGTAATTGGTCCTGAAGATAAGGCATTAGAAATTCAGATTCGTACTGAAGAAATGCATAGGGATTCAGAGCTTGGGGTAGCTTCGCACTGGCGTTACAAGGAAGGATCAAATAAAGCAGACAGACGATTTGATGAGAGAGTGGCCTGGTTAAGACAAATGCTTGCTTGGCAGTATGAAGTGGCATTGTCAGGAACACATAAAGAAATGGCTCCTTCTTTGGATGATGTCATTTATGTATTTACTCCTCAAGGACGGGTAATCGATTTACCTCGTGGCGCCACACCAGTTGATTTTGCTTACCATGTTCATACGGATTTAGGGCATCGTTGTCGCGGTGCGAAGGTAGATGGGCAAATTGTTAATCTTAACTATCCTCTTGATAATGCGCAGCGTGTTGAAATTATTACTGTAAGGCAAGGTGGCCCAAGTCGTGATTGGTTAAATCCTGAGTATGGATATCTTAAAAGCCCACGTGCTTTAGCAAAAGTACGCCATTGGTTTAAACAGCTCCATCAAGAAGAGGATATTGCTCAGGGACGAATTATTTTTGAAAAAATCGTTCATCGAGTCGGAAAAACGCAGCCCAATAGCGAGCGTTTAGCTCAACAAGCGGGTTATACGCGAGTAGAAGATTTTTTGATTGGTCTTGCCAGAGGTGATATCTCTCAACACCAAGTTGAACTTCAGTTGATACCTGAAGTCGCTGAAGCGCCACTGACTGCTGATCAATTTATTCATAAAGAGCTCGCTCAGCAGGATTCAAGTGGGGTGTTGGTACTGGGAGTGACTAATATTGCCACTTTCTTTGCCAAGTGTTGTAAACCTGTACCACCAGAACCTATTGTTGGCTTTGTCACCCGAGGTAGGGGGGTCAGTATTCATCGAGCAAATTGTCGCAGTTTGGCTGCCTTAACAGCTACCCAATGGCAGCGTATGATGCCTGCCCAATGGGGGAAGACCACAGATGGGCTATACAGTGTCGATGTTGTCGTCGAAGCCCAAGACAGGCAGGGGTTGTTACGCGATATTTCTGAAGCGTTTACCCGAGAGCATATTAATGTTACTGCAGTAAATACATTATCGCGCGGTGCACAGGCGCATATGAAATTCACAGTGCAAATTCATAGTTTAGAACAACTAGCTCGTGCCCTTAAAATTGCTATAACAATTAAAGGTGTGACGCAGGCTTATCGTCAGTAGTGTTCATGATTTTTTTAAGCCATTGCCCAATTAGTTGAATTTCTTCATAACATACAGAGTGACCCATCACATAATGATGCCATTCAAGAGTACAACCTTGTTCTCTGAGATAGTCTGCAGCCTGTCTACCAAGGCTAATTGGCACTACATTATCTGCAGTACCGTGCACCATTAGAATAGGAGTGTTTTTATTGGTGTCTATGACAGGTGGATGGTTATCTACTTGGGGTAGGTAAGTGGATAAGGCCATGAATCCTGCCAGAGCTTTGCTAGTGTGAGTAGCTAGAGTTAAAGTGATTGCTCCCCCTTGCGAGAAGCCAGCAATAATAATATGTTTGCTATCAATCCCTTGTTGAATTTGTTCATCGATTAAGGTTTCAATAGCCCTTGCGGACTGAGTAACCCCCTGAAAATCAATTTGACGATTAAGTCCATCAAAAGCAATGTCATACCAAGCACGCATAACCATACCATGATTGATGGAAACTGGGCGTTGTGGAGCATGAGGAAACACAAAACGAATAGTATGGTTATCTGGTAATCCAAGCTCATTTACAATAGGAGCAAAATCATAACCATCTGCACCAAGACCATGTAACCAAATTACGCACCATTGAGCAGTACTAGAGGGTTCAATAACATGGCAATCTAGATTAATACTCATTATTGACCGCTCCCTGGGCGTTGTGCTGATTTAGGGCGGAACACATTGATGGTATTGGGACGAGAGAGTAAATAAGGCCCACCAATCAAATCAATACAATAGGGAACTGCAGCGAAAATTCCATCTAAGGTTTCTTTAATTGCCTTGGGTTGCCCGGGGAGATTAATAATCAGTGATGAGCCACGTATTACCGCAACTTGTCGAGACAAAATTGCAGTGGGAGTATATTGTAAGTTGTTACGTCTCATTTGTTCCCCAAAACCATCTAGTACTTTATCGGCCACACGCAAAGTAGCTTCAGGGGTGACATCACGTTTTGCAGGACCTGTGCCGCCCGTTGTTACAATAAGAGAGCAGTGTTTGGTATCCGCAAGCTCAATTAAGGTATGCTCGATGACAGCTTGTTCGTCAGCAATGAGTCTACTTTCAAAATGAATGGGGTTTTCAAGAGTATTTTCAAACCATTCGTGTAGGGCGGGTAGCCCCTTATCCTCATAGACACCGGAAGAGGCTCGGTCACTAATCGAGAGAATACCGATGGTGATCGGTTCAAAATCAGTTTTGGTCGTCATGATCTATATGTATTGTGTGTTGGGTAAGTTGTTCGAGAATTAAGCGATACAATTGACGAAATGAACGTGGTGGTTTTTGTGCTTGATGTTCTTTAATCGCATTCATAGCCAGTTGCCTTAACTGTGTCCTATCTGCCTCTGGGTGGGCTTCACAGAACTGATCGAGTTGGCGGATATCCTCAATAATTTTTTGACGCCATTGTTCAGCTAAATGTTGTAGGGCTACAGCTTCCCTGGATACCCCTTTTAATTGATCGAGATAGGCTATAAGTGGCTCTGGATCAACCTCTCGCATAAGTTTACCAATATATTGCAATTGTCGACGAATAGCACCATGCGCCTTGAAAGTTTTAACATCCAACAACGCTTTTTCGAGTGTTTCAGGTAAGGCTAGGTGTTTGATCTTATCCTGGCTTAATTGGGATAAAGCTTCACCCAAAGCCTGCAGGTCGTGCATTTCACGCTTACGTTGTGATTTACTGATTGGTTCGTCTAAAGACACGGTTTTTCCCAGGCGATGCTAATCTTGATATGATACCGGATTGAGGCTAAGAGAGTAAGCCGTTAGACTGTATTAATAAAGGTAAAAAGAGCTGTCCTATGGATTCTGTGATGAATAATAAAAGTTTTTCTAATACCCCCGAGCATTTGTCTGAGCTCGTTGAGGAAGCACTAAAGCAAGCGAAAGCCAACGGTGCGACAGCGGCTGAGGCCGATGTCAGTGAAGGTTTTGGCTATTCGGTGACAGTAAGGTTAAAAGAAGTTGAGACAATTGAGTACAATCGCGATAAAGACTTAAGCGTTACTGTTTACTTTGGTCAAAAGAAAGGACATGCCAGTACTTCCGATCTCTCTCTAAGTGCGTTAAAAGATACCGTAAATAAAGCTACTACCATAGCAAAATATACTGCCGCAGATGAGTACGCAGGTCTTGCTGATGCAGCTTTATTTGCCAAGGCACCATTTCCAGATTTAAATTTGTACCATCCTTGGAATTTACCTGTAGATGAGGCTGTGACTCTCGCTAAACGTTGTGAAGAGGAAGCCCTAAAAGTTGATAAGGAAATACATAACTCAGAAGGTGCGACAGTCTACACGCAAGAATCCCAATTTGTTTATGGTAACTCGGCAGGATTTCTAGGTGGCTTTAGTGGCTCGAGTCATGGCATCAGCTGCTCGGTTATTGCTGGGGTTGATAGCAATATGCAACGCGATTATTGGTACACCACAGCTCGCGATGCCAAAGATATGGATAGTCCTGAAAAGGTAGGTCATGAAGCAGGGATAAGAACTGTTAGACGGTTGAATGCAAGACGAGTGAAAACCTGTAAGGTGCCCGTTTTATTTGACGCCACATTGGCTTCAGGTTTGTTAGGCCATTTTGTGGGTGCGGTTAGCGGCGGGGCTCAATATCGGAAGTCTTCTTTTTTACTGAATAGTCTTGATAAGGCAGTGTTTGCTCCACAAATACAAATTATTGAAGATCCTTTAATTTTAAAAGGACTTGCCAGTACCTCTTTTGATGATGAGGGAGTACAAACAACTCGTCGTCAGGTCGTTAAAGACGGTGTATTACAAGGCTATTTTTTAAGTAGTTACTCAGCACGTAAATTGGGTTTGCAAACAACGGGCAATTCTGGTGGAAGTCACAATTTGATTATCCAACCTTTTGGCGGATCGTTTGAGGATCTACTTAAGCAAATGGGAACGGGGTTATGGGTGACTGAATTATTAGGTCATGGTGTTAATTCCGTAACTGGAGATTATTCACGAGGAGCCGCTGGTTTTTGGGTAGAAAATGGCCAAATACAATTTCCGGTACAAGAGGTTACTATCGCCAGTAACCTTAAAGATATGTTCAAGCAAATTATTGGAGTAGGAAACGATATATTAATTAGAGGATCAAAAATCACTGGTTCAATTCTAATTGAAAACATGACAGTGGCTGGTGAATAACTAAGGATTAATGTATGAAATGCCCATTCTGCGGTACGCTTGATTCGCAAGTTATTGACTCACGAGTGAATGAGTCTGGTGACAGTGTACGCCGTAGACGTCGTTGTGTTGGTTGCAATAAGCGTTTTACGACCTATGAAATGGCTGATGTTCGCTATCCTCAAATTGTCAAACAAAATGGTAAACGTGAGGATTTTTCAATTGATAAAATCCGTTCGAGTTTTTTGCGCGCATTGCACAAGCGCCCTGTCTCCGCTGAGTTACTTGATGAGGCCGTCAACCGAATTAATCAAAAATTACTTGCTCAAGGCGAACGGGAAATTCAATCTTTACGGGTTGGGGAAATGGTGATGGAAGAATTAAGGCGTCTTGATAAAGTAGCCTATATTCGTTTTGCGTCTGTATATCGTAGTTTCCAAGATGTTGATGATTTTAGGGATGTCATTCGTGATCTCTAATATTGTTTTCCCTGAAGATGTAGTTTGGATGCGTCAAGCTCTAGCGTTGGCTGAAAAAGGATTATTTACTACCATGCCAAACCCTAGAGTAGGAGCGGTAGTAGTCAATAATGGACAAAAAGTGGGAGAAGGTTTTCATGAGCGTGCAGGGGAGTCTCACGCGGAAGTATTTGCTCTACAGCAAGCACGCGAATTGACACGTGGCGCAACGCTCTATGTAACGCTTGAGCCCTGCAGTCATTATGGCCGAACCCCTCCCTGTGTTGATAGTGTCATTAAGGCGGGTATTCAACGGGTAGTCATTGCCATGCAAGATCCCAACCCATTGGTGTCAGGTCAAGGGATCGCCAGATTAAAAGAGCATGGCATTGCAGTGTGTGTCGGCGTTGAAGAAGACAAAGCACGAGAATTAAATATAGGGTTTATTTCCCGTATGGAGCGTCAACGCCCTTGGATAAGAGCTAAAGTAGCCATGAGTATGGATGCGGTAACAGCTCTGTCTTCAGGAGAAAGTCAGTGGATTACTCATGATACTGCACGCAGGGATGGCCACAGTTGGCGTGCACGAAGTTGCGCCATGTTAACGGGAGCGGGAACGGTGAGGGCGGATAATCCGCGCTTGACAGTTCGTTCAATTGAGTCTTCTCGTCAACCATTACGAATCGTTATTGATAATCGACTTGATACCCATCCTGATGCCCATATTTATGATAATGGACATGCTGTCATTTTAACTGTGAGTTCGGTTATTGAGCGTATAGCTCAATATGAAAAACGAGGCGTTAAAGTACTGTGTCTAGAAGCAGGTGAAAATGGCCGAGTAGCTATGGAATCGGTGGTAAAAGTGCTGCATTCACTCCAAATCAACGAGGTGTTGTTAGAGACAGGGCAGCGCTTAAACGGCGTTTTTTTAGAAGCAGGTTTGATAGATGAGTGGATATGTTATGTCGCCCCCACTTTTTTAGGAACAGGCGGAGCTGGCGTAGCCCAGTTTGGTCCTTTAGCTCATCTTTCACAGCGTGTTGATTTTACAGTTGTTGATGTGAAACAAATGGCTGAAGATATACGTGTCATGTTAAGAGCGCCTGCATCAATAAAGTGGTTAAATAGGAAATAATTATGTTTACTGGAATTATTTTAGCAACAGGGAAAATAGTAGAACAAGAACAATTAGAGCAGGGGTTACGTCTACGTATTGATACAACAATGGATTTATCAGACGTCGCAATTGGTGATTCGATCGCTGTTAATGGTGTTTGTTTAACAGTAGTTAAGCTATTGGAACACGGTTTTTTGATGGATGTATCTCGTCATACTCTTGATGTGACGGTAGGGCTTGAGTTGGGCAAGGTAGTGAATTTAGAAAAAGCATTAAGGCTTGCTGATCGTCTTGGGGGTCATTTGGTATCAGGACACGTGGATGGTTTAGGTGAGGTGATACATTACCATGCTATTGGAGAAAGTTGGTTCTTAGAGATTAAGGCTTCTTCAGATTTATCGCGGTACATCGCAAAAAAAGGATCTATTACTGTCAATGGTATCTCGTTGACAGTTAACAGTATTGAGCAAGATAACTTTACTATTAATATTATTCCTCATACACGTGAAGTAACTAATTTTAAAGAATTAGCTGTGGGCAGTAAGGTTAATTTAGAGATTGATTTGATTGCTCGTTACATTGAACGCTCTCGTATGTGGGAGAGTAATAGAGAAATAAGATAAAATAGCTTTTTGCTCTTTAGGAAAGGTCATGATCAACAGCAGTGCTACGCGCTCAACTCTACCAGGGTTATCTCCTACATCGGAAATTATTGAGGAAATTCGAGCGGGACGAATGGTGGTATTGGTGGACGATGAAGACCGCGAGAATGAAGGTGATCTTGTTTTGGCGGCAGAGTACGTTACCCCAGAAGCCATTAACTTTATGGCTCGCTATGGTCGTGGGCTAATTTGTTTAACACTAACCCAAGAGCGCTGTCGACAATTAAATCTTCCGCTAATGGTTTCAGACAATAGATCAAGTATGACAACTAATTTTACTGTGTCTATTGAGGCGGCTAAGGGAGTGACTACAGGAATTTCAGCTGCCGATCGAGCGCAAACTATTAAAGCAGCTGTTGCGCGTTTTGCTCGTCCGGAAGATTTGGTTCAGCCAGGACATATTTTTCCTTTAATGGCACGTCGTGGAGGAGTATTAATTCGTGCTGGTCACACTGAGGCTGGATGTGATTTGTCTCAGCTTGCTGGTCTTGAGCCAAGTGCTGTGATTTGTGAAATATTGAAAGATGATGGTGAGATGGCCAGATTACCTGACTTGATTGAGTTTGCACAACAGCATCAATTAAAAGTTGGTACTATTGCTGACTTAATTCACTATCGTAGTCAAAATGAACGTTTGGTGGAGAGAGCAGCAGAACGCGAATTGGTTACTCCTTATGGTACATTTAAGGTTGCAGCATATTATGATGCGATTGCTAATCGAACTCATTTGGCATTGGTTCATGGCACTATTGACGCCGAGCAAGAAACTCTTGTGAGAGTTCACGAGCCGTTTTTTTTGGTGGATATCTTTGATGAACGTGCTTATCAACATTCTTTCGGAATTCAAAGTGCCTTGCGTCGCATAACTGAAGCAAAGTGTGGTGTGTTGGTATTATTGCAAGGTGAAGAAAGTGCTGAAGATTTAATTGCTTGGGCAAGTCCTAATCAAGAGTTACCTCCTAGAAAATGGGATTCAAGGTTGTATGGAGTAGGGGCGCAGATTTTAAGAGATCTGGGTGTTCAGAAAATGAGAGTATTATCTCGCTTACGAAAAATCCCCAGTATGGCAGGATTTGGATTGGAGGTTGTAGGGTATGTCGCACCAAACGAATAGTCCCAGAAATACCAGCATGGCTGATATTTCGAGTAACGGTAAAGGGTTACGTATTGCTATTGTTATTTCACGTTTCAATGAAGCCATTGGCGAACATTTGTTGGCCTCCACCGGCAAAGCATTAATTGACCATGGTGTGTTAGAGCAAGATATCCCCGTGATACGTGTTCCAGGTGCACTTGAGATTCCGTTAGCCCTCAAATCCTTAGCATTAACCAAGCGTTTTGATGCATTAATTGCGTTAGGTTCAGTGGTGCGAGGAGAAACGTATCATTTTGAGATTGTTGCTAATGAAAGTGCGGCTGGAATTACTGCTGTACAGTTAGAAACAGGTGTTCCTGTGGCTAATGGTATTTTAACAACGGAAAATGATGCACAAGCTTTTGCAAGAGTAGAGCAAAAAGGATTAGATTGTGCTCTGGCAGCAATAGAAATGGCTCGACTTTTAGCAGAAATTAGAATGGGTGAATTGTGAAATCAGCAAGACGATTAGCACGTGAAGGAGTGGTACAGGGTTTGTATTCATGGCAGATGACTGGGGATACCATGGCGCATATTAGCCAGCATATTCTGTCACAAAACCATATGGCACGAGCTGATATGCCTTTGATGAAAAGTTATTTACAAGGCATTCATGATGCAATAGAGGAGTTGAATGTTTTTGTAGCCCCCTATCTTGATCGTGATTTAGATAGTGTAAGTCCGATTGAAAAGTCTATTCTTTGGTTGGCAGCCTACGAACTACGCCACTCTCTTGATACCCCCTTTCGTGTCATTATTAATGAAGCAGTTGAAATAGCAAAGTCGTTTGGTGCTACCGATGGTCATAAATACATTAATGGTGTAATTGATAAAATGGCTTTAGATGTACGTCCTAAGGAAGTGAAACTGATAAAGGGTTAGGGGATGTTGAGTGGCCTCAGAGTTTGATTTTATACAACGTTATTGCCGTCGTTTAAACCAGCATACTGATCTTGGAGTTGGAGACGATGCAGCCTTAATGAAGGTTCGCTCGGGATATCAATTGGCAGTATCCACTGATATATTAGTTGCAGGAGTCCATTTTTTCTTAGATATAGATGCACTTTTTTTAGGAAGAAAAGCTGCTGCAGTTAACTTATCAGATATGGCTGCAATGGGAGCAACACCACGTTGGGTCACTTTAGGGTTAACTTTATCCGATATAGATGATACGTGGCTGAATGCTTTTTCTTATGGATTTTATACTGCATTGTCAGAGTATGATGTGGATTGGGTGGGGGGGGACACCACTCGTGGTCCGTTGAATATTGCTGTGACAGTCATGGGTGAAGTTCCCCAAGGTAGAGCATTAACGAGATCTGGCGCCCAGGTGGGAGACGAAATATGGGTATCTGGAACAATCGGCGATGCAGCCTGGGGTTTGGCTTACTTAAATTGTGATGTTGAACTTGATCCTGAAGCGCAACAATACTGTCGTTATCGTCTTGAAAACCCCACTCCACGTGTTAAATTAGGTGAAGAACTCCTGGCTTTGGCACACAGTGCAATTGATATTTCAGATGGGCTCTTGGCGGATTTAAACCATATTTTGGTCGCCTCTCAAGTGGGTGCAGTAGTCGATATTAAATCGATTCCATTATCTCAAGCATTGCTAAATCACCGCAATAATCCTTCTTTGTGGGATGCAGTGTTGAGTGGCGGCGATGATTATGAGTTGTGTTTTACGGCTCCTCAGAGTCACCAAGAGAGTATTATTCAGCTATCTGAAAAATTATGTTTACCTTTAACATGTATCGGTAGAGTAACTGCAAATCCCCAACAAAGAGAACTATTACATTTATCTACAGATAAAGATGAGGTGTCTTACTGGTCTGGCTATGATCACTTTAAGGAGCCGTTGTGAGCCCTTCTTTGAAACAGATCTGGTTAAGTGATTGGCGTCATTTTTTATCTCTTGGGCTGGGGGCTGGGCTCTCTCCTAAGGGGCCAGGAACCGTTGGAACGTTAGTTGCGTTCCCTTTCTATTTTTTATTACAAGTACTGGGTAGTTCTCTGTATTGGTTTTTGATCGTGATTTTTTTATTGTTAGGGGTCTACATTTGCGATTACACAGCCAAAGCATTACGTGTTGATGACCCAAGTGCTGTGGTATGGGATGAGATTGTTGCTTTCTTAATTCTTTTGTTATGGATAAAACCTCAAGGAATTGGGTTGTTATGGGCTTTCTTATTATTTCGTCTTTTTGATATCTGGAAACCTTATCCTATTTGTTGGTTAGATCAACGTATTAAAGGTGGGTTAGGGATTATGTTAGATGATTTGGTAGCCATGCTCTTTGCTCTAGCGGTGTGGTACTCATTAGAGGGATTGATAGTTGGATTCTAGAGATGTAGAGTTAGCTCAGCAAGTTGGGTTGTTACTACTTAATCAAGGTTTATCACTTACCACAGCAGAATCTTGTACAGGTGGTGCCATTGCCGCGTTAATTACAGAAATCGCAGGATCAGCTCAATGGTTTGACCGTGGTTTTATAACTTATAGTAACGCCAGTAAAGAGGAGTTGTTGGGTGTGTCTCATGAATTAATTACTCACTATGGTGCAGTCAGTGAAGAGGTAGTCAAAGCCATGACTGAGGGAGCTTTATTTCACAGCAAAGCCAACTGGGCTATTGCTGTGAGTGGGATAGCTGGACCCACGGGAGGTACTGAACAAAAACCTGTTGGCACAGTGTGTATTGCTTGGCAAACTCGCCATCAATTTTCTGAAGCACAAACTTATCATTTTGATGGAAACCGTCAACAGGTTCGTCATGCCACAGCTCGTTATGCGCTTCAAGGTTTAATTAGTAGGCTGGATAATTAGTTGATCCTAACGCCAAATACCATAAAGTAGTATTTTGTAATGAGTTTACTTTTGCATTCAACCAATCGATTTCTGTTTGTTTAACATTAGATAGAGTAGACAAGTATTGAATACCGTTCACTCTACCGGAATAATAATTGGCTTGAATTAAGTTAACACTATTTTTTTGTAGTAACAGTAATTGTGTTTGGTTATTAAGCTCAACTCGATCCTCGTTTATGGCACTCATCACATCGCTAACTTCTTTAAAGGCATTAATAACAGTTTGTTGATAATTAAGGGCGCTTTGTTCAAATAAGGTGATAGCTCTTTGGTGGTTAGCTGCTAGAGTCCCTCCACTCAATAACGACTGGGATAGGTTGGTGCTTATCCCCCAAATTGGATTGTTGCTTGATAACAGTTGACTGTAAGATGTATTAGCACGTCCCATACTGGCAGAAAGAGTGATATTAGGAAACTGAGCTGCTCTTGCAACCCCCACATTAGCGCTTGCTAGATGAAGTTGAGCCAATGCTGCTTCAATATCAGGTCGTTGCTTCATCCATACTGAAGAGATACTAAGTGGTAAAGTGGGAGGTAAAGAAATATCATGGATACTAAAATGAATAGTTGTCTTTTTATCTGGTGGAAGAGAGCACAACGCATTTAATAGATGTTTTGCATAATGAAGGTTTGTCTCTAACAGATTACGTGTACTATTAAGACGATTAATTTGGAGTTGTGCTGTATTGACTGCATCGTAGCTAATTAGTCCAGAGTCAAACTGTTGTTGGTATAAAGAGTGTATTGAAATTAATATGTTTTTATTCTCATCAATCAGTTTTAGTTCATCTTGATAAGCTGCGATAGTCAGCGCCGTATTGATCATATGACCAATTAAAGTGAGTTGAACCCCTTTTTTTAATGCCTCGTCGGTAGCCACTTGTGCTGTTAATCCTTCGTTAATACGACGATTCATACCGAATAAATCAAGTGCGTAACTAACTGTTGCGGTAAGCGTACTAATGGTATAAATAGATTGATTGGATAAGTTGCCAATCGGTGCCAGAAAATAGTTTTGTTTTGCAGTACTGGTGTTTAAAGTAACTTGAGGATAAAAAACTCCCTTCCCAGCTTGAAGAGCATATTGACTAGCTTCAAGGGTTTTATTGGCGATGCCAACAGAAAAATTATTTGTTCCGTATGTCTCGACTAACTGATTTATTTCTTGATTATTAAAGGCTTTCCACCAATATGTGTCAGGCTGTTGCTCTATTTTGAATAAATCGGGGTTATGGTTAAGGGTTACATTGTTTTGTGTGGGAGCAGTAAAATCGGGTCCAACAGCGCAAGCAAACAAGCTAAGTAATACACATATGAACAGTATATATCTTTTATAGCCGTGGCGTGTTTGTCGCTTCATCGGTACTGGCTCCTATATAGACATCTACTAATTGCCCTGGATAAAGAGTGATATGTTGGGGGACAGTAAAGTTAAAAATTATAGGCAGCACTCTTACATCAACGCGCTCTGTTCGTTGGTTAGACAATTCGATTTTAGGAGTTACTAAAGGCAGTATGCGATTAAATTCTAAAGGAATTTTATAATTGGTTCCTCGTATATACATATAGGCTTTAAGAGTGTCTGGAGAAGGTAATTTAGCAATAAGAATTTCATCAATAAAACTTCTTACTGATAGTTGCCGGATATTATTTCCCAGTACCATTACAGGTTGATATTGCTGGGTATAGGAATCATATACGCCTTGGGTTGAGACAAACCCTCCTACAGCAGCATTGACTGTGAGTACTATTCCCTCAGACAGGGCGGTGATGTGATATTTTTTAAGTAAATTAAGCGTTGCTTGATATTGCTGTTCTGCTACTTCAAGATTAGCAGCGGCCAAATCGGTTGTGTTTCTTGCATTGTCTACATTATCTTGGCTAATGGCGTCATGATTAAGTTGCCATGTGTGTAATACTTTTAAGTAACTGTCATTGGCTAGTTTATATTGAGCCTTAGCACTTTTAATTTGCGCCTGTTGACTTAACAAGTTTGCTTGTTGGACAGAGTCTTCTAGGTCAAAGAGAGGTGTCCCTTTTTGAATGTGATCACCATCTTTAACGTGAATACGAGTAATGGTTGCAGAAACTTCAGGATAGATATTAATATTCTCACCACTATGCTGAGCTGTTTCAATAATGCCGTTGGCGTATATACCATCATGAAAAGGATTGGCAACAGGGGGGTATGCAGGAGGAAGCGGAGTATTCTTAATACTCATTAAATAGGCTGCACCGAGTCCTGTGAAAATACCGATAATGGCTAAGATAATAATGGCTCTATTGAGCATGTTCTACCCTTTCTATCCCTATGTTTTTTCCGTCTTCCATATGCATAATTTTGTCTGCATATTCTATGATGCGTGCATCATGAGTGACTATGATAATAGCTCGTTGGCGAGTTAATATTTTTTCTTTGATAAAGCCTACTATTTTTCTTCCTGTTTCGCCATCAAGGGAGGCTGTGGGTTCGTCTAGTATAAGTAAATCAGGCTGAGAGACAATGGCCCTCGCTATAGCAACCCGTTGTTGTTCTCCTCCGCTTAATTGGCGTGGTGGAAGATGTTCTTTGCCGGTTAATCCCACTACATCTAAATACTGACGCGCTTGAGTTAGTGCTGTATGCCAAGGTAAGTGTTGAAGTATTAGAGGGATTGCTACATTTTCTAGTGTGCTCAAACGGTGGAACAAATGATAATCTTGAAAAACAAAACCTATTTTATTTAATCTAAATTCAGCTAATTGGTCTTCATTGAGAGCCCAGATGTCCTTGCCATCAATAACTACTTTGCCATTATCAGGTCGCAATATGCCAGAAATAATGCTTAAGAGAGTTGTTTTGCCGCTGCCCGATGGCCCTACGATAAATAGTATTTCTCCTTTTTTCGCAATAAAACTGGTATCGCGAACGGCATAGGTTTTGTTACTACTTTCACCAAACCATTTATTAATATGAGACACTTCAACAGCAGCTGCTTGATCATTCATGGCTAGTTTCTGAAAATATCAAAAGGTTGAATAGTCAGTACTTTTCTTATGCCAATATAACTTGATATAGCTGCGATTATGATGACTAATCCTAATGCCAATAATAGGTTATCAAGAGTAATTTGGGCTGCGTAATTGGCGACTCGCGCGCGCGCTAAAAGAATGACCAATGAAGCAAGACCAACCCCCATGCCATAGCCTAGTAAGGAGGTAAATACGCTTTGAATTAAAATCATTTTAATTAGCTCGTTACCCTTAGCACCAATTGCTTTTAAAGCACCAAACTTTTCTAGATTTTCATATATGAAACTATAAAAAGTTTGTCCTGAAATAGATAACCCGACTATGAAACTAATAACGGTCATTAGTAATACGTTAATACCAAGTCCAGTTTTATATTTATAAAAATCTGCGATTTTGTTGGTGAATTCCTCCCTAGTAAGAGCTTCGTATCCAATTTTCTTGATGTCATTTTTTATATGTTCAAGGTCTCTGTCACGTTGCGGTTCAATTAAAATATAAGAGATGGTGAATCGTCCGGTAGGAAGGTAAGTGATAGCACGCTGATAGGTAGTGTAAAGAGTGGGGATACCAAAAATACCTGAATAGGGGAGCTTTGCGATACCTACAATTTTTGCACGAAAATCATTGACCTCAAATTCATCGCCAATCGTTGGGCTGTGTAATTTTTCATAGTCAGAGTCCTTGACAATAATAAAACCATTTTCTGCAAAGATATCTTGAATATTCCCTGTAATTAGAGGTGGGCGACCAAAAAGAGTTTTATCATCAATGCCAATAATAGAAATCGGCTGATAGAGTCCATCTTTAAGTTTCGCAAGGGCAGTACTAAAGAAAAGCGGTGAAGCAAACTTCACTCCTCGTGCACTTTTAGCGTAATTTAATACGTAATCAGGTAAAGGAATACTGCTAACAATATTGGTTACAGCAGGATCTAATACCCAAATTTTAGCGCCGATATTGTTCACTGAAGAAGAGGCACGATTGAGAATACCTGAAAACATAGATGTCATCATGATGATAAGAAATATGGAGAAAGTAATACCAATTAATACAGCCAAGAACTTTCCCCGATCATTAATTAGTAACTTGATCGCAATTTTGTAAAGACCGTTCATAGGCTTAAGCCTTTGTTTATGTGATGGTTTTTGACTAAAGTAAATGATTAATATATGTTGGTTATTGTCTCTTTAAATGAAATTTTTTTGATTAAGAATAAGTACTTATTGATTTATTTGAGCAATTCACAATAATTCGGATGTTTTCTGTTAGACTGAACTTAAGCCTAGTTAAAAAAACAGGCACATAACAATATAAAAATAATGAGTTTTGGAGGAGAGAACTATGGTTTCAGGTGATTTAAATCAATTAAATTTGGCAGGATTGTCCTCTCGTGAGCGTGCTGATCATAATAGTCAACGCATTGATTTAGGGGAAGTGTCAGCGGCAGTATTTATGGGGCGTTGCTCTGAGCATTTTGACTTTTTTGTTTATGCCATTGCATCGGTATTGGTTTTTCCTGCTTTATTTTTTCCATTTCTTTCCGCGTTAGATGGCACATTGGCTTCTTTTGCAATGTTTTCATTAGCTTTTATAGCAAGGCCTCTTGGTACCAGTCTCTTAATGTATGTTCAGAAGCGTTCAAATAGAACTACTAAGTTAATAGTAGCGTTATTTTTATTAGGTTTTTCTACTGCTGGAATGGCTTTTGTACCTAGTTATTCGTTTTTAGGGCCAATGGCAATTGTTTTGTTGGCAATCTTAAGAATTGGCCAAGGTGTGGCTGTGGGTGGGTCATGGGACGGTTTTCCTTCTTTGCTCGCTTTGAATGCGCCAACTAAAAAGCGTGGATGGTATGCCATGTTAGGACAGCTAGGATCTCCTTTAGGGTTTGCTATTGCCACAGGCGCTTTTTGGTATTTTCATTCGCAATTGTCTGCGCAAGACTTTCTAGAATGGGGTTGGCGCTATCCTTTCTTTGTTGCCTTCGTATTAAATATGATGGCTCTATTTTTACGTTTTAGATTAGTTACCTCAGCAAAATATACCCGTTTACTTGATGAGAATGCGTTAATACCACCACCCCAGTTCTCACAATTGTTAATTAGTCAAAAAAGAAATATTTTACTGGGTGCTTTAGCTGCCTTGGCAAGTTATGCCTTATTTCATGTGGTTACTGTTTTTCCATTATCTTGGATTGTGTTAAATACTGATCGCTCAATCAACGACTTTCTATTGATTCAAATGGCGGGGGCGGGATTTGCTGCTTTAGGTATGATCGCATCGGGAGTCATCGCTGATCAGTTTGGCCGTCGCCACACCTTAGCTGGAGTAGCGGTATTAATTGGTATCTTTAGTGTTACGACACCTTTACTAATTGGTGGTGGACAACTGGGACAAAACCTCTACATTTTTGTAGGTTTTATTTTGGTTGGTTTATCTTATGGTCAAGCATCCGGTGCTACGGCAAGTAATTTCCCCTCTATTTATCGCTATATGGGGGCAGCCTTAAGCGCTGACTTATCTTGGCTATTAGGTGCTGCTTTTGCTCCTTTGATTGTATTGTGGCTTACCAGTCACTATGGTCTTGCCTATGTTGGGCTATATTTGTTGTCAGGTGCAGTAACGACCTTGTTAGCACTCATACTTAATCATAAATTGGAAAAACACGACTAAAGGGAATGCACTAACCCCTTCTCTTTACCTGGAAGGGGTTAGGATGTTTGGTTAAATAATTAAAAAATTCTTTTTTTTCGTCGCTCATATCTCTTCCAGTTCGTATATATTCTCAAACGGCAAGCTAACTTTAACTAGGTATTGCAAAAGCAAAATAACTGGATATAATTACAGTACTTGGTCAGCTCGGGCTAAGTCCGTCACAGCTAGCGTTTTATGGCATCAGTGGCGCCTTTAATGCAAATGATATTTCAGGAAACATGATTATGGATGACAATAAAAGTAAAGCCTTGTCGGCGGCACTTTCGCAAATTGAAAAGCAATTTGGTAAAGGCGCTGTTATGCGTCTCGGAGAAACTGAGATAGAGCGTGATTTTGAGGTGATTTCCACAGGCTCATTAGGTTTAGATTTGGCCTTAGGAGTAGGTGGATTACCGCGCGGTAGAATTGTAGAAATTTATGGCCCTGAATCCTCAGGTAAAACTACCTTAACGCTACAAGTAATCGCTGAGATGCAAAAAAAAGGTGGGATTGCCGCATTTATTGACGCGGAGCATGCATTGGATCCGGTATATGCACAAAAATTAGGGGTCAATGTTACTGATTTACTTATTTCACAACCCGATACAGGTGAGCAAGCTCTTGAAATTGCCGATATGTTAGTGCGTTCTGGATCAGTTGACATTGTCGTTGTGGATTCTGTGGCCGCATTAACACCTCGTGCTGAGATCGAAGGGGAGATGGGTGATTCACACGTGGGCCTTCATGCAAGACTCATGTCACAGGCCTTAAGAAAATTAACAGGTAACATTAAACGTTCTAATTGTTTAGTGGTATTCATTAACCAAATTCGCTTAAAGATTGGTGTCATGTTTGGTAATCCTGAGACCACCACAGGTGGGAATGCGCTCAAGTTTTATGCCTCAGTACGTCTTGATATTCGTCGCGTTGGTTCAATTAAACGAGGGGATGAAGTGGTAGGTAGTGAAACACGTGTGAAAGTTGTTAAAAACAAAGTTTCCCCTCCTTTCAAGGTTGCTGATTTTGATATTATGTATGGTGAAGGTATTTCTCGTGAAGGTGAAATTATTGAGCTTGGCGTTCTAGGTAAAATTGTAGAAAAAGCCGGTGCTTGGTACTCCTATCAAGGAGAGAAAATCGGGCAAGGTAAAGACAATGCTCGTGAATACTTAAAAGAGCATCCCGAAATTGCTAAAGAGATTGAAAGTAAAATTCGTGAATCCAGTGGTATCAAGATGGCTGTTGCTGTTCCCTCTGCTGATGATTAACCTATTGTGGCAGATATCTCTTTAAGACAAAAAGCTATCAGTTATTTATCACGCCGGGAGCACTCTCGGCGTGAGTTATTTAAAAAACTCTCACCATTAGCAGTCTCTCCCGATGAAATTCACCAACTTCTCGATACGCTAGAGCAAGAGGGGTTACAGTCTGATCTCAGAACAGCAGAAGCAATTGTCAGAGCACGTCAAGGTAAGCATGGTGCGTTACGCATCAAACAGGATTTACTTATGCATGGTATTCCTGACGAGATTATTCAACAGGTTTTAGTTGATGTAAAAGATGACGAACTGTCTCAGGCAAAAGCAGTGTGGGCTAAACGTTTTCAAAGCCTTCCTAGTAACGCTGCCGAAAGAGCAAAGCAAGGACGCTATCTACAAAACCGTGGGTTTAGTATGGCGATTATTCAGTCACTGTTGCGTGGTGACGATTAGCCTAACGTATTCTTTTTCTGTGGTTTTTCAGGTTTTTGGTAGAATAAGTATTATTTATTTTATTTATTAAACTATTGCCATGAAATCTGCTGAGATTCGAGATCGATTTTTAAAGTTTTTTGAACGTCACGGACACACCATTGTGCCATCAAGCCCTCTGGTCCCTGCTAATGATCCAACCTTATTATTTACCAACTCAGGTATGGTTCAGTTTAAGGACGTTTTTTTAGGCGTCGATAAACGTCCTTATACTCGTGCAACCAGTAGTCAACGTAGCGTAAGAGCCGGCGGTAAACACAATGACCTAGAAAACGTAGGCTATACAGCCCGTCATCATACTTTCTTTGAAATGCTCGGTAACTTCAGTTTTGGTGATTACTTTAAACGGGATGCCATACATTTTGCTTGGCAGTTTTTAACAGAAGAATTACAGCTTCCCAAAGAAAAGTTATGGGTTACAGCCTACCATGATGATGAAGAGGCTGCCTCTATTTGGTTGAAAGAAATTGGTATTCCTGAGGATCGTTTTACACGAATTAGTACCTCTGACAATTTCTGGCAAATGGGAGATACTGGTCCTTGTGGTCCTTGTAGCGAAATTTTTTATGACCATGGCCCAGAGGTGGCTGGTGGTCCACCTGGTACCCCTGAAGCGGATGGTGATCGCTATATTGAGATCTGGAACCTTGTGTTCATGCAATTTAATCGTGATGAGAAAGGGGTATTACATCCGTTACCTAAACCCTCTGTTGATACTGGTATGGGTTTAGAGAGAATCTCAGCGATCATGCAACACGTACATAGTAATTATGAGATCGATCTTTTCCAAGAACTGATTAAAGCTGCAGCCAGAGAAACTCACGTTACTGATTTGAGTCACAACTCACTTAAAGTAATTGCTGATCATATTCGCGCTTGTTCTTTCTTAGTGGTCGATGGCGTTATTCCAAGTAACGAAGGACGGGGTTATGTATTGCGTCGCATTATTCGGCGAGCAATACGTCACGGCTATAAGTTAGGACAAAAATATGCTTTCTTCCATCGTTTGGTTGCTGATTTAAGTCGTGTGATGGGTGCTGCTTATCCTGAATTGGTAGCCAAACAAGATCAAGTTAAAGCAGTCCTGTTGCAAGAAGAAGAGCGCTTTGCTGAAACGCTTGAGAATGGTATGGCAGTATTGGAAGAAGCACTTCATCAAGAAGATAAGATGCTCAGTGGAGAAACCGTATTTAAACTATATGATACTTATGGTTTTCCGATGGATTTAACAGCTGATATTGCACGTGAGCGAGGTATTGCACTGGATATAGCAGGCTTTGAGCAAGCCATGGAAGCACAGCGTGAAAGAGCTAGAGCAGCATCAAAATTTACGACCCAACATCAAATTGATTACTCCGGTTCAGGTACAGACTTTTTGGGGTATGAACATTTATTCTCCGATGCCGAGATTATTGCTAT